>DATBWQ010000162.1:0-13862 GCA_036514695.1 Gallionella sp. | reverse complement strand
CCTTCCATACCTTCCATACCTATGTCCTCACGTGCGTGAGCGTGCGCCCGCGCATATACGCGCGCGCGTGCGTAATCACATTTACGTCTGGAAGGTATGGAAGGTATGGAAGGTATGGAACAGGGCCGGTTTTATTGGCTTGCAGGGTTCCATACCTTGGCTTGAGGTATGGAAGGTGTGGAAGGGTGGCTCGCCATGCTGACTATAAAGATCGAGGGTCTGGAAGAACTCAAGCGCGACTTGAGCGATATCGGGTTTAAGCAGATCCCCTTCGCTGCAAAAAACGCGCTTAATTCGACGGCCAAGCTGGTCAACCAGGCATTGCAGGATGAGATCAACCGGGCTGTTGATCGGCCTAACCCAGCAACTCGGCAAGCCATGTTTGTGTACGAGTATGCGACCAAAGCCAATCTTCGCGCAGAGGTCGGGTTGAGGGACGGTGTCAGAAAGTCGGCTCGCAATTCATTGGGGCAGTTGGCAGGTACGCAAGGGAAGGGATCAACCATGCCAGACCGTTACCTGAGCGCGTTGATCGATGGTGGTACGCGCGTGAGCAAGCGATATGAGCGAGCCCTGCAAAAAGTCGGGGTGATGCCCGCCGGAATGTACGGTGTGTTTGCCAAGCGCAGCAATGCACTCGATCAGTATGGCAATCTGTCAGGTGCCAAGATCGTGCAGATACTCTCGTGGTTCAAGGCGTTCCCTGAACAAGGCTATCGCATGAACCGCAAGAACACGACCAGGTTGATCAAGGGGAAGGGAATGAAATGGGGGTTCGCCTACTTCCGCGGTGGACGTAACACCGGATTGCCTGATGGGATATGGGAGCGGCATTACCCGAACGGTCAAGCAGGTAAATCATTCGTGCGTCCCATCATCCTGTTCGTCGGAACGCCGTCATACGGCAAGCGTATCCGCTACTTCGAGACAGCCAGCGAAACCATTGATAGGGTGTGGAACATCGAGTTCGACAGAGAGTTTGCCAGCGCAATGAGGACGGCGAAATGAGCGCATCCAATGAAGCGCCAGTAGTTATGTGTTGCGCAACAAGTAGCATACAACCCATTGAAACGAAAGGTACTCCCGCAGCTTTCCCGATACGGGTGATTAGTACCTTGTGTGTGCTCTAGTCATGAGTTTTTACTAAGGGGGTTGTAAGGTGTTGAGTCAACAGGATATTGCAGATCATCTTGATTTAAGCCAGCAAGCTGTAAGTGAGCTTCTGGAGCAGATCAATTTAGATTGGAAAACTGTTGAACTGGGTGATATTCGTGTTGCATATATACGCCGCTTGCGAGAGCAGGCCGCTGGCAGAGGTGGTGCGAACGTGGGTGAACTGGCGGCCGAGCGCGCAAGGTTGGCCAGTGAACAGGCCGACAAGGTGGCGATGCAGAACGCCGTCACGCGCGGCGAGCTGGCGCCGGTTGCGCTGATCGAGGAGGTACTGACCAAGGCGGCGTCGAAGGTTGCCGGCGTTTTGGATGCAATACCTGGGATGGTGCGCCGTCGCGTTCCTCAACTTACGGCTGATGATATTGATCTGATCGCAGGAGAGGTGGCGAAGGCGCGCAATACGGTGGCTGCGATGTCGTTATCAGACCTGAATGATGAGGCGACCGTCGAGGATGATGCCGTTGTTGTTGATCAAATAATGGGTGAGGCTGCCTGATGGATCTATCCGAGCACACTCGTTTCATTCTCCCGACGCTGGAGCAACACCTGGCGCGAGGGATGAGTGCGTTCGGGGTGCCGCCGCCGATGACGCTGGACGAATGGGCGCGGGAGCATTTCTATCTGTCCGTCGAATCGTCCTATGTTGAGCAGCGGTGGACGCCGTGGTGGTTCCAGCGCGCGATCATGGCGTGTATCAGCAACGACGATATCCGCGAGATCATCTGGCGCAAGTCGGCTCGCGTCGGATATACCAAGATTCTGCTGGCGGCGATGGGCTACTTCGCGCAACACAAGCGGCGCAACCAGGTGTTGTGGCAGCCGACCGATGATGACCGCGACGAGTTTGTCAAGACCGAACTGGACCCGATGCTGCGCGACGTGGCGGTGATGGAAATGGTGTTCCCTGCCTACCTGAAACGCGACAAGGACAACACGCTGCAGGCGAAGAAGTTCCTCGGCAGCATGGCGCACATCAAGGGCGGGAAGGCCGCGAAAAACTACCGGCGGCTGAGCGCGGACGTGGCGATGCTGGACGAATACGATGCGTTCGATGCGAACATCGAGAAGGAAGGCGATCCCGGCACGCTGGCGGCCAAGCGCGTCGAGGGCGCGACCTTTCCCAAGATGGTATTCGGCAGCACGCCGAAGCTGAAGGGTTTTTCCAACATCGAAAAACGCGAGCGCGACGCGGACATTTTCCTGCAACCCTGCATTCCCTGTCCGGAGTGTGGCGGCTACCATCCGCTGGTGTGGGGCGGCAAAGAAGAGATGAGCGGTTTCAAGTGGCATGACGACGATCCCGAAACCGTCCGCCACTTGTGTCCGCACTGCGGCGCGCTGATCTCGCAGGCGCAATACCTGGGCATCGACCTGGACACGGCCGGACGCTATCAAGCCGATGATGGCACCACGCTGGACAACAAGGGCATCTTCCGCAACCCGCAGGGCGAGATCATTCGCCCGCCGGCGTGCGTCGCTTTCCACACCTGGAGCGCCTACAGCCCGAACGTATCATGGGCCGGCATCGTGCGCGAATTCATTGCCGCCAACCGTGAAAGCGGCGAGGGCAAAAAAGAAAAGCTACAGGCCTTCGTCAACACCACTCGCGGCGATTACTGGGCCGAAGAATACGAAAAGACCGACGAGAACGAACTGCGCGCGCGCGCCGAGCCGTTCCTGCTGGAGCGCGTGCCGCGCGGCGCAGTGCTGCTGCTGGCTGGGATCGACACACAACCGAACCGGCTGGAGTGCGGCGTGTGGGGTTATGGGCGCGGCTGCGAAATGTGGACCGTCGCGCACCGCATTTTTTTCGGCAACCCGGACGAGGAGGAGGTGTGGGCGGATATGGACGAATTCCTGTTCGAGACCGAATTCATGCACGCCAGCGGATCCCGCCTGCGCATCACCGGCGCGGCGATCGACACGCGCGGCCACAACACCCACGCCGTGTACAACTGGGTAGCCAAACATAATCGCCGTAAAGTGTTCGCCATCGGCGGGCGCAGCGGGCGCGAGAAACACATCAAGGACGGTGCCAGCAAAGTAGATATCGACTGGAAGGGGCGGCTGCGCAAAAACGGCCTGGTGCTGTGGTGGGTCGGGACAAACCACGCCAAAGACCTACTGCATGGCCGCTTGCAGATTACCAAGCCGGGCCCCGGCTACGTCCACTTCAGTAAAGAACTCAGCGACGAATGGTTCCGCCAATTCACCGGCGAAGCGCGCACCACCCGCCGCACCACGCGCGGCGAAGAGTCCTCCTGGACAGCGATCAGGAAGCGCGTTGAGGCCTGGGACTGCGGCGTGTACACCATCTGGCTGGAGACATATTTCGATCTGCATAAAAAAAGCGCGAAATTCTGGGATGATCTGGAAGCCAAGGTGCAGCCGCTGATGGCAGACCTGTTCAGTCAGCCCAAAGAACTGACGCTGGACGAGCTGGTCGCCGGTGTGCCGAGCAAAATGCAGACGCCTGTACCCAGCCGCGCCGCCAAACCTGGCGCAGCGCGCAGCAGTTTCGCCACGGACGATTGGGCGCAAAGGGGATTCAAGTGAGCGGTGAAGCGTTGCTTAGATTTGTCCTCAAAGCCGTTCAACATGCGATCGGTGAAAACTCATTCAGTGACAACTGCGCCGAGCAGATCGAGCAGCAATTGCGCTGGCCGGTCGTTGAACGCTGGGCCATCATTGATCGTCAACAGGATGGAGGATGTGAAGTATATGTTGCAAAAATAGATTGCCTGGCGCGCAAGGAAGAAGTGCTGAAAGATTTTAATGGGTGCAACAGGACAGAAGTATGCGCCAAACATCGCATCAGCAAGGCGCAATTTTATCGGATGCTAAAAGGAGAATGAAAATGGCCGGCAAGTATCAGGTTAAAAAACAGTCTCATCTTCCCCCTGTAAATGAGACAGCCGCCTCGGTAAATTCGGCAAACCTGAATGCGCCCTCTCCTCAATCCTCTCCCGCAAGCGGGAGGGGAGGCGAACGAGAGAAGCATAAAACCATACAAGGGTTCGCCGATGAGCACTGCTACCGAGATGCTGGCCAAATATCTGGTCGCTGAAACCGCGTTATTGGAGGGCAAGGAAGTCAGCTTTGGCGACCGGCGCCTGCGCATGGAAGATCTGCCCGCCATCATCGCCGGGCGAAAAGAATGGGAACAGCGCGCCGTTGCCGAAGTCGCACGGGCCAACCAGGCGCCCACCATCGGCGGGCTGACGATGTCTGTGGCCAGATTCGATAATCCCGTATGAACCGCGTCGAATTGAACCCACTGGATCAACTGGTCGCCTGGCTCAGCCCGTCCGCCGGGTTGCGCCGCATCAACGCGCGGCGCGTGCTCAGCCAGTACGAAGCAGCCAAGCCGTCGCGGTTGCGCAAATTCTCCAAAGACCAGCGCTCGCCCGATCTGCAAGTGCAGCAGGGCGCGGTGGCATTGCGCACACTGGCGCGCAACCTGGAACAGAACCATGACATCGCGCGCGGCGCATTGCGCACCTTGGTCAACAACGTGGTCGGGCCCACCGGCATCGGCATCGAGCCGCAGCCGCGCAAGAAAGACGGGAGCATCCATACCGACTATGCCAAGGCGCTGCGCGATGCGTGGCGCGACTGGTGCCTGTGCCCGGAAGTGACGCAGCGCCACCACTGGGCCAAGGTGCAGCGCATGATGGCCGCGAGCTGGTTCCGCGACGGCGAAGTCTTCACGCAATCATTAACCGGGCCGGTGCCGTTCCTCGACCACGGCACGCGCGTGCCGTTCTCGCTGGAGATGTTCGAGGCGGACATGGTGCCGATGGATTATCACGATCCCGGCAAAGGCATCCAGCAGGGCGTGCAGCGCAATAGCTGGGGTAAGCCCACCGGCTTCTGGGTATGGAAGACCTTCCCAAATGGCAGCTTGACGCTCACCCGCTCCAACGATCTCAAATACATCGACTCGTCGCGCATGCTGCAACTCGCTTCGGTGGACCGCATCGGCCAGATGCGCGGCGTATCCGGATTCGCCAGCGTCATCACCCGGCTGGAAGACATCAAGGACTACGAAGAAAGCGAGCGCATCGCCGCCAAGATCGCCGCCGCGCTCACCGCCTACGTGCGCAAGGGCTCGCCGGATATGTACGACCCGGCCACCATCACCGACCGCGACGCGGAAGGCAACGCATTGCCGCGCGAACTCAGCCTGTCGCCCGGCACCATCATCGAAAATCTCGGCATGGGCGAAGAGATCGGCCTGATCGATTCGAACCGCCCTAACCCGAACGTCGTCACCTTCCGCCAGGGGCAGTTGCGCGCTATTGCCGCCGGTCTCGGCGCCAGCTATTCCAGCCTGGCGCGCGACTACAACGGCACCTACTCCGCTCAGCGTCAGGAGCTGGTCGAGCAGTGGATCCACTACGCCGTGCTCACCGACGAATTTGTCGGCCAATTTGTGCAGCCGGTGTGGCAGCAATTCGTGCTGGCCGCGCACCTTTCCGGTCAGGTGACCATGCCCAGGGACCTGGAGCAATACAGCGAGGACGATTGCCTGTACGTCGGGCAATCCATGCCGTGGATCGACCCGCTCAAAGAAGCCAACGCCTGGCATCAATTGGTGCAGGATGGCTTCGCGTCCGAAGTCGAAGTCATCCGTAAACGCGGTGGGAATCCGCGCGATGTCATCGAACAGATCGCCGCATTTCGCAGCGAAGCCAAAGCGAAAGAGCTGGTGTTCGGTTCCGACCTGGCCAACGAACAGGCGCCGCCCGCCGCGCCCTTGCCGGTGGATACGTCTGCACAAGATGCTGTCGAATGAACACCTACATCATCCCTAAAGCAGGCCGCACCTACCGGCAATACGTGGACTACTGCATATCTCTGCGCGCCTCGCCCTTGCCCGTCAATGAATCAACAACCATTTAATAAAGGAGAATCAAAATGCAAATAAAAGTATTCCACGACCCAATATCACCTTCTGGCGAGGTGCTCGCACGGGAGGCCGTGCTTAACTCGGACGATGCCTTGATGGTGATTGCATTCTTCGAGCTGAAGCAAAAGCAGGGAACTTTACCGCAGGGCGCAATCTCTGCCGCGATGATCTTTGACGAGCTTATCAGGCGCAAGATCATCTCCAGTCTCAAGCCGCGCGCGAAGGTGCAGCTTAGCAAGCTGGTTGCGCAGGACGAGGAGCAGAAGTTCACAGAGAACTTCCTGACTGGCGGAGAAGCCGAAGGCTGGCTGGTACGCAAGGGCGTGAAGATAACAATTCACGGTCTTGACGGCGATGTTGTGTTTGCTATCAAACAGGAACCAGGCCGGTATTGCCGACACTGTGGCGAAAAGTTGGTGGACGACGGTGACGGCAAGGCTGCTCGCAAGCATGTGACCGAGAAGCACGTGGGGAAGACATCCCCCGATGCGGAAAATCCTTCTGGCTACGTTATGCAGAACTACTACAACTGTGCGCTGGAGGTGAATCATGGCTGATCTCGTATTCAACATTGCCAAGGGACGTGTGGCGGAACTCTACAATCGCGTGGACTTGAGCGACCCGACTAACGCCGTGCTGGTAGTTACAGCGTGGGTAATTTCGGCTACGGACGCGGCCTGTATTGACGCTGACGACCACGCCGCGCTTGAAACCATTGCCAACGTCGCCGAAGCCACCAACAGCGGCTATGCGCGCAAGGTGCTGACCGATGCCGACATCGTGGCTTTCGCGCCGGACGACACCAACGACCGCGTTGACCTGGATATTCCAGACCAGACCTGGACTGCGGTATCTGCGGGGAGCAACTGGACCGACCTGACCATCAGCTATGACAGCGATTCTACTGCTGGCACGGACGCGAATATTGTTCCCTGCACGCAGCACGATTTCGTTGTTACCCCGAACGGCGGCGATATAACCGCACAGATCGCGGCAGCAGGCTTCTTCCGCGCAAGCTAAGGTTCGGTGACTAACGCGGGGGGGAACTCTTAATGGATATGTCGCTAAGAGCGGCTCTTGCTGGGCTGAATGGTTTACCTGGGGCTGCGGGTGCTCCAGGTGCTACTGGAGCCACAGGAGCTACCGGAGCGGATGGCGCTGTTGGCCCTGTTGGCCCGCCAGGCCCGCCAGGAGAGGGCAGTGGTAGTGGCTCAACTACATTCTCAATCAACGTATCAGCTTACGGCGCAGTTGGTGATGGCAAATGGTTTTTTGATTGCTCCGTTACCAGTGGCAGCGATATTGCCACCGCTCCGTCAGGCACCTTTGCTGTCGGCGATGTTGGCAAGATATTAAACGTCGCTTATCACAGCACCGCACCCGGCGGGTTGAGTAAAGATGCCTCGTTCAACACGACCATTGTAGCGTTCGTTGATAGTGCTCACGTGCAGATGGCTATATCGTCAACGATTAGTGATACTACTGCGCAGTTCGTATTTGGCACTGACGATGGGGCAGCTATTATTGCGGCGGTTGCTGCAATGAACGCATCTCCAGGTATTACGCGCGTTGATTTTGATAATAGAATTTATCTCTCCACTCTGACAATCAGTCTGACCACATCCTACAAAGGGCTGGCGGGTGCGGATATTGGGGTAGGTAGCCTGTGGGGATATTATCCATACTATTACGCACCTAGCGTCATTGCGGACAACCACGCCACAGGAACGATGCTGGTGTATGTTGGTGCGCCGCAGTCGATTCGGTTCATCTCTGTAATCGGAAATACTACGCAGGACATCTGGGGTGCCTTTCTACATAACCTATGCGTTGATGGACGATTCAGAGCAGGTTCGGTAATTTACGAGGCCGCGACAGTTACCTGCGATTATAAAAATATAGTCGTGCAGGCTAAAGATGTCAGCGACATCAGATTTGCCTGGCATTGTGAATCACTGACCCCTAATTCAGCTGATTACCCTAATCCTGGTTTCTCGCGAATCAACTGCGTTTATGCCAATAGGTATACCCGTTGCAGAGTGGTTGGCACGTGGTTGCTAAGTGGCGCAAGCGCAAGCTACGGAGGGACTAATACATGCTTCTGCACCTTTTATAGCTGCTCTTGGTCAAATTTGGAAATTTGGGCGGCAGACGACAATCAATTCTTTGGCTGTTTTTCTATTGGCGGTAGCGTTACCTTTGACAGCGCCAAGAAAGGTGCAGCAGGGAAGCCAGTAGAGACGTGTACATTCTATGGCTTACTGGTACAAGGGACAGCAGGCGGGGCAGGTATTGTTGCCAATGGTAGCAAAGTTATCGGGTGCAGGATTTATGGGTTGAGTGGAACAGACAATCCAATCAACGTATCTGTTACCAGCGGTGCCGACTTGTTCTACGATTATCTTGGGTCAGCCCTTGGCGGGGCAATACCTCATGACCGAGTTCCCGCGTTGAAAGTGGTAGGCGATTATTTCATGCTTACCGAAACCGCAGACGGGATATTAAGCACTGCCGCGCTTGGCGCTTATGCAGGGAAGATCAAAATCTCCGTTGGCGGCGTGACCAAGTGGATACCGTATTATGACAACTAGATTTTATCTGCCGGTTGCTGGCTCAGCGCCTTCCGCACCTACCGTTAGCACGGGGTGGGCGTATAGCGCCCCTGCATTCGCACGTTATCCAAGCGCATTTACTAAAACTGGATCAGGCGGCGTCGCTCTTGTTAATCAGGTCTGGCAGGGTACCACTGATGACATCGGCTACCAGTGCCTGCGCCAGTGGGTGTCACCGCCACTGGATGTTAACCAGACCATATCGGGCACAGTAGCGGCTGCGATTATAGTCAGAGAAAGTTCCACGCTCGCCGATGCGTATCTTGCGGTTGGTGTACGTGTCATGGTAGGCGACACAGACACGGTTAGAGGTGTCTTACGTATTCCGCTAGTTGCTGACATCGAGGCAACTACCACTGGGGCAACGCGCATCGTCAATAACGTTGCTCATACCACAGTTAACGCGCTGGCCGGTGACAGAGTTGTAATTGAGCTAGGGCACCGATTCGTAACGCCGGCGGCAGGCGCTAGTGCTGATTTAGCGATAGACAATCAGGACTATACCGATCTACCGTTAACATCAGGGGGTGGTTCTGGCACCGAGTGCCCGTGGGTTGAGCTTTCAACCACCATTACTTTTAACGATGGTGCGCCGCCGCTAGGACAAGCAACAGAAACCGACACCGCGCAAGTCATCACCCTAAGCGAAAACGCTATCCGCGATGTCGCGCAAGCCAGTGAAGCAGACACCGCGCAAGTTATCACCACGGTTCTCGGCGCGCTAACTATCGCAGTCGGGCAAACAACCGAAACAGACCTTGCGCGCCCGATTGCAGCGTTGCAGGGCGTCACCCTTGTTATCGGGCAGGTTGCAGAATCAGACTTGGCGCAGTCCATTGCCGTGTATAGCGCCACGACCATCGCGATTGGTCAGGTCACAGAGTTGGATGTTGCGCAGGTTATCCTGGAAGCGTACTCCAATCAGCCGCTCGGCGTAGGGCAAGTGACCGAGACAGATGCCGCACAAACAATCTCATCGCCCACTCCGATCACAATTGCGCTGGCGCAAGCGTCCGAGATAGATTTGTCGCTGGCAGTCACGCTCTACGCAACAAGGACAATCTCGCTGGGGCAGGTAAGCGAGACGGATATTGCCAGAGCGATTACCGTGGTATTCGGAGTCACGGAAACGTGGTCGATCAATCTCGAACATCCTACTACCGGACTGGCGCTGACCGGATTGGGAAATAACGTGGTCAAGTTCGAGGCGTATCAGGAAAGCACGGTGGAGTGGTTCAACCCAGCAACCGGCGCACTGCAAGCAGCACAGCCAACACCGCTGGCGCTACTGGAAGATATCAGCGGGAGACATAACGGCAGATACGCTGCCGCAACGACCATCGGCGCTTTCAACACCTGGATGGTGCTGCATATCTATTGGGATTACGATGCAGAGGATGGGCGCGGCTCGATACGGCGGCACGTTTGGTCGCGGGCTTATTACAACGCAGGAGTTGAGTTGCTGTCCGGGCTTACGGCGGGGCAGGCTGCTAGCCTAGCTGCAATAGAACTGGCAACAGATACCATTGAAGCAACCGTGGAGGCGTTGCCGAGTGCGCCGCAGAACGCCCAGGCCGTGCGCACCGAACTCACCACTGAACTCGCCCGCCTGATGGACATGGCCAAGCAGGATGGGGTTGTCGCCGGCACGCCGGTGGTAATCACGCCGACCTCGCGCACCGCCGGGGATGTGTCGCAGACAATCTCTGAGGTGGGCGGAACCGTCACGGTGACGCGCACATGAGCCTGAATGCAAGATCGATCGCGGTACGGGGGTTTGGGTATGGCGCGCTGGCCGTGGCGACTGCCGGTTTTATTTTAGATATCGTTGTTACTCCACCGATCGCGCCGTCAACCACAACCAGTGGCGTCGTCATCACCCGGCGTGATCGCCGCCATCACCCGAAATGGAACGAGCTTTATCGATAGCGGCGCATTTTCATCCTGCATCCTGCCTTAAAAAATAGTCTCATCTTCCCCCTGTAAATGAGACAGCCGCCCCGCGACACTGCGCACACTCAACATGTGGAGTGTGCGTCATGCCAGCAACCCGGTCCTCAGTCCTCAATCCTCAATCCTCTTTGAAGTGGTACAGCATCCGTGCCCGCGCACCTGTTGCGCAGGGAGCCAAATCCGCCGAGATCCTGATCTACGGCGACATCGGCGAAAGCTGGTATGGCGATTCGGTGCTGGCTAAAGATTTCGTACAGGAACTGATGGCGCTGGATGCCGACGAGATCACGGTGCGCATCAACTCGTTCGGCGGTTCGGTCTCGGACGGCATCGCAATTTATAACGCCATCAAGCGCCACAAGGCGGCCACGACCGTGGTGATCGACGGCGTCGCCGCCAGCATCGCCAGCCTGATCGCGATGGCGGGCGACACCGTGGAGATGGCCGAGAACGCGCTGCTGATGATTCATGCGCCCTGGGGCATGTCGATGGGCAACAGCGCCGACATGCGCGACTTCGCCGACTATCTCGACACCTGGGCCAGCGCGATGTCCACCAGCTACGCTGCCAAGACCGGCGGCACTCCGGAAGACATGCTCGCGCTGCTCACCGACGGTGAAGACCACTGGTACACCGCCGATGAGGCGCTGGCCGGAAACTTCGTTAATTCTATCGTCACGGCCATGCCCTTGGCCGCCAGTTTTGATCGCACGGCACTTGCCGCGCGGTTCAAATCCTTGCCGGGTTCCGGCGGGGCAATCAATGCGGCAGCCGCCGCAGCAACCTCCAAGGAGATCAACATGCCTGATGTAATCCAAACGGCGGCAATCGCAACCTCTGCCGCCAGAACCGAAGCTGAAATCCAGGCCGCCACGCTGGCCGGAGAAGCCCTGCGCCGCAGCGATATTCAAACCGCTTTTGCCAAGTTCAGCGGCGTCGAGGGCGTGCCCGCTTTGCTGGCCACGTGCAGCAACGACGTGACCTGTACTGCGCAGAGCGCCAACACCCAATTGCTGGCACTCCTGGGCAAGGGGTCTGCCCCGATCGCGGGCGGTTATGTCGTCTCGCTGGAAGACAGCCGCGACAAGTTCCGCACCCTGGCGATGTCGGCCATCCTGGCCCGCGCCGGTATGGAAAAAGACGACCGCAGCAATCACTATCGCGGCTACTCGCTGATGGACATGGCGCGCGAATGTCTGGCCCAGGCGCGCATCGACGTGCGCGGCAAGAGCAAGATGGATGTAGTGGCCGCCGCCTTCACCTCCACCAGCGACTTCCCGCTGCTGCTGTCCAATATCGCCGAAAAAGCCATGCTGAAAGGCTTTGAGGAATCCGAAGAGACCTTCCAGAAATGGTGCTCGGTCGGCACGCTCGGCGACTTCAAGGTCGGCAAGCGTCTCGATCTCAATTCCTTCCCTGCGCTGGACAAGGTGCTGGATGGCGCGGAATACAAATACGCCACCGTCGGAGAACGCGGCGAGACCGTGCAGCTCGCCACCTACGGCAAGCTGTTCGCGCTGACCCGCCAGACCATCATCAACGACGATCTGGACGCCTTCAGCAAGATCCCGATGCGCATGGGCCGCGCCGCGATCCGCACCATCGGCGATCTGGTCTATGCGGTATTGACCGGCAACCCGAACATGGCGGACGGCGTGGCGCTGTTCCACACCGCCACCCACGGCAACCTGGTCGGCACCGGCACGGTGCTCAGCACCGCCAGCACGGATAACGTGCGCGTCGCGATGGCTCGGCAAGCTACCGGCGGCGGCCCGCTTAACATCCGCCTCGCGCATATCATCACCCCGGTCGGGCTGGAAGGCGCGGCGCGCGTGGTGGCTAATTCCGAATTCGAAGTCGGCGCATCCACCAAGAACAACACCGTGCCCAACACCATGCGCGGCCTGTTCGACGTGATCTCCGATGCGCGTCTGGATACCGCTTCTGCGACGGCCTGGTACGGCGCTGCCGATGCCGGTGTCACCGACACCATCGAAGTCAGCTATCTCGACGGCAACCATACCCCGACGCTGGAGCAGCAAGGCGGCTGGGAAGTGGATGGCGTGGAATTCAAGGTGCGCATCGATGCAGGTGTGGCACCGCTGGACTACCGCTCGCTTCAAAAAAACCCAGGCGCTTAAAAACCCAACCTTCATCCCCTCGCCCGCTTGCGGGAGAGGGTTAGGGTGAGGGAAACACAGGAGAACATGCAATGAAAACTTATATTCAAGAAGGCGACATCCTCACCCTGACCCCGGCAGCCGCCGTGGCCTCCGGTGTCGGATATCTGTTTGGCACCGCGCTGTTCGGCGTGGCGGTATCCGACGTGGTGATCAGCACCCCCGGCCCATTCTGCACCGAAGGCGTGGTCGAGATCGGCAAGACCAGTGCGCTGGCGATCAGTGTCGGCGACCGGTTGTTCTGGGACGCGACCAACAAGGTGGTGAACAAGACCGCCACCGCGCAGCAATGTGTCGGCATCGCCGTGGAAGCTGCGGCCAACCCGTCGGCCACCGTTAAGATGCTGCTCGGTAGCAACGTGCCGGTCGCGACTTAATCCTTCGACAAGCTCAGGACGAACGGGACCATGACCTTCGCTGCCCTGCAAGCGCGCACCAATGCCGCAGTGGCAGCGAAACTATTGACCGATGCCGCCACGCTGAACGGCGCGGCGATCACCGGAAAGTTTGACAACGGTTTTACCAATGGACTATCCGGAATGATGCTCGGTACCAATCCAACTTTTACCTGCCTTTCGGTTGACGCAGGCAGCGATCCGCGCGGCCAGACGTTGGTGGTGGGCAGCACATCTTACACGGTGCGCGAGGCCAAGCCTGACGGCACCGGAATCAGCTTGCTGGAACTGGAGCCAGCATGAGTTCCCGTGCGCTCCAGATCCGCGACGCCGTGATCGCTTTATTGCAGACGCCTGCACTGACCGGCATCGGCAGCGGCGGGGTCTCGAATGATCCGGACTACGCCTTTGTCGTGGCCGATCTGCCGGTGGTTTCAGTGTTCCTCGGCGATGAGACGACCAGTCCCTCAACATTCACGATGAACGAGCACGAGCTGACCCTGCACGTGCGGGTCATCAGCGCCGGGACTGATCCGGTTGGCGCGGGCGATCCGCTGATGGTGCAGGCGTATGCCCGCATCATCGCAGACAAGACCGTCGGCGGGCTGGCGCTGAATGTGCGCAAGACGGGCACCAG
>DATBWQ010000161.1:0-11434 GCA_036514695.1 Gallionella sp. | reverse complement strand
GCGGCGGGCAAAGCCCGCCCTACGGTAAATCACTTAACAGTCATGAATTATGTAAAGCTCAATAGATGCCTTTTTTGTTTGGCAGCCAAGTCGAATATGCAATATTAGTCTGACATTGCCGATTTAACAGGTCTGCAATGCAGCCAGCGCCGCATCGTAATTCGGCTCGTTCTTGATCTCGCTGACCAGTTCGGTATAGCGCACCACGTTGTTGCCGTCCAGCACGATCACGGTGCGGGCTGCAAGTCCGGCCAGCACGCCGCTGGCGATCTCCACGCCGTAGTTGCGCAGAAACTCGCGGCCGCGCATGGTGGACAGATTGACCACATTGTTCAATCCTTCGCTGGAACAGAAACGCGCCATGGCAAACGGCAGATCGGCGGAGATGGTTATCACCACGGCATTGGTCAGGCTGCCGGCGACCTGATTGAAGCGTCGCTCGGAAGCCTGGCAGGTCGGTGTGTCCAGGCTGGGGACGATGTTCAATACTTTGCGCTTGTTGCCGAAACTGGCCAGCGTAATGTCCTGCAAATCCTTGTTCACCAGCGAAAAGGGGAGTGCGGTTTGTCCTGCTTTGGGGAAGTTGCCATGCAGTTCCACGGGTGTGCCGCCAAGTGCTGTGCGTGCCATATCGTTCTCCTTAGTTAAGTGCGTGGCGTAGCGCCGCCACATAGCGTTTTGAATCTTTCGATGTTTCGTAGTTTAAAGGAGATCAATTCAGGAAACCCTGACGCAGGTCAACTGTATTAACTGTATTAACCAGATGTGCGGTGCAATACTCGCATTCAATTTCCGCAAAACTAAGGTTTAAGGCGGGAGAAATTGATATTCAGGCGCAACAAGAAAGGTGGCCAACCTATTTCATACGCGAACTATTGAGCTTTACGTAATTCATGACTGTTAAGTGATTTACCGTAGGGCGGGCTTTGCCCGCCGCGTCGGGCGTAGCCCGACCTACGAGATGCGGAGACTCTGTCTTCAAATATGTAATCCTCAATAAGTTTTGGGTGCTACCGGCTTAAGATAATTATTTTTCACTTCCACGTAATGTTCAGCTGAATATTTCAGATAGGAGATTTCTTCAGGCGTCAGCGCGCGGATGGCTTTTACGGGACGTCCTACATACAGCATCCCGCTCTCCAGCACTTTGCCCGGCGAAACCAGGCTGCCTGCGCCTATCATTACCCGGTCGGGAATAACGGCGTCGTCCATGATGATCGAACCCATCCCGATCATGCACTCATTTCCGATAGTGCAGCCATGGAGAACGACGGAGTGGCCGACAGTCACATAATCCCCGATCACCAAAGGCGACCCATCGGGCTTGTCCGGTGTCTTGTGGGATACATGTCCCATCGTGAGATCCTGCACGTTGCTGCACTGTCCGACCACAATGCGGTTTACATCGCCCCGCAGAACCGTGTTGCACCAGATCGAACTGTCATCGCCGATAGTTACCTCCCCGATGATCTGGCAGGAGGCATGGGCATAGACGCGTGCGCCGAGAGTTGGCATGGTGCCGAGATAAGCAGCTAGAGGCATGAAGGCTCCACAGATGAAAATGATAAATTGGCGAATGGCAGGTACGCATTATTTGGCGCGCCGGACAGTATTTTAATCTTTTCCGAAGGGTGTCTCTATAAATTCAAAATGCTAAGCGAGACAAGGCGCAAAAGAAATTTTAGTGCGCCGCATATGTTTGATATGTAAGCGTTAAAATTTCTTGAGCAACGCGGTATCGCGACGGAGTTTGGATTTATAGAGGCGCCCTGAAGACCTGGGCAGCAGCCATAAGCTGGCCATCCTGACCTCGGGCGCCCAAAAAGGATATTCCGACCGGGCAACCGTCTTGTTCCATCAGCGGCATCGAGATTTGCGGCAGCCCGGCAACGGTAGCGATGCAGGTATGACTCATCGTGTTGATGCGCGATGCCCTTGCTTTATTTATAGACCTGCCCTTTAATGGCGCGATGCCGGGAGCGGTCGGGAAAATAATGATGGTGCCGGGAGAAATGATGCTTTCAATCTGGCTGATCAACTGCTTTCTGACCAACCTGTTCTCCTCCATCTCGTTCCGCGTGACAGAGGATATTTTTTCCAGCCTGCCGCGTATCTCTGCGCCGAAGGCGTCGAGATTTTGGGAAATCCATGCACCGTGCGCCTGATTCAACTCCCACCACTGGATATTCCGCAGCGCTTCGATCCAGGTTGCAAAATCCGGCTTGCCCAATTCGGCCTCGGCGATCTCGACGGGTAATCCGGATAACCGTTGAATAAAGGTATCGTACTTCGATGCAGCGCCGGGTTCTTTCATGCCGGGCAGGTCGCGCGCGATCACGAATTTATCGATCTTGAACTCCGGGATTTCGATGCCGAGCAATACGCTGCCCACTCTAGCCAGTACATCCGGCGTCCGGGCAAACCAGCCGGCCGTATCGAAACTGGGAGCCATCGGGTGTATGCCTTCCAGCGAAACGGCGCCATGCGTCGGGCGGAAGCCGTAAATGCCGCAATACGATGCCGGTATGCGCATGGAGCCGGCCGTATCGGTGCCCAGCGCAAAATCCACCAGGCCACCGGCGACCGCTGATGCGGAGCCGCTGGAAGAACCGCCCGGAATCCTGTCCGGGCATCTGGAGTTTAACGGCGTGCCATAGTGCACGTTTTCGCCGTCGAGCGAAAACGCCATCTCGTCCGAGATTGTCTTGCCGAGCAACGTGGCGCCTTCGTTCAGCAGCATCTCGACGGCGGGCGCAGTCGTCTGCGCTACCGGGTGCGTGCTCTTCCAGCGCGGATTCCCGGCGCCCGTGACGAATCCTTTGACATCGTAAAGCTCCTTCACCGTAAAGGTCAGAGATGAAAGTTGTCCCTCCTTTTTTGGAGGAACAATAATCATTTCACCGGGGACGAAAGCGTTGCAGGTATCAGCGGGCTGCATAAAAATCTATCTAATCCATACCGTCTTCGCATTCACGAATTCATGCATCCCCAGCCTCGACAGCTCGCGCCCGTAGCCCGAGGCCTTCACGCCGCCGAACGGCAGGCGCGGGTCGGACTTGACCATGCCGTTGATGAAGGTGCTGCCGGCCTGTATTTGTTTCGCCAACTGTTCGGCGCGCGCCGTGTCTTTGCTCCAGATCGACGAGCCGAGGCCGAAGCGGGTTTCGTTGGCGATGCGCAGCGCATCTGCTTCGCTTGCCGCGCGGATCACGGTTGCTACCGGGCCGAACAGTTCTTCGTGCCAGGCACGGGTATTGGCTGTGACCCGATCGAGGATCGAGGGTTGATAGAAAAATCCTGCGCGCTCGACCGGCTTGCAACCAACCACCGCCACTGCGCCCTGCGCGATGGAGTCGCTGACTTGCTTGTGCAGCGTGTCGCGCAGGTCGAGGCGCGCCATCGGGCCGATCTGCGTGGCATCGTCCATCGGATCGCCCAGCCTGAGCGTTTCCACTCTGGCTTTGAGTTCGCGCAGGAATTCGTCGGCGATTTGCGGCACGACGATGAAGCGTTTGGCGGCGATGCAGGATTGCCCGCAATTCATGAAGCGCGAGGCTATTGCCATGTCGACGGTCAATTCGATGTCCGCGTCGTGCAGCACGATGAACGGATCGGAGCCGCCCAGTTCCAGCACGCATTTTTTCAGATGCTGTCCGGCGCACGCCGCGACCTTCCGCCCGGCGGCTTCCGATCCGGTGAGCGTGACCGCATGCACATGCGGGCTGGCGATGGCCTCGGCTACTTGTTCGACGTCGATCATCAGGTTCGTGAATACGCCATCCGGCAAATCGCATTCGCGAAAGATGGTTTCCAGTGCGAGCGCGCATTGCGGCACATTCGGCGCGTGTTTCAGCAGCAGCGCATTGCCCGCCATCAGGGCCGGGGCGGCGGCGCGGAACACCTGCCAGAATGGGAAGTTCCACGGCATGACGGCGAGCACGACGCCGAGCGGGTAATACGCGATGTAGCTTTTGCCGGCATCCGACTCGACCGGCTCGGCGCGCATGAATTCCTCGCCATGCTGTGCATAGTAGTCGCAGGCGCTTGCGCATTTTTCAACCTCGGCGCGCGCTTCGCGCAGCGGCTTGCCCATTTCCTGCGTGATGAGGATCGCGTACCGGTCGCGCTGCGCGCACAACTGTGTTGCGACTTTGCGCAGCACTTCGGCGCGTTGAGAAAAAATTGTTTGCGCCCAGGCTGGCTGCGCGCGGTGGGTTTTTTCCAGCGCCTGTTCCAGACGGAGAGTATCCCAACTGGCGTAGGTTTGAATCAGTTGGTTGGTGGTTGGGTTCAGGCTTGTGTGTGGCATGGGTGGGGTCGGGATATTTATTCATCGTTCCCACGCTCTGCGTGGGAACGATCAAACCGTAGGGTGGGCTATGCCCACCATGTCGGGCAAAGCCCGACCTACATTACGATTTAAGCGCGACGAATACTTCTTCCAGCATCTTCTTGGCATCGCCGAACAACATGCGGTTGTTTTCCTTGTAGAAGAGCGGGTTGTCGACACCCGCATAGCCGGAGGCCATGCTGCGCTTCATCACGATCGAGGTCTTGGCCTTCCAGACTTCCAGCACCGGCATTCCGGCGATCGGGCTGTTCGGATCGTCCTGCGCGGCCGGGTTAACGATGTCGTTGGCGCCGATCACCATGGCGACATCGGTATTTGGGAAGTCCGCATTGAGTTCATCCATTTCCAGCACGATATCGTAGGGCACTCTGGCCTCGGCCAGCAGCACGTTCATGTGGCCGGGCATACGTCCTGCGACAGGGTGGATGCCGAAGCGCACGTTGATGCCATTATCGCGCAGATACTGGGTGATCTCGCAGACCGTGTGCTGAGCTTGCGCCACCGCCATGCCGTAGCCCGGCACGATGATCACGTTCCTGGCTTCGCGCAGCAGTTCGGCAGTCTCGGCCGCACTGATTGCCACCACCTCGCCAGCCGGTTGCGCGTCACCGCTGGCCGCAACAACTGTGCCGCCGCCGGTACCGAAGCCGCCGGCAATCACGCTGATGAAGTTGCGGTTCATCGCGCGGCACATGATGTAGGAAAGGATCGCGCCGCTCGATCCCACCAGCGCGCCGGTGACGATCAGCAGATCATTCGACAGCATGAAGCCGGTCGCCGCCGCCGCCCAGCCGGAGTAGCTGTTCAGCATGGACACCACCACCGGCATGTCGGCGCCGCCGATCGCCATCACCATGTGGATGCCGAACAGCAGCGCGATCAGGGTCATCACGATCAGCGGCAACATGCCTGCGCTCACCGATGCGGAGTGCAGGAACTGCCACCCGCAGTAAATGACGATCAGCAGTCCCAGGAGATTCAGCCAGTGGCGTGCGGGCAGGAGCAGGGGCTTGCCGCCAATCTTGCCCGACAGTTTGCCGAAAGCGATGATCGAGCCGGAGAAGGTTATCGCGCCAATCAGAATGCCGATGTAGATTTCCATCTCGTGGATGGCTTTCTCGGCACTGGTCAGATGAGCCGCCGCTGACGGGTCGATGTAATTCGCAAATCCGACCAGGCAGGCGGCCAGACCCACCAGGCTGTGCATCAGCGCGACCAGCTCGGGCATTTGCGTCATCTTCACCACGCGGGCAGCGTAGAGCCCGATGCTGCCGCCGGCCACCATGGAGCCGATGATCCACGGAATGCCGGCCATCGTGACGCGCGGCCCGAAGATTGTCGCCAGCACGGCAATGGTCATGCCGATCATGCCGTAGAGATTGCCGCGCCGCGAAGTTTCAGGATTGGAGAGGCCGCCGAGGCTCAGGATAAAAAGTATCGTCGCGCCGATATATGAAACAGTTGCCAAGCTTTCAGACATGATTGATTACCTTGTATTATTTTTATGGCCTTATTTGCGGAACATCGCCAGCATGCGCTGGGTGACGGCGAAACCACCGAACATATTGACTGCGGTGAGCGCGATGCCTGCCACCGCCAGCCAGCGTATCAAGCTATCCGGGCGGTTAAAGCCACTCAGGAGTGAGAGCGGTGGTGCTATCTGCACCAGTGCACCGATGGCGATGATGCTGCTGATCGCATTGGTAACGCTCATCAACGGCGTGTGCAACGCGGGGGTGACATTCCACACCACCATGTAGCCGACGAAGCAGGCCAGCACGAACACCGTGAAGTGCCCGAGGAATGCGGCGGGCGCATTGGCGCCGATGAGCCAGAACAGGGCTGCGGCAGCGCCGAACATGATTGCTGTTTTTGTACCCGAAGCCGGAGCACCACCTTTGCCATGGCCTTTGGCGGCAGGCGCCGCAACCGGTTTGGCAGCAGCCGGTTTGGCCGGCGCCGCAGACAATTTCGGCGCGGGTGGCGGCCATGTGATGTTGCCGTCCTTGACCACGGTGGTGCCGCGGATCACTTCGTCTTCCATATTGACGTTGATGATGCCGTCCTTGGTCTTGCACAACTCCTCGGTCAGGCGGAACAGATTGGTCGCATACAAAGTGCTCGACTGCTTGGACAAGCGGCTGGGAAGGTCGGTGTAACCGATGATGGTTACGCCGTGCTTCATGACCACCTGGCCCGGCTCGGTCAATTCGCAGTTGCCGCCTTGTTCCGCAGCCATATCGACGATGACGCTGCCCGGTTTCATCGATTGCACCATCTCGGCGGTGATCAGCTTAGGCGCAGGCTTGCCGGGGATCAGCGCGGTGGTGATGATGATGTCCACTTCCTTCGCCTGTTTGGCGAAGGTTTCGCGCTGGGCTTTCTGGAAGCCCTCGCTCATCAGCTTGGCGTAACCGCCCACGCCCGTGCCTTCTTCCTCGTAATCCACGGTGACGAATTCGCCGCCCATGGACTTGACCTGATCGCCCACTTCGGGGCGCGTGTCATTGGCGCGCACAATGGCGCCCAGACCGCAGGCCGCGCCGATTGCGGCAAGACCTGCAACACCAGCGCCGATCACGAAAACCTTGGCAGGAGGCACTTTGCCCGCAGCCGTGATCTGCCCGGTGAAGAAGCGTCCGAATTGATGCGCTGCTTCGATGACCGCGCGGTAACCGGCGATGTTCGCCATCGAGCTCAGCGCGTCCAGCTTCTGCGCGCGCGACATGCGCGGCACGCTGTCCATCGCCAGCACGGTGGCTTTCTTCGCCGCCAGTTGTTTCAGCAGTTCGGGATTCTGCGCCGGCCAGATGAAACTCACCAGCGTGCAGCCCTCGCGCATCAGGCCGATTTCATCCGTACTTGGTCCGCGCACCTTGAAGACGATGTCGGATGCAGCCCACAGCTTGGCTGCTCCGGCAATAATTTCTGCGCCTGCGGCGCGGTAGGTATCGTCGCTGAAATTCGCCGCATCCCCGGCGCCGGATTCGACGGCGACCGAGAAACCCAGCTTGATGAGCTTCTCGACGACTTCGGGCACAGTCGCAACACGTTTTTCTCCCGCGGCCGTTTCCCGCGGAATTCCTATCATCAGAGTCATGGAGTTTTCCGTTTCGATTTAAGTTGTTTTGGTTTGCCGCACCGGCTCGCTTGCCGCTTCGGCTTGATTATTCTTTTTGCTGCACCATCAGGATATATTGCTGCATCGCCGGAATGTCGTTCATTCCGGATGCGCGGAGGCGCGATGTTACTTCAAAAATCTTCCCTCCATCAACCTACTTTTGCGGCTATTCCCTTGCATTTTGCGCCGTGCCGGGGTTGAGACATGGCACGGCACCGGATATCACGAAGGATATTCCCCGGTTCGTTGGGTTGCAGAGGGGGGTGGGTCGCCGCACACGTCGATCCGCCGGATTTTCCCATCCTTTACATGGGCAAATACGCAGGCGGACAGGTTTTCTTTGTCGCCCTCTGCCGTGACGGCGCATTCGTCGTGGCCCCATGCATTGGCGTACGCGATTTCGGCGTAAACCCGGTTGCCCGATTGCTTGATCGAATCCAGCATGGGTTTTATGTAATCGAGAAACTCCTGCTTCGAAGGAATTTCCCCGATCATCCACTGCGACGAGTAGCGGAAATCCTCGTCCAGCAGCGGCTCAATATGCGACACATCCAGCGTGTTCATCATGCGCGCATAGGCGCGCAATGCGTCAATTTCCGTTAGCTTCATTTGCATTATCCATAGGTAAAAAGCTCCGAATATTTTATCAGTTCGACCAAACCTGTCATTTCGAACGCAGTGAGAAATCTTTATGCCGAATTGAAGAGAAGATCCCTCGCCACAATTGGGATGCAAGCGGATTTCTCCCTTCGGTCGAAATGACAGGTTCCCGTTTGGTTCCGGCTTGTCTGGTTTAGGTTCAGAAAAAACGCCGGCGGGCATCGGCTGGGATGTCCATTCCCGTTGATTGCGCGCGTTGCAGCAGTTCCCAGTAATAGCGGTAGGAGGCGCGGTCATGCAGTTTGCCTTCCTGCTGGATAGGCCCCCAAGCCGCGTCCTGGGCGGCGATCAGCAGGGCGGCGGCTTCGTTGACTTCGGCAAAATCCGGGCGCATGGCTTCGACGATGGGCAATATCTGGCTCGGATGGATACTCCACATGCGCAGGAAACCGAGTTCCTGCCGGGCGCGGCGGGCATCTTCCCGCACCACGCTGGCATCGCGTATTTCGGTGGTGACGTTGTGGCTGGGCACGACACTGTTGCCCAGTGCGGCGGAGGCGATCGCGCATTTGGCGCGCACGACCAGTGCATGGTCGAACTGGCCGGGGGAGCGCATCGCGGCGGCGGGAATCGCGCCGTGATGGGCGGAAACGAAATCCATCAGACCGAAGTCAAGAGTTTCGACATGGGGCAGGCGGGCGATCTCCCACACCTCGTGCAACGCGCCGGGTGTTTCGATCAGCACATGGACGGGAATCTCGCGGGCGATGCCATGGCGGTTTCTCAACTCATCGAGCGCGGCGATCTGCGTCGCAACATCTTGGGCGTTTTCCGGTTTGGGCAGTACGATATAAGCCACGCGCTGCCCGGCTCGATTGATGATGGTTTCCAGTTCGTCGCGCCAGAGCGGATGGCGGACATCGTGGATACGGACGCCGATGCGGCCAAAACGATTTTCACCGGACATGATCAGCTCGGCGATCATGGCCGCATGTTCCCGCTCCTTGCCTGCGGGGGCGCCATCTTCACAGTCGGCGGTGATGTCGAAAATGGATTTTTCGTTGACCGATAATTCGGCCTGAATCTGGAACGCCTTGTTCAGCAGCTTTTCGCTGCCGGCAAAGTGTTCGCATGCGGCAAGCCGGGGGAATGGCCTGCTGCCCGCGTAGAGCACGGCGGATGGGTGGAGGAGATTATTCATCTGCGGCATTCCATCCTGCACTTCCTGCGGGCTCAGATTTACTGGATTTCGACCAGGGTCTCGTCCGGCGCGACGCTATCGCCCTTCTTGACATGGACGCTGATGACGACGCCGTCTATGGGCGCCTGGATTTCGTTTTCCATTTTCATGGCCTCGATGACCAGCACGCCATCGCCTGCCTCGACCTTGTCACCGACCTTGACCTTGACGTCGACAATGGTGCCGGGCATGGCGGTTGCAATGCACCCTTCATGGAATGGGCGCGGGCGTCCAGCACCCGGCGCGGGGGCGGCAGGTTTTTTCTTGCCATTGCTCTTTCCGTCGGAAACCTCGATTTCATTCAGTGTCTCGACCATAACTTCTTCCGAAATGCCATCGACGGAAACATAGAACGGGCGCTCGGCTTCCCCACGGTGTCCGCTGCCGGTGAGTTTGATATGGAAGGTCTCGCCGTGCAGCGTCACCTTGAATTCGTTGGGCGCATAACGTTCGGAGGAGGTGGTGGCAGCTTCCTTGGGCAGCAACGGTTCTGGGGTGAGGGTGTTGGCGTTGCGCTCCTGCAGGAAAGTTATTGCGATATCCGGGAACATGGCATAAGTGAGCACGTCTTCCTCGCTCTTGGCCAGGTTTTCGCACTTGATCTTGAGCTTGTTCATCTCGTCTTCGAGCAGATCGGCGGGGCGGCAGGTCACGACTTCCGCGTCGCCGACGGCAAGTTTTTTGACTTGTTCGTTGACCTTGCCCGGCGCCTTGCCATAGTGGCCGAGCAGGTAGTTCTTGACTTCGTTGGTGACCGATTTGTAGCGCCCCCCGGTCAGCACGTTCAAGACCGCCTGCGTGCCGACGATTTGCGAGGTCGGCGTAACCAGCGGGGGGTAGCCCAGGTCTTCGCGCACCCGGGGGATTTCGGCGAGCACTTCGTTCATGCGGTGGAGCGCGCCCGATTCCTTGAGCTGGTTGGACAGGTTGGAAATCATGCCGCCCGGCACATGATTGACCAGCACGCGTGTATCCACGCCGGTAAAGGCACTCTCGTACTGCCAGTACTTCTGGCGCACCTCGTAGAAATAGGCAGTAACTTCCTGTAGTTTGGCCAGGTCAAGGCCGGTGTCGTATGGAGTGCCTTGCAGCGCGGCAACGATGCTCTCGGTCGAAGAATGGCTGGCGCCTTCGCCGAACGAAGAGTTGCAGGTATCCAGTATGGTGGCGCCCGCTTCCACGGCCTTGAGAAAGCACATCGAAGACAATCCGGAAGTGGAATGGCTGTGCAAATGTATCGGCAGGCTGATGGCGGCGCGCATCGCCTTGACCAGATCGGTGGTTGCGTAAGGCGTGAGCAGGCCGGCCATGTCCTTGATGCAGATGGTATCGCAGCCCATGGCCTCCAGTTCGCGGGCCAGTTCGACGAACTGGGGAATGCCGTGCACCGGGCTGGTGGTATAGCTGATGCAGCCCTCGGCATGTTTGCCGGATTTTTTCACCACTTCGATGGCAACGCGCAAATTGCGCAGGTCGTTCATCGCATCGAAAATGCGGAACACGTCCACGCCGTTGTCCGCAGATTTGCCGACAAATGCGCGCACCACATCATCGGAATAATGGCGGTAGCCGAGCAGGTTCTGGCCGCGCAACAGCATCTGGATACGGCTGTTCGGCAACGCCCTGCGCAGTTTCTTGAGGCGTTCCCACGGGTCTTCTTTCAGGAAGCGCACACAGGCATCGAAGGTCGCGCCGCCCCATGCTTCCAGCGACCAGAAGCCGATACTATCCAGCTTATGGCAGATGGGCAGCATATCTTCGGTGCGCATGCGCGTGGCGATCATGGATTGATGCCCGTCACGCAGGACCAGCTCGGAAATTAATGTTTTTGCCATGTTGTTGACTTGATAAATTTAAGGTTGGAATTAACGGGCATGACTATGATGCCATCCCAAGCAAAATGAAACAAAAACAAATCCCCCTCCGCTTCGCTCCTCCCCCTTTTACAAAGGGGGTATTTTCCCCACTTCGTAAAAGGGGGTTAGCAGTCTGTTGAATTTATCAACTCGCGTCGAAAAATGAACATTTTTGGGGGTGCTTCTACCCTTCACCAGTTACTAAAAATCGCTTGTAGCGCGTTCTGAGAGGTCGATATTTTTGGTAACTCTGTAAGGCCGATAAA
>DATBWQ010000160.1:0-38588 GCA_036514695.1 Gallionella sp. | reverse complement strand
CCACCCCAGGGGCACGGCACGCCGTGCCACTACCCACATTTTATAGAGGGGCATCATGAACTACTCACAGACATTAACCAAGCTGATCGACCGCCACGACCTGCCGTTCGCCGAGATGCGCGAACTGATGGAGCACATCATGAGCGGGCAGCTCACACCGGCGCAGATCGCGGCGGTGTTGATCGCGCTGCGCATGAAGGGTGAAACCGTCGATGAGATCGCGGCGTCAGCTGCGGTGATGCGCGAGTTGTCCACCAAGGTCAACGTAAAGCATACCGGACACCTGGTCGACACCTGCGGCACCGGCGGCGACGGTGCGCAGACTTTCAACATCTCCACCACCAGCGCATTCGTCGCAGCCGCTGCCGGAGCGCGCGTCGCCAAACACGGCGGACGCTCGGTCTCAAGCACCTGCGGCAGCGCGGACGTGCTGGAGAAACTCGGCGTGAACGTGAACCTTACGCCGGAACAAGTCGCGCAATGCGTGGATAATATCGGGGTCGGCTTCATGTTCGCACCCCACCATCACAGCGCGATGAAACACGCCGCGCCGGTGCGGCGCGAACTCGGCGTGCGCACGATGTTCAACCTGCTCGGACCCCTCACCAATCCGGCCGGCGCCCAGAATCAGGTGATCGGCGTATTCCATCAATCGCTTACCACCAAACTCGCGCAGGTGCTGGCCTCGCTCGGCAGCCGTCATGTACTGGTGGTGCACGGCGCGGACGGCATGGATGAGATCTCCATCAGCGACGGCACTTATATCGCGGAACTCAAGGACGGCAAGGTCAGCGAATATACCGTACACCCCGACCTGTTCGGCCTGGCCAGCGCGCCCGGCAATAGTCTGCGCGTGGCGAATGCAGATCAGGCAAGCGAAAAATTATTGGGCGTGCTGAACAATGAAGTCGGTGTGCCGCGCGACATCGTGCAACTGAATGCCGGTGCGGCGATTTATGTGGCGGGGCTGGCTGGCACGCTAGAGGAAGGCGTGGCGAGAGCCGATAGCGTGATCGCCAGCGGCGCGGCAAAAACCAAGCTGGATCAGCTCATCGCGCTGAGCAACAGCTACAAGGCTTGACTCGCTAACACACTGCATAGGAAAGCCGCTATGTGAGAATGGATGCTTCAGGCCAAAAGCACATACACCGCTCAGCCCTGTTTGCCTTAATAATACCGTCAACGCACGCTTGATATTCTTGTGCATCAAGAAGTACAGTGGCGATACGGTTTAACGTACTATTTATTGAGCTTTACATAATTCATGACTGTTAGGTGATTTACCGTAGGGCGGGCTTTGCCCGCCGCGTCGGGCCGTTTCGACAGGCTCAGGACAGGCGTATCCCGACCTACGTGATGCGGAGACACTGTCTTCAAATATGTAATCCTCAATAATGATTTCAAAGACGCATACGTCCTAATAATTTCTGTTATGCCCGCAATGACGAAAATTTTTTCTCTGCTGCTGTTACTTTTTATCCATAGCGTCACAGGTCATGCAGCAGGTTTTGACTGTAACGGTGAACGCCTTTCATCTGTTGAAAAACTGATTTGCTCGGACACTAAATTGTCAGGGTATGACGAGCACCTCAACAATCTGTTCCACAAGACTATAGGGTTATCAACGGCACTTGAGCAAAGACAAGTACTCGATGAGCAGCGTCTTTGGGTAACAGAAGTAAGGGATCGATGTGATTCATGGATTTGCCTGCATGGCGCCTATCAGGCCCGCCTTAACGCACTTTCCAGTACCTATCAGATTAGATGGCAAGCAAGGATACCTGACAGTGTTTTGATCGAGTTATCGCGCCGCAGCGCAACTTCCGTTGAGGAACTCAAAGTGATGTTGAGCGACTGCCATGGGAGCCAAATGAACATGAACTTTTGCTCATTCAGAACTTTCGTCGAAGCTGACCTGGCAATGGGATCGGTTCTGGCCAAAAAACTTGAAGCCTTATCACTGTGCCACGAGATGCTGCAGACTTCCCAGGCCAATTGGGAAAAAAACCGTGACAGCAAGTGCAAAAAGGAAGCTGACGGCGAAGCGGAAGGCGGCTCCATGCGACCGATGATCTTTTCTGCCTGCCAAGCCGGAGCCACGGAACAACGCACCATGCAACTGAGATCAATCAAGTCATGCGACAGCATTCGCTAGAGCATGCAATGATCGATAACCCGCGCTTCGAGCGGGACGTTCCGCCTGCAAACTGCGCATCAGTTGTGCAGGCTCAGGAATATTCAATTGCAGCCAGCGTATCCGCCACCGTCGGATAGCGCAGCTTCACTTTCAATTCCCGTTTCATGCGTTGATTGGTCAGCCGCCGTGATTCATTCATGAACGACAGCAGCATTTCCGGCAGCGCATGCTGTGCCTCGGCGCGGCTGATGCGCGGCACGCGCGGCAGGTGATACGCATCTGCCACAAGGTCAAAATATTCGCCCATCTTCAGATGGCTGTCGTCGCTGGCGTGATACACGCGGCATGATTTTCCATAGCGCAACGCCGCGACACTGATACGCGCCAGATCATCGGCATGGATGTGGTTGGTGTAGCTGTCCTCGCCGGCGATGATGCCCGGCGTGCCCTGCTGCAAGCGGCTTAGCGGCAAACGGTCCGCCGCGTAAATGCCGGGCACACGCAGGATGCTGGCATTCACCCGATTGTGTTTGGCCCAACGGCGCACTTGCCTTTCGGCGTCGACACGGCGCAACGAGCGCGGAGAAGTGGCATTGAGCGGATGGGTCTCGCTGACCCACGCTCCATCGCAATCGCCGTACACGCCGCTGGTGCTGATGTATACCAGCCGCCTGGGTGTCTTGCCTTGAGACAAAACACTGAGCAGATTGCGGGTGCGCGTATCGGCAAAGGCACGCCCCCTCGCAAGCTCTCCCCCCTGCACACCCCCTGACGCCTCCCGGCCTCCCCTTCGCAGGGGAGGTGTTGATGAAGGAGGCGCAAAGTGCAGCACCGCATCGGCCAATCCGGCGATGCGCGCCAGACTGGCGCGATCATCCAGATCGCCCAGGATCGGCACCACACCCGATGCCCGCAATCTCGCATGGCAGGCCGGATTGCGCACCAGAGCGAACACCCGGTAGCGGCGCGTCAACAAAGGGATGGCGCGCAGCGCAACATCACCGCTGCCGACGATCAATACACTTTTCATAGCGGGATTATGCGTTAAAATCCGCGCTTTCGCGCACCCTGCAAATTTCAACATGGCTTTTCAAATAACCATTCAGCCCAGCGGCCACAGCTTTCCGATTGAACCACACGAGACCATACTCGAAGCCGCGATCAGGCATGGTTACATTCTGCCCTATAGCTGCCACGACGGTGTATGCGGGACGTGCAAGGGCAAGGTGTTGCAGGGCCGGGTAGACTACGGCAAGCATCAAGACAGCGCCTTGACGGAACTGGAAAAGACGGCAGGTATGGCCTTGTTCTGCTGCGCCAGGCCGCTTTCGGATCTGATCATCGAATGCCGCGAAGTGAATGAGATCAGGGACATCCCGGTGAAAACCCTGCCGTGCCGTGTGCAAAGAATGCAGCGGCCTGCGCCGGATGTCATGGTGCTCTCGCTCCAGTTGCCCGCCAATGAACGCCTGCAATTCATGGCCGGACAATACATCGATATTCTGTTGAAGGACCAGAAGCCGCGCAGTTTTTCGCTGGCCAATGCGCCTCACGATGACAAATTCCTCGAGCTGCACATACGCAACATCGCAGGCGGCGCATTTACCCGGCATGTGTTCGAAACGATGAAAGAGCGCGACATCCTGCGCTTCAAGGGTCCGCTCGGCACCTTCTTCCTGCGTGATGATTCAACCAGACCGATCATCTTCGTTGCCAGCGGCACCGGCTTCGCACCGATCAAGGCGATGATCGATCATGCGCTGCATATCGGCATGAAGCGTCCGATGCATTTCTACTGGGGAGCGCGCAAACTGCAAGATTTATATATGCTGGACAAAACCAGGCAATGGGAGAGTCGCGGCATCAAATTCACTCCGGTGCTCTCCGAAGCCTTGCCGGAAGATGCCTGGCAGGGACGTACCGGCCTTGTGCATCGTGCGGTGCTGGACGATTACAACGATCTGGCCGGTCATGAAGTCTATGCCTGCGGTGCGCCGGTGGTCGTTGAAGCCGCCCAGCGCGACTTCACCACGCTGCGCAACCTGCCGAATGAAGCGTTCTTCTCGGATGCGTTTACCTTTGCTCCAAAAAGCTAACCTCTCCCAGCCCTCCCTTGTGCGAGCATCCGCTGCGCGGATTGCCTGCTTGACCCACTTCAGGGAGGGAGCGGGGAGGAACTACCGAACCGAAATACGCATTTCGCCCTGGTCTTGTTCTATCCTGAACTGCTGCAGAACGCTCATACCGAGCAAGGGCTGGCCGAGGTTCGGGGAAATCGTCGCGGGCGCATTCTTGATCAGGAATGGCCCGAACCTGAGCTGAGGAATGATCGCAGTACACGCGCTGGCAGAACCATTTGCCGTCTGCACCAGGATCTTATCTCTGCAATATATCTGCGCTGACATCGCGACTTCCCTGGGCAATGCCACGGAAGACGCGCCTGTGTCAACCACGAAGGTCAGTGCCTTGCCGTTGATCGTGCCATTCAGGAAATAATGGCCATTGCCACTCTGCTTGATGATGAGCACTCCGTTGACACTCTTGCCGGACTCATTGTCTGGCTGCCTTGGTTCGGTTGATGCCGCCCAGGAAGAGATCGCCTGCACATTTTGTTTGCAGGGTGACTCCTGATAGATCAGGTCGCCTTGTGAATTCTTGCATTTATAGACTGTGCCTTCCGCCAATACGGCCATGCTTGCGATGGCCAGGACTGCTGCGGATAGGAGGATGATATTATTTATTCGCATAGCCATCTCCTCATAACGTGAAAGGTGAAAGGTGAAAGGTGAAAGGTGAAACGCAGAACCACTGCTTCGTTTCACCTTTCGCAGCTTAACCTTCACGTTTCACTGTTTCGTCACCGCCATCGCCTGCTGATAATATTTGGACGCCTGTTCCGGCTTCCCCAATCGCTCTGCAAGCTGGCCTAACGCTTCATAGGCCGCATGGCTGGGTGTGAGGCTGATACTGGCTTCGAGATAGTTTTGCGCCTTTCCCCACAGCTTCTGATGCAGGCACAATTTGCCGAGCGCAAGCAGCAGTCCGGCTTCCTGCTTGTGCAGACTGAGCCACTTCTCGGCTTGCTCGATTTGTGCCAGCAAGTCACCGGATCGGCACTCGCCGTAAAGTGCGACCAGTTCGCTGTCCCATTGCGCATTCAGGCTGCCGGAGAGCAGTTGTTCCGCGAGGGGGCAGCCGCCATGTTGTATCAGCGCGCGCGCGGCGGTAGCGGCAAACCTGCTGCGCCTCTTGATATCGGCCGGGATGTTTTTCAGGCAGGCGGTCAGACCGGCCAAATCCTGTTGCTGACGGATTTTTTCCAGCCATGCTTCCTGGCGCAATTGCGCCGCCACCGGCACATCGATGGATGCGCGCTTTTCCAGCTGATCGAGCAAGCGCAGCACCTCATCCCAATTGCCCGCCTGTTGCTGCGCCTTCAGTTCCAGCGACAACGCGCCGGGATGGTTTTTGACCCCGCTATCGCGCAATTCCTGCAAGGCATCCAGTGCCGCGCGCGGATCGCGCTGATCGAGCATGAATTTGGTGGTCGCCATCAGGCGCATCGTGGAATCACCGGTCTTCCTGCCTTCGGCAGCGGCCAGATAGGCGTCGCGCTTCTTGAATTCGCGCAATTCATGCGCGGAACGCGCGGCGATGATGGGATGCAAGGCTGAAGATTCGCCCATTTCGATGGCGTGCGCCGCAGCCTTTTCCGCCTCGGCATAGCGACCCTCAAAGAACGCGCCAAGCACCTCATCCAGCAGCCTGCGCGAACTGGCTTGCGCACGCTCCAGCCGGAATTGCCGCACCTGCACCGGCAAGTTCAGGACGGCGAGTGTCATCCGCACCAGCGCATAGCCGGCCACGAACGCGAGCAGCGATAGAGCGATGAACAGCGTAAATGAAACCTCGATGCGATAGGGCGGATATACCAACTGCACATAGGCCGGATTGTGCGATGCCGTGGTAAGTATGGCCGCGGCGGCGAACAGGCCGAGGATCCACAGCAGATATCTCATCTGGCGGCCTTCTCGCGCGACAAACGGTAGTTGCGCACCTCCTGCAAGCTGGTGCTGAGGTCGGGCAATTCGACGCTGATGCCGGTCGCGGCCAATTTCTTCAGTCCGGCCAACATGGCCGATCCGGCCGGGGATTTGGTGTCGAAATAGCGGGCCGTCCACTGCTGGGTAGTTTTCAGCTCCTGCCTGAAAACATCATCGTCGCGCGACAACAGCGCAATCCGCGCCGACAACAGCCTCAATTTGAGATTCTCGCGCAGGAAGAATTCCTGATTGGGCAGCAACAGAGGGAGCTCGTCCCTGCCGGTGTTTTCGATCCGCACCAGATGCTTCGCCTCCTGCCAGATCTCGCGCAGCAACTTTTGGCCTGCTGTTTCATCTTTGGGCGGGATCGCCTGCGCGATCTGTTCACTCGGGTGCCCGATCAAAAGCTTTTCGTCTGCCACACGTTGCCGATAGGCCAGCGGCAACTCATCGACAGCGGCGATCAGCTTGGTGATCTGATGATTGATGCCGGTGATGTCCACGCTGGGCAGTGCGCGCAGCCTGTCCATATCCTGGCCTATGATCTTGCGCAAGCCTTTGAAAGATGGCCGGTTCATGCGCTGCAAGCGCGCGTCTGCGCTCTGCATCGCGATCAGCGCGGCCCTGACGTTGGCCGACAGTTGTAATTGCTGCTCGGCGTTCAACAGCATCTGCTCGACTTCAGCCAGCGCGGTTTCATCGCGGCTCACCGACAGGTCGTTATACAAATTTTCCAGCGTGCCACGCTGATTATGCATTTCGGCATAGCGCGTTTCCAGCATCGTCACCTTGGCATACAGTTCTGTTACCTGATCCTGACTCTGCGTCAGCAACAACCGGTCTGCCTTGCTGATGCCTTCCGTCTCGGCGATCTTTTTCGCCAGCTGCTGCTGCATGTCATTGATGATGCGGCGCTCCTCCAGCCATTGCCACAGGAACACCACCACCATTACTGCCAGCGTCAACTGCGTGATGCTGATCCGGGAAATAAAATTCGCTGCCGGGGTCTTGCGCGCCGGACGCGGCTGGTCTGGCGATGCGGAAGCATCTTGCCGGTCGTTATCCGGTTGCGGAGTTTGTTCGCTCATTCTGTCCCCTGTCCCCTGTCAACCCCTCCCAGCCTCCCCTTATCAGGGGAGGAGTTGCTTAGGCCATCTGTCCTCTGTCTTCTGTCCTCTGTCTTCTGAACAGCCCATGCTACCAATGCCGACAACAGGCCATCATCTCCCGAACCTGTCAGCATCACCTTGTGCCAGCCTTGCCGGTGCGCAAGTTCGGCGATACGCTGATGCGGCACGAACAGGGGCGTGTCGCGCAGGATAGCTTGCGCACTATCCCTTCGACTTGGCTCATAACCAGCGACTTGGCTATCGTCTTTCGGGTGCCCGGCCAAAAGCTCTTCGGCTGATAGCCTAGTCGAATGGCTAGTAGTTTCATCAGGACAGGCATCCAGCATTTGCCACAGATAACCCAGTGCCTCGCTGCTGGTCACGGTGATCGCATCCGGCGCGGAGTCCGGCAATACGCTCGCATCGTGCTGCGGCTTGCTGCGCTGATAGCAGGCCGCATATTCCACCGTCGCCCCGCGCGCCCTGAGGGTGTCGCCCAGCAACTCGCGTCCGCCATCGCCGCGAAAAATCATCACGCGCCAGCCCGCGACATCCTGTAACTCCGGCAAGGCCAGCAGGCCCTCGCTGTCGAAACGTTCTGCAGGGGCAATGACGTTGGCGACACCCGATTCGCGCAATGCCTTCGCGCTGCCCTGGCCGACCGTGGCGATTTTCAGCTTCGGAGGTAACGCCCCCAAAGCCCGTATCGCGGCCATGCCATAGTGCACGGCATTCGGGCTGATGAAGATGGCAAGGTTGAATTGTGCGAGGCGCGCGATCTGTTCATGCATGATCCGGGTATCCTGCACAGCCGCGATATCCAGCAGCGGAAACAGCAGCGGGATGCCTCCCGCCTGCTCGATACGCTGTGCCAGTTGCACGGCCTGGTCGCGCGGCCGTGTGACGACGATCTTCAGTCCGGTCAGCGGGAGGTCGTTAGTCATTTCCTGCAGGCGCATCTCGATTATTGCGGGAGCGGTTTTAACCGCGACTTGCTATCGCAGTTAAAACCGCTCCTACAATGAATGTTAGAGAGCAAGAGCTGCAAGAATCTCATCCGCGCCCTGGGCACGCAGCGCATCGGCGACTTTGTTTCCGAGCGCTTCTGGATGGGCGATGTCACCCATCAACTCGGAGTGTGTCATGCGCTTGCCATCCGGGCTGGCGACGAAGCCGCGCATACGCAGCTTGCCGTTCTTTACTTCTGCAAAACCGCCCAGCGGCACCTGGCAGCTTCCGGCCAGCGCGCGGCTCAGGGCGCGTTCCGCCAGCACGCAGGCGGCGGTATCGGGATGGTGCAGCGGTTGCAGCAAGGCGATCACATCGGCGCGATCGGCGCGGCATTCTATGCCCAGCGCACCCTGTCCGACCGCGGGCAGGCTGTCTTCGCTGCTGATCAACGCGCGGATGCGCTGGCCCAGCCCCAGGCGTTTCAGCCCGGCGGCGGCAAGGATGATGGCGGCATATTGCCCTTCATCCAGTTTGCGCAAACGGGTCTGCACATTGCCGCGCAACGGCTCTATCTTGAGATGCGGGAAGCGCGCGCGCAACTGGCTCTCGCGGCGCAGACTGGACGTGCCCACCACGCTGCCTGCCGGCAGCGCAGCGAGATTTTCGTATTTGTTTGAAACGAACGCATCATGCGGGTCTTCGCGTTCGCCGATGGCGGCCAGCACGAAACCTTCCGGCAGATTCATCGGCACGTCTTTCAGCGAATGCACGGCAAGGTCGGCGCGGCCGTCCTCCAGCGCGGTTTCCAGCTCTTTCACGAACAGGCCTTTGCCGCCGATCTTGGAAAGGGTCACCTCGAGGATCTGGTCGCCCTGCGTGGTCATGCCCAATATGCTGACTTCGGTTTGCGGATATAATGCACGCAGCCTGTCACGGATGTGTTGTGCTTGCCACATCGCCAGCGCGCTCTCGCGCGATGCGATCACTAAACGGGAAGGTGCAGATGGGAATTTCTGGCTCATCGGATTTCCTAAATTATCTATTGGTAATTACCCGGCGCATTCTAACATAAGGTGCGCCGTGCTTTCGTCCCGAACACCGATGAATCTATTTTCCGCACCTACCGACATTTCCAGCAAAGACCTGCCGTTGCGCGATGATGTGCGCCTGCTGGGACGCATCCTTGGTGACACGCTGCGCGAACAGGAAGGCGAGGCTTCATTTCAGTTGATCGAGAACGTGCGCCGTGCCGCAGTGCGTTTCCGCAAGACCCAGGACGACCGCGACCGCGTGCAGCTCGAGCGAACGCTGGACGCGCTGTCACCCAGCGAAACGCTGGTGGTGGTGCGCGCCTTCAGCTACTTTTCACAACTATCCAACATCGCCGAAGACCTGCATCACAACCGCCGTCATCGCGCCCACCTCAAGGCCGGCAGCGCGCCGAAAGACGGCAGCCTGCTGCTGGCGCTGGAGCGCATCGAGGCAAAGCATACCGGCAAGAAGGCACTGCAAACCTTTCTGGACAGCGCGCTGATCTCGCCGGTGCTGACCGCGCATCCCACCGAAGTGCAGCGCAAGAGCATCCTCGATTGCCAGTTGATCATTTCACGCCTGCTGTCCGATCGCGATCGCGTGGAAATGACGCCGGATGAACTGGCCGACAACGAGGAAGCGTTGCGCCGCTTCATGCTGATCCTGTGGCAAACGCGCATGTTGCGCACCTCGAAGCTGACCGTGCGCGACGAGATCAATAACGGGCTGGAGTATTACCGCTACACCTTCCTCGGCGAGATCCCGAAGATCTACGTCAGCCTGGAAAAGCAACTGGAGGCGCGCTTCGGCAAGGACATCCGCATTCCGCCGCTGCTGCGCGTGGGCAGCTGGATCGGCGGCGACCGCGACGGCAATCCTTTCGTCACTCACGATGTGATGCTGGATGCGGCGCAGCAGCATTCCGCGCTGGCCTTTGAGCACTACCTGAATGAGGCCTATGTGCTGGGCCGTCGCCTGAGCCTGACGGATCGCCTGGTAGAAATCACGCCCGAGTTGCGCCGGCTTTCCGATGCCTCGCCGGACAAGGACGCCGCTCGCGTCGACGAACCCTACCGCCGCGCGCTCAACCTCATCTATTCGCGCCTATCGTCCACTGCGCGCCAGCTCGGCCACGAACTGACGCATCTGCCGCCACTGGATCCGGACGCACGGCCCTATGCCACGCCGCAGGAATTCATCGCCGATCTGGATGTGCTGATCGACTCGTTGTTCAAGCACGGCGCGATGTACCTGGCACGCGGCCGGATCGCCTATTTGCGCCGCGCCGCAGAAGTGTTCGGCTTCCATCTTGCCCCGCTGGACATGCGCCAGCACAGCGCGATACACGAGCAAACCGTCTGCGAATTGTTCGCGCGCAGTACCGGCAAGGCGGACTACAAGGACCTGAACGAGGCAGAGCGCCGCGAGGTGTTGCTGGCCGCGTTGCAGGCCGGCACGCCTCTGTTGGCCGATGCTTTTGCACCCGACAGCCTTGGGCAATATACCGGCGTGGCACAAAGCGAGCTGCGCATCATGCAGGCCGCCGCACAGATCCATCAACGCTACGGCCGTGACGCACTGCCCAACCACATCATCTCCAAGACCGATGCGGTGAGCGACATGCTGGAGCTGGCACTGATGCTGCAACAGACAGGCCTGCTCGAAGGCGGCAAAAATCCTGTTCTGCATGTCAATATCATTCCGCTGTTCGAGACCATCGAAGACCTGCGCGGCTGCGGGACGATCATGGACGAACTGTTCGCCATCCCCTGGTACCGCAAGCTGCTGAGCAGCCGCGACAACACGCAGGAAGTGATGCTCGGCTATTCCGACAGCAACAAGGACGGCGGCTACCTTACCGCGAACTGGGAACTGTACAAGGCCGAGGTCATCCTGGTAGAGGTGTTCGCCAAGCACGGCATCGAACTGCGCCTGTTCCACGGGCGCGGCGGCACCGTGGGGCGCGGCGGCGGCCCGAGTTACGAGGCGATCCTGGCGCAGCCGCCGGGCAGCGTGAACGGGCAGATACGCATCACCGAGCAGGGCGAGGTGATCGCCAGCAAATACTCCAACCCGGAGATCGGCCGGCGCAATCTGGAGACGCTGATCGCCGCGACCATGGAGGCCACGCTGCTGCATCATCACGGCGCAGACAGCACCATGCCGGAGTATCACCGCATCATGGAGGCGCTGAGCCTCGACGCCTACGCTGCTTACCGCAAGCTGGTGTATGAGACCCCCGGCTTTACCGAATATTTTTTCACCGCCACTCCGATCCGCGAGATCGCCGAGCTCAACATCGGCAGCCGCCCGTCTTCACGCAAGGCTTCGGATCGCATCGAGGATCTGCGCGCCATCCCTTGGGTGTTCAGCTGGGGTCTGAACCGCACGCTGCTGCCGGGCTGGTTCGGCTTCGGCAGCGCAGTACGGCAGTTCGTCGCGCGCGAAGGCGAAGCCGGACTCGCACAACTGCAGGCGATGTACCAGAACTGGGCATTCTTCCGCGGCCTGATGTCCAACATGGACATGGTGCTGTCCAAGACGGACATGGGCATCGCCTCGCGCTACGCCGGACTGGTGGAAGATGGCGCCTTGCGTGAACGGATCTTCGGCGCGATCAACGGCGAGTGGGAAAGCACCGTGGAAATGCTGTTCGCCGTCACCGGCAACAGCACGCTGTTGCAGGACAACCCGGCATTCGCGCGCAGCCTGCTGACCCGCTTGCCATACATCGATCCGCTCAATCACTTGCAGGTCGCCTTGCTGGAACGCCATCGTGCCGGAGATAATGACGTGCTGGTGAAACGCGCGATCCATCTCACCATCAATGGGATTGCCACCGGGTTACGCAACAGCGGCTAGATCGTAGGGTGGGCACGGTCTCATCGTGCCCACGCGGGTTATGCGGCGTGGGCAGAAAAGCCTGCCCACCCTACTGATCTCATCCCCTCTCCCCCTCGTGGGAGAGGGTTAGGGAGAGGGGTATGCCATGAATAAAATCCTGTTTGCTTTACCTGTGCTTCTGCTGCTGTCTTCCTGCTCCTCGCAGGGGAACGCAAAATTGGACAGCCTGTTGAAGGTCGCGAACAGCACCAGTGCCAAGAACATCACCAAGATCGCTTCGAGCGCAGACCCCAAAGCCGCAGCCAAAACCATGCTCGAGCGCAAGCGTGACCAGTGGGAACGCGACCCGATGCAACTGGCACGGGACTTGAAGGTTGCCAAGCGCGACTTCGACAATCTGATGAACGCCCTGTCCGGCAACGTGAAGAAGAAGTGGGGCAAAGGGGAAATGCGCCTGCCGGGCAGCAAGACCTATGTCAAATACACCAGGCAATACAAGAGCCGCGCCATCGTCAACTTCGAACAGGGCGAGATCAGCGTGGAAACGCTGGAGGAGAATGCCGATGCCAGCCTGAAGAACGCCATCATCGCCACACTGCTCACGCCGGAAGACCCCGCCTCGGTCGATGTGTTCTCCGACAGCGCCGTCAATCTGAACAGCAAGAGCAGCCCGTTCCTGCTGGGGCTGGTGCTGAACGATGCTGGACAGGAGATCGCAACGCCCGATCTGGCCGCCGGCTTTGCCGACAAGCTATTGCCGCTGGCCAAAACGCGCAAAATCCAAACCGGGGATGGCGAAAAGCCGGTGCGCTTCGTCACTTTTGCGATGATCGCGAACTTCGAGGATAAAAAGGCGCAAAAATATCTCCAGTTTGTGCGCAAGTATGCCAAGCAGTACAACGTCAGCCCGAGTCTGGTACTCGGCGTCATCAAAAGCGAAAGCAGCTTCAACCCGCATGCGGTCAGCGGAGCTCCGGCCTACGGGCTGATGCAGCTGGTTCCCACCAGCGGCGGCCGGGAAGCATACCGCCGGGCAAAAAACCAGGACATCGCACCGAACAAAGACTATCTGTTCGACCCGGAAAACAATATCGAACTGGGTGCCGCCTATCTGAGCGTCCTCACCTACGACCAGCTTGATGGAGTGGAGGACCGGACATCACGCGATTACTGCGTCATCTCCGCCTACAACACCGGACCGAGCAACGTGATGCGCGCCTTCACCGACGCCAAGGGCAAGCAGCGTTTTGCGGACGGCTTGCAGCGCATCAACAGCCTGAACCCGTCACAGGTATTCCAGACATTGCGCGAAAAACTGCCCTATGAAGAGACCCGGCATTATCTGCCGACAGTCAACACCAACCGCAAACGCTATTACAGCCTGGACAAGACCGTTGTGGAGAATGACAAGAAGCAGACAACCGCAACAGCGACCGAGTAGCCGCGGGAAACACTAAGGAACCTCTGATTAAGTAGTAGGGTGGATAAGCGCAGCGCATCCACCTTTTTGAGCTGGCTGGCATGGTGGATGCGCTGCGCTTATCCACCCTACATTTTTCGCCGAGAACAAATTTACCCTGTAGGTCGGGCTTTGCCCGATCACTTCGACACGCTCAGGACAGGCATGGTGGGCGGAGCCCACCCTACATCAAAATGTTTGGTTTACGCTGCTCTGGGCGCAAGCCAGCGCAGGGCGCATTCCACGCACCATTACGACTTCTTAATGCGCTGACGCGCACCATTTTTCCCACATCTCGCGGTAAGCGGCTTCCAGATTTTGCACGAACAATGGCGCATTACCCAGCGGTGACGCCTTGAAGCGTTCGCGCTGCGCGCTGCGCAGTTGTGCCAGGCGGGCGCCATCAGCGGCCAGCGCCACCGCGGTTTCGACATATTGTTGCGGCGTGCCGGCGATCAGATCGTCCAGGCCGGCATTGGACACCAGCGCAGCCGAGTTGCGGCTGATGAATTTCTCGCCCGCCAGCGTCACCACCGGCACGCCCATCCATAACGCTTCACAGGTCGTGGTGACGCCGGAATAGGGATGGGTGTCGAGCGCGATGTCGAGTTCGCCGTAATAGCCCAACAGTTCTGCATGATCGAGATAACGGCTATCCAGGATGATGCGCTCCGGCGCGATGCCCTGGGCGCTGAACCGGTCACGGTAGCGCTGTTGCACTGCCGGGTCGGCCAACTGTTTGGATTTCAGAATGAAGCGCGCGTCCGGCATCCGGCGCAATATCTCCGCCCACAGCACGAGCATGGTTTCAGTCACCTTGGACAGATTATTGAAGCAGCCGAACGTGACATAACCGTTGGCGACGCCGGGCGGCGCAACCACCTCAGGCGCATAATCCGGCGCCACATAGCACAGGTAACTGCCGGGCAGGCGCAACACCTGTTCGCTGAAGCGCTGAGCCGTGTCAGGCGGAATGACGCCGGCATCTGCCAGCAAATAATCCATGTTGCTCAACCCGGTGGTGTTGCAATATCCCAACCAGGTCACTTGCACCGGCGCCGGTTTGCGCGCGAATACCAGCAGGCGGTTGCCCGAAGTGTGCCCGGACAGATCCACCAGAATATCGATGCCGTCCGAGCGTACCATCGCGGCGACGGCATCATCGTCCAGCGCGCTGATCTGCCGCCAATTGGGGACATGCGCGCGCAGCCGCGCGGTGATCGCATCCTCCTGGGTGGAGTTGAAATAGCAATATATCCCGCAGTTGGCCGCAGAGTGATATTGCAGCACCCCTTCCAGAAAGAATCCCACCGGATGTTCGCGGAAATCCGCCGATACATAACCGATGCGCAGGATACGCAGGGGATCGCGATCGTTGCTGTGCGATGCAGCGGCAATATAGCGCGCCGCATGACGCTCGGCCCACTCGATATGGCGCGCGAATATTTGCTGCGCATCGTAGCCCTCCACGTAATTCATGCAGAACAGGATGTTGCCGTGCGCATCGGCGAAACCGGGATCGAGCTTGAGCGCCTGATCGAAACTGGCGATGGCTTCGTCGTGCTTGCCTTGCTCTTTCTGTGCATTGCCGATGTTGTAATAGCTCACTGCGCAGTCGGGTTTGCTGGCGAGCGCCTGCCGGCTGTGGGCGATCGCAGCATCGAAATCGCGCAGCCCATAACACACCACGCCCAGATTGAGGTGTGCGGAATAAACCGAGATCCCGCCCGCGCCCAGCTCCAGCGCCTGCTCGTAATGTTTGCGCGCCGCCTGCAACTGATGCAATACCTGGTACAGCACGGCCGCGCTGTAATGCGCGCTGCTGCTGAGCGGCTCTGCCGCCAGCCATCTTTCCTGATAGGGCAGCGCTTCGCGCTGGCGCTCCAGCTTGTGCAGCAGAGCGACGAGATTGGCCAGCGCCATCACCAGGCGCGGCTGGATATCGAGCGCCGCCTTGAATGCGGCTATGGCCTGCTCATCCTTGCCTTGCTGCATGCAGGCGAGGCCAAGATAAGCATGAGCATCCAGCGAGCGGGGATTGAGCCGGGCCGCCTGCGCAAAAGCCTGTTCCGCATCAGCGTGCGCATTCTGCAAACCGCACACCTGCCCGAGCAGCAGCCACGCGCCTACGTTGGTGCGCGCCTTGTCGATGACCTTGCGCAATGCCTTTTGCGCGGCGTCATAAGCCCCGGCACGCGCGTATTGTTGCGCCAGCGCGAGCTGTTGCTCGATTTTTTCGCTCATGGGTTATTGAAAACAAGGGATAGATTCGATGTAGCCCATCTTAACTGCTCGTGATAAAGCTGTCGAACCGCTGCTGCCAGTTGCGTCTGCATCATCTGAATATTTTGGCTGCTTCATACACAGCGACAGAAATCGTAGCGAGCGGTTTGTGGGTGGGGGAGGCCAGCGCACAGCGACCGGAGCATACACTCCAGTATGTGAGGATCGCGAGCACTGCCCGACCCCGCCCACGAATCGCGCAGTAGATTAATGTCACTGTGTATAGCTTGTATGGCGCAGCAGGAACTCAACCAGCCTGTTGCGTACTGCTTCGCTATTCAGCGACTGTATATGCCCGGCACCAGGAACGATCCACAGCTCCCTGGGTTCTCCGGCCCGCTCGAACAGCCGCCGGGAATGATGCAACGGGATCACCGCATCACGGTCGCCGTGGATCAGCAGCAGCGGCACAGGACTCAGCGCGGCGACCGAGGCTGCCGGTGAATAGTCATTGTTGATCGTCAACCAGGGCAACCACTGGAACGGCCAGGTGAGGAAGAAACCGGCCAGCTTTTCCTGGGTGATCTGGCGGTAATCGGAAAACGCGCTGTCGGCGACAACCGCGCGCACCCTGGCCCGATATGCACCATGTGCTGCGTAATGGATGGCAAGCGCTCCGCCTATGCTCTGCCCGAAGATAACGATACGGTTTGCATCCACATCCTTGCGCGCAAGCAGGCTGCGCATCGCCGCATCGATGTCGAGCTGCATGCCCGCCAGAGAGGGCGTTCCTTCAGATACACCGTAGCCTCGGTAATCGAGCGCAAGCACATTGAAACCCTCGGCCGGCATCCACGCGATGCTGCGAAAATGCGTGCTGATGTTCTCGGCGTTGCCGTGCAGGAACAGCACCGTGGCTTTCGCCCCGCCCCCTGCCTTATCCCGGGCCGGAAGGAACCACGCATTGAGCGATGTGCCGTCCGCCGCCTGCAAAGTTTCCACCTGGTAAGCGATACCATGCCGCTCCGGCGTATCGATCAGTAAACTGTGGGGATGGAAAAACAGCTGGGTGCAGCCTGAGAGCAACAGGGTGAGCAGAAGCAATCCTGGCGTACGCATATCATTCCATTTCAAAGGTAAAACAATCCGTAGGCGGGCTACGCCCGACAACTTGATCCGGCGGGCAGAGCCCGCCCTACCACTACAACGACAACAATGCACGTTTGATTTAGAATCAAAATTAGAAGTAGTACAACATCGACGCGGTGCCGCTATTGTAGCTCCGCTCTGATTCGCGGTTGCGCGCGAAATCCACACGTAATGCGATATCCTTGCCGAGCGCGAAGCGCTGCTCCAAACCCAGTGTGCGGGTCGTATCGCGCTGACCCAGAAAGTATCTCAAGCTGCGCACATAGCCGTGCATGCGCCAGCGCGGGCTTAGGTCAAGTAAACCACCCACGCTAGCTCCCGCACCCAGCGCATATCCGCTCGCCAACGCGCTGTTGTGCCGCGAGCTGCCATCGAACAGGGCATACCAGAGCGCCGAGTCATCCCCGTTCGACCATGCCCTTCCGGCTCCACCATCCAGCGAAAATACCAGCGGCTCGTTGCCATTGGGTGTGCGTACACGCTGCCATCCGGCTGAAAACTTCCATGACATGGACTGAAAAAAATCGTCGCGTGGAGTCAGCGAAATAATACTTATCGGCGTGAATTTTTCGACCCTGGTCGTGCCGGAATCCCGGGTAGTACCAGCATCGTAGTGACGTAAGGCAAGACTGAAAAATTCGATCTGCGCACCGCGCGCGTATCCGCCATCAGCATCCATGATTTCATGATATGTGGCGCGAGCACTCAGCTCCTGAAAACTCTGTCCGCTCCTGCGCCCGGCACCTATGGTAATGCGTGATGAACCGTGCCCCTGATCGGGATGAACTTCCGGAATGGGGACCTCCGGTTTCTGCGCCACTGCTTCCAGACGTCCACGCGCAGTGAGCAATTCGCGCGCAAGCCCGCCAGGATCGGCCACGTCATTTTTGCCGATGGCGCGGCGATAGCTGACATAGTCCTGGCTGGTCTCTATCACTGCGGCTGCGCGATTCGCGGTCAACTCGCTCAGTGCCGGATCGTAAACTGCGACGCGCTTCGTACTCAGATCCTTGGCGAGCCTGCGCTCTTGATCGTTCAATCCTCTCAGCCTGTGATGAATCACCGTGGCGCTTGCCGGACGATAAACAACCTTTTTCACCATATCCTTTTGCTTGGTGATTTCGCGCACCGAGTCCGTGGGAATCGCCCACCAGCGGAACTGGCTGGTGAGATCCAGATCGGGACGCGCGACCTGGAGCAGACCCAGCAAATGGTAGGCGCAGTTCTCGTCGAAGAAATAATACTCAAAATAGGTGGAGCCGAGCTCCCATGCATGCCGCAGAACGCGATCGGTCTCTTCGGAATCAAGGTTCAATTGATATTCCCAGATGTCGCGATTTTCAAAGTCTCTGTATTCGCGCACTTTGACGTAGTAGGGCATGACCGAATATACGCCGGGATAGCCGCCGGACAATCCTTTCACCGCAAAGGCGATGCCGTTGGTTTCATCGGTGTTCGCCGCAAAGGTGATCGCATAGGCGAGCAGCCGGGTTTGCTCGTTCTGATCCTTCGCATCCACCCTGACGAGAGGATGTCCGTACATCGAAGACGGGTTATTGAGGTATGCCGAAGCGAAGATCAGCGTCAGCCCGCTCGGGTTAAGTCCGTCATACCACTGCTGGTAGCGCTTGCATACCTGGCGCGGCAGCCGCTGCGGATCGAACGCGAGTTGCTCGTCCAGCCACGCGTAACGAGCCACGAACAGGCATTGGGGATTTTGTTGGGTATCGCTCTCTTCGATGTCCGAGTAAAAACTCGCAAGCGTGGCCTCGAGCTCTGATTGCGGATTGGTTTTTCCGTCAGTCGCGTTGTAAAACTGGGGGCTATCGACCATGCCGTGTACATTTGAAGATAATAGATCGGGAACGTAATGCACCAGCTTGCGCCATTCCGGACGATCTGCGAGCCGGAGTTGCCTGGCTTTCGCTATCAACTCCGCGAGATATGCGTCATCCCGGTGCCGGGATAAAAGCTGTTCATCTGCCGCGCCAAACGCGGAAGCCTGCGGCAGGAGTAACGCCGCAGTGATTATGAACCATATCAGACGCATTTTCTGGATATTTTAGGTAAGAAAAAACCCAGTGGTGAAACCACTGGGTATCTGAAACAAGCGCCTGTATTACAGTGCAGTTTGATAATGCGCGAGAGTCGCATCCGAAGCCAGCACTTCGCGCAATGCCGCGACCACTTGCTCGGTCGCCACGCTCTCGGAGGTGAAGATACGCGCCACGTTGTCCTTGGCCAGACGGTTGAACGCAACCTGATCTTGAGCCTGTACGCCGATCAGATGCGCCAACGCAGCCAAGGTCTCTCCGCTACCGACTGACATGTCGCGTGCCAACTGATCCTTGTTGCCGTCGATGAACATGGCTGTCTTCATGTTTGATTTCACCGTAGCATTTGGTGTGCAGCCCAATGTACCGCTGGAAACACCGAACATCTGGTTTAATGTGGAACCGTTAGTGGTGATAGCCAGTATCTGCGGACCAACACCGGATTGGCCCTTGAATATCATGGAACCCACACCGCAGCTGCCATCCGCACCGTCAGCTGCTAACGCTGCTGTTGGCAGTGCCACGACCAAAGACAATACTGCAATAAGTTTTTTCATGTTTACTCCCTAAAAAGTTAAATAGGAAAACCTTGATTTACTCACGCTCTTTGGATATTTTCCGTGAACGTAATCGGGTTTATACAGGCACCTGTCAGGTATTGTCAAAGGACTTGTTGAAGCGATATTTTCCGGGTCGTTTTCGCCGATTAATAGCCGCCAAACTATCGAGTGCCGTAGCCCGGATGCAGGCCGTAGGCCGGAATCCGGGGTATTGGCGTCCATGCCGAAAGTTGCCCCGGATTCCATTGCATTTCATCCGGGCTACGCTCGCTTTTGATGGATGCTATCCGGCCGTAACCTTGACACAACGCGCCACACCGGTCGGTGTGTGGTTGCTGTTGACGACCTTGATGCAAATTTCCCGCACACCCGGATCCAGCGGAAAGATCATGTAGCTGCCCTTCATCTGGCGCAGCATGGCGATGCGCCTGTCATCCACGTAAACATGGGCATGGTCGCCCTCCCCGCCCAGAGTGATGTCATAGTCCAGTTTGATTTGCGCCTTGGCATCGAGCCTGGCTCCGTCGACTGGTGCGGAGATGTCGACTTTTGACCCGGCGGAAACTCCAGCGGACGTTTCCGCAGGCTTTTTCTCACAAGCGGTCAAAGCAAGAATCAATAGAATGACGGCAAGAGCAGAGCGTTTCATTTTTGACCTCCTGTTACATTCAACCCAGATAATCCATTATTGAGGATTACATATTTGAAGACAGAGTCTCCGCATCTCGTAGGTCGGGCTACGCCCAACACGGCGGGCAAAGCCCGCCCTACGGTAAATCACTTAACAGTCATGAATTATGTAAAGCTCAATAGGAAACCTCAATGCGGTTTGGCGCAGATCATCCGAATTCTTTGACGATATGCTGCTGGCGGCGGCTGATTGCAAGCAGTTCGCCCAGGCCTTTCAGCTTCACCATCCATCCCGCGCTTTCGGCGCTGTCTTCGCCGCCCTTCTCGAATCCCTCGATCGCTTCCTTTGCCACCAGGCAGTTGCGGTGGATGCGCACGAAGCGCGCGGCGAATTCCTTTTCCAGTGCCGACAGCGATTCCTCGATCAGGTACTCGCGTTCGGCGGTGCGCACCGTGATGTATTTCAACTCGGCGCGCAGGTATAGCACCTGCTCGATGGGTATCAGATAGATCTTGCCGCGTTCATGACTGGACAGATTCTTGCGCGGCTCTGGCGAAAGCTCCCGCAGCACTTCGTTTTGCACCGGCACCGCATCGCGCGCGCGGGTCAGCGCCTCGAACAGCCGCGCCAGGCGTATCGGTTTGAGCAGGTAATCGACGGCATGCAATTCAAATGCCTTGATCGCGTAGTCATCGTAGGCAGTGGTGAAAATGATCACCGGCGTCTTGGGCAGCTTTTGCAAGTGCTGCGCGAGTTCGATGCCATCCATTTGCGGCATCCGGATGTCGAGCAACACCACATCGACAGGCAGTTCCACGAGCCTGTCCAATGCCTCGCGGCCGTTGCCCGCCTCACCGACGATCTGCAGCGGCAACTTTTCACTGCAATCTTTCAGCACGTCGCGCAGCCGATTGCGCGCGGGCGGCTCATCGTCCACGATGAACACGCGCAGAGTTTGCTCGTTCCCGCTCATGATGACCGCTCCTTTATTTTGGGCCGCTCTTTCACATAGGGCAGCGTGATCTCCACCCGGTAAAAATCGTTGCCGCTTTCGACCTGATAGCGCGCCTCGACATCGAACAACAGGTCCAGCCGTTCGCGGATATTGCGCAATGCCACCTTGTTGCCGCGATGCGTCCCCTCGCTGCGCGGCAGAGAGGGGTTTTCCACCTTGAGCTGCAACTCGTCGCCGCTGCGGCGCAGCATCACTTTGATACAGCCGCCCTGCGGCAATGGCTCGATGCCATGATACACGGCGTTCTCCAGCAGCGGCTGCAACAGCAACTGCGGGATCAGCGCATCTTCCGGCAGGTCCTGCATCTGCCAGTCCACGCGCAACCGTTCGCCCATGCGCAACTGCTCAAGGGCAGCATATTGTTTGCTCAATTGGATCTCCTTTTGCAGCGGCACCAGATCCCGCGCATCCGACATCGCCATCCGAAACAGGTCCGCCATGTCTTCCAGCGCGGTTTCCGCTTGCCTGGGCTGGGTGCGCACGATACCGAGCACGGCATTGATGGTGTTGAACAGGAAATGCGGCCTGATACGCGCGCGCAACACCTGCAAGCGCGCATCGTGCAGGGCGTGCGACAACGCATGGGTGCGCAGCCGGAAATACATCAGCAAGGTGCTGCTCACCGTAACACTGAGCAGCACATAACGCACCACATCGAAATTACCATCGTCTCTGTTCGGCGGGCGGTACAATTCACCGCCCAGGTAATAGGTAGCCAGCGTCATCGCTACCACCGACAGATTCACCGCCAGCACGCCGCGCCAGTAACCCAGCCGATCCAGCCACGGCTGCGCTGCCCATAGCAGCACCAGCATGGCCAGCAGGATAGGCGTGAGCAGCGTGGCGATCTGCATCATGCGCTGTGGCACATCCGCCCACCCGCCCGCCTGCATCAGTGCCAGCAACAATGCCATGCCGTTGCTGATCAACAGGATGCGCAACGTGATACCGAGGTTGCGAAAGTTGGGCAACGCATCGGCCCCGGCATTTTGTTTTATACTGCGCGCGTTATTCATGGTGGACTGTATTTAACCCGGATAATCCATTAGGCATGGAGTATTCCTTTAGCTGTTGGTTGCGTCGCTCCTCCCCTGACAAGGGGAGGCTGGGAGGGGTTAGAGTTTCCGCACAAAGCAAACCCCCTCTAACTCCCCCTTATCAGGGGGAGAACCGTGTTGCCGCGCTATTCGTAAGGAGTATGTATATTGCCATTTTTCATCCGAATGGATTATTTCGGTTTAAGAGTTCCCTGGTTTTTCGCGCGAAACTCTGGTTCGCGCTTTATTCTGGGACAAGAGGGGGCAATGATGCAAGATAAAGATAGCTGGTCTGGGCGTTTCTCTGAACCGGTCGCGGAATTGGTGAAGCGCTATACCGCGTCGGTGGGCTTCGACCACAAGCTGGCCATGTTCGACATCCAGGGCTCGCTGGCGCACGCGCAGATGCTGGCGGCCTGCGACATCATCTCCACACAGGATCTGAGTGACATCCAGCGCGGCCTCGCGCAGATCGAGAATGAGATCATCGCCGGCGAATTCGCCTGGTCGCTGGATATGGAAGATGTGCACCTCAACATCGAGAAACGGCTCACCGCTTTGGTCGGCGATGCCGGAAAGCGCCTGCACACCGGGCGTTCGCGCAACGACCAGGTGGCGACCGATGTGCGCCTGTATCTGCGCCACGCGATCGATGAGCTGCTCGGACTCATCAGGGCGTTGCAAAGCGCGCTGCTCGGCCTCGCCGAACAGCACACCAATACCATCATGCCCGGCTTCACCCATTTGCAGGTCGCGCAACCGATCAGTTTCGCACACCATCTGATGGCCTATTTCGAGATGCTCAAGCGCGACGCGGAACGTTTGCAGGATTGCCGCAAGCGCGTGAACCGGTTGCCTCTCGGCGCGGCCGCGCTGGCCGGGACCAGCTACCCGATCAAGCGCGAATATGTCGCCGAGTTGCTGGGTTTTGACGGGGTGTGCGAGAACTCACTGGACGCGGTGTCGGATCGCGACTTCGCGATCGAATTTACCGCTTGTGCCGCGCTGATCATGACGCACCTGTCGCGCTTCTCGGAAGAATTGATTTTGTGGATGAGCCCGCGCTTCGGTTTCATCGACATAGCCGACCGCTTCTGTACCGGCTCTTCGATCATGCCGCAGAAGAAGAACCCCGATGTGCCGGAACTGGTGCGCGGCAAGACCGGCCGCGTGAACGGCCATCTGGTCGCATTGCTGACGCTGATGAAGGGCCAGCCGCTGGCCTATAACAAGGACAATCAGGAAGATAAGGAACCGCTGTTCGACACGGTGGAAACGCTGACGCAGACACTGCGCATCTACGCCGACATGATCGCCGGCATCAAGGTCCATCCCGAAGCCATGCGCAGCGCGGCCTTGCAGGGCTATGCCACCGCTACCGACCTGGCTGATTATCTGGTGAAGAAAGGTTTGCCGTTCCGCGATGCCCATGAAGCCGTGGCACTGGCAGTGCGCTTCGCCGAACAGCGCGGCTGCGATTTAAGCGGCATCAGCCTTGCCGAGTTTCAGCAATTCTCAACCCTGATAGCAGAGGATGTGTATCAGGTGCTTACGCTGGAAGGATCCCTGGCCAGCCGGAACCATACCGGCGGCACTGCGCCGCAACAAGTTGCTGCAGCGATCGCGCGGGCACGCGCCAGTCTCACGAAATAATTCCAATTCCATTTCAAGGGTAAAACAATCCGTAGGTCTGGCTTAACCAGCGACTTGGCTGCCGTATTTTGGCGGCCTAGTCGAATGGCTATGCAAAGCTCGCCCGACAGCTTGATCCGGCGGGCAAAGCCCGCCCTACAAAAATGCACGTTTGATCGGGAATCGGAGTAATTCGAACTCGCATCAAGAGCAGCATTCATTCACCTCCACCGCTGTTGCTGATGTGATCCGGGACGTCTGTGAGTTCTGGCTATGTTAGAGCGGCAGCAAATTCCTCCACTGGTACAGGTCTGCCGAACAGATAACCCTGATAAAGCATGCATCCGGCCCCCCAGAGGAAATCACGTTGAGCCTGGGTTTCCACTCCTTCGGCAATCACCTCTATGCTCAGATTATTGGCCATGCCGATAATAGTTTGAATAATCATCGCATCGGAAGATTTTGTGCCGATGTTGCGCACGAACGACTGGTCGATCTTCAATTGATCGAGTGGCAATTGAGTCAGATAAGCCAGCGATGAATAGCCTGTGCCAAAATCATCCATTGCGAAGCGCACACCCATCGATTTCAAAGCATGCATCTTGTCTATGGTATCAGCGACGTTTTCGAGCACCGTGCTCTCGGTCAACTCAAGTTTGAGGCGCACCGGATTGATAAGGGTTTGCTCGATTATTTCGCTCACTTGCTGAACGAAATCCGGTTTACGAAATTGCCGCGCACTGACGTTTATGGCAAGCGTTAATTCGCGAGTGAGCGGATTGTTTTCCCATTCTTTAAGTTGTGCGCAGGCCGTCTGTAACACCCACTGGCCAATGGGCAGAATCAGCCCGGTTTCTTCTGCAACGGGAATGAATCGTGCGGGGGAGATCAGGCCTTGCTCCGGATGTTCCCAGCGGATCAGTGCCTCCGCACCAATGAAGCGTTGGTTGCTATCCACCTGTACCTGGTAGTAAAGCCTGAATTCATTTTTCGGCAATGCCTTACGCATCCCGGCTTCAAGTTGACTGCGCAGTTCCAGCGTTTCCTGCATCGCGGGGTCGAAGAAACGCAGGGTATTTCGACCGGCTTTTTTGGCTGCGTACATGGATGTGTCAGCCTGCTTGAGCAAATCGTCGAGATTTTGTCTGTAATTGGCGAACATGGAAATGCCTATACTCGACGAACTGTAATGCTCGACATCTTTGAGCATATAGGGTTGGCTGGTGATCTTGAGCACTTTTTCTCCCACACCCTGCGCTTGCACAGCAGACTGCGTTTTGTCTTCGCTTAACTGCTCCAATAGCACCACAAATTCATCTCCGCCCAAACGCGCTAAAGTGTCGCTCTCACGCAAGCAGGTTTGCAGGCGCCGGCCCACCTCGATCAATAGCATGTCGCCGATGTCGTGCCCTCTGGTGTCGTTCAATATCTTGAAATTATCGAGATCGATGAACAGTAGCGCGGCGCTGGTCTTGTTGCGTGCGCTGGTGGCAACCGCCTGCTGGAGACGGTCAAACAGCAGGCGCCTGTTAGGAAGCTGTGTGAGCGGATCATAGAATGCGAGATTGTGGATCTTGTCCTCAGCCAGCTTGCGCTCGGTGATGTCAAAAAACGCACTGATATAATTCGTGATCTTGCCATCTTTGCCGACAACGGCAGTAATAGTCAGCCACTCCGGATAGACTTCGCCGTTCTTGCGGCGGTTCCATATCTCCCCTTGCCAGTAATTTTCGCGATGCAGGATTTCACGCATGCGCGGGTAGAACCCGGCATCTTGCCGGTCAGACTTGAACATGCTCAGGTTTTTGCCGATAGCTTCTTCGGCACTGTAGCCGGTCAGTTCCGTGAAGACACGGTTGACCCGAATGACCACCTCATCACTATCGGTTACGATCATGCCTTCTTCGATCTCGAAGGCAATGGCGGCAACACGCAAAGCTGCCTCGCGCTCTTCCAGCACCGCCATCATGCTGTTGAAGGCATGAGCCATGTCGGAGATGTCCTTCGGCCCGGTCAGAACGGCACGCACCTCCGATTCGCCCGCCTTGGCGCGCCCCATGCTGGCCGATAACTGGTTAAGTGGCCGCGTCATCCGGTTGGCCATGAAGCGGATCAGGAACAGGAACAGCAGCGCGAAGGAAAACGACGTGGCCAGGTTAGCGACAAAAATGTCTGTAGTCGTCTGAAACAGCGCCGCCTTGCTCATCACCACCGAAACATGGCCGAGCAACTCGGGGGCGGCTGTCTGCACATTGAATGGCGATTCGGCAGAAGGCTGCGTATACACCGGCGCAGCAAAACGCCATGCCTTCCGGCTTTCCGCATCGAGAACGGCACCGGCCTGCTCCCAGTTGGCTCGCTCGATTGCAGCAGGGAATTCGGCGTGGCCGGCGGGGCCGCGCGTCAACAATGTGCGCTGGCTGACGTCGCGTATTTCAACGCTGACCACGCCCGGGAAAGCCATGGTAGCGTTCACTGCATCGGCGGCGTTGTCATCTGAAGCGTAAATCAGCGCAAGGGCGCTCTGACGGGCCAGATTCTCCGTGATGCGCTGACCCTGCTCAAGAAGGTTAAGGCGTACCCGCTCGTTACTCAGCCACGATCCCATCAGAGAGGAAAACAACGCCAGAAGAAGAACACCGAGCGTAACCATGATGCCAAGCTGGCGCTCAAAAGTGAATCTTTGGAGAAACCTGTTGAGAATCTTCTTCATGGGCGAGTGCGTCTATTGCTCGGGGAATGTCGTGTCGAAACCCTGCTGGCGGGACGGCTTGAGACCCAGATGTTTGGCAGTGCGCAGGTTGACAGCGCTTTGCACATCGCGCAATGGCATCATGCCACGCCTTTCATAATCGCCCGAGGTCAAAATACCCTGAGCCAAACCGGCAAGACTCTTCCCCAGCGCCACGTTGTCGGGATAAAGCGAAAACAGCACGCCACGCCGGACGTGAGTGGAATTGCTGGAAAAAACCGCGATGCCTTGATTCCATGATTCCTGCAGCACCAAAGGCAGTACTGAGCCTTCCTCCACCGTGGTGGAATCCTGCGGCAACCATAAGACATCACTGTCACCATCAGCCGCAGAAAAAATTTCCTGATAGAACCGTACTGCACTGCGCAGATCCTGCGCCTCGTACGCCACCAACTCCAGCCCCTGGGCACGAGCGGCTTCTTTGGCCAATTTAATCAGCCAGCCGTTTAAAGCGGGATCGTAGACGGCGAACACACGCTTCGCCCCCGGCATCAGCGCTTTCATGCGGGCAAACAGCAATGCAGGATCCGGGGACAGGCTGATCACCGGTTGTTCGCGCGCCTCGTTTTCCGGCACGGTCAACACGCCGCCCACCACCACCCAGATACCGTGATCCAGCGCCACCGCCGTCTTCATGCCCTGCCGGCCAAGGGCGATCACCACCCTGGTATTCAGGCGTAGCAGGCCGGACTTCAGAACACCGATATCCGTGTCGGATCGCACCGGATAATTCGCTACCCGAACGCCGAGTTTGTCCTCGACGCCCTCGATTATTTTCGCGAATATCCCCCGATAAGGCTCACTGATGTCGGGAGAGATCACTGCGATCTTGTCTGCCCCTGTTGCCCATGCTGGTGATGTAACGACCAGCGCTGTGAAGAATAGCAGCACGACGCCCAGCAGCATCGAGGCCAGCCGACCTTTTGCTTCTGCTCCTCGCTGTGTAATCATCATGTAGGGTGCGCTATGCGCACCATTATCATTGGTGCGCATAGCGCACCCTTGTATGATCGAATCCAATGAAACGGAGGTTAAGTAAAGTTTTACGTTTCACCGGGAAGGCCGTCGCAGCCTGAGGACTGGTTTTTAACCAGAGCCTGTTGGTATACATCGCGACAGAAATCGTAGCGAGCGGCTTTGGGGCGGGGGAGGCCGGAGCACAGCGCCCGGAGCATACACACAGTCTGTGAGGAGCGCGAGCACCGCCCGACCACGCTCCGGAGTTGCGCAGTAGATTTATGTCGCTATGTATAGATTGCTCCGCCGCCCTATTCGTACATACCGTGAAGTATCCGAGACCAAGAGCCTGCATACACAAGGAAGGTAGGCGCATGGGCTCAGAGTTTGTGCTGGAATTGCAGGTAAACAGCGCGTCCAGGGAGCGGCAGGTCAGAAAGCATACCCACTGATTTAAAGCTCGGCTCTTTGGCATCGCGATCAAACAGGTTAGTCACCATGGCGCGCATATCCCAATTGCCGGCAAAACTTTCACGCCGCAAGGTCAAGTCCACAAAGGTGTAGTCTGGAATTTTAGCCCGAGTATCGCCCGGCTCCCGCATCCGGTCTGCCACATAATTGGCCTTGGCGCTGACCTGCCATAGCGGCGCAAAACGCCAGTCGGCGCGGACAAACAATCGGCGATGCGGCGCCATGCCTGCATCCTGCCCGCTGGCCTGATCTATGGAATGCTGCAATGAATAGTTGCCGGTCAGTCGCAGATCGCTGGTGGCATCCAGCGTGGACTCCAATTCCAGCCCGCGTCCGACCTGGTCGCCGGTATTCTGATACGGCGTTGCGGACAGAATGATGTTACGCATACGATAACGGAAAAAGTTCAGGTTGTTTTGTAACTTGGCTAAAGGTTGCCAGGAAAACGCCAGCTCATCCGTCATAATGGTCTCCGGTTTCAGATTGGCATTGCCGGTCGCAACTGGATTGTTGATGGCATAGAGCTCGGCGAAGGAAGGGGCGCGGAAAGCAGTTCCGTGCATGGCCTTGACCACGACGTTGTAGGCCGCATCCCACACCAGAGCAAGCCGCGGATTGGTGGTGCCGCCGAAGTCCGAATAACGGTCATGCCGCACGCCCGCAGTCAGCGCCCAGTCTTTTGCAAAGCTCCATTCGTCCTGGGCGAATGCATAGGATACGTTGCGCTTGTGCGGCAGCATATAGACCAAAACCGGATTGCCGGTCGCATCCACCAAGGGAGGCGTACAAGGGGGTGGGGCGCACAACGGCTGAAATGCCGCATCAAAGTTTTTTGTCTCTTGAGCCTCGTACAAGTTCTCTACCCGGTATCCCGTGCCGATGCGAATCCGGTGCTGCTCAAAGCCGGTATAGAAAGCGGAAACGCTGGCGTTGGAGTGCCGCTCGGAATGTCCGGGATTGCCGATCATCCCATTGGGGAACAATCCGCCAAAGGCGCCTGCGGGGAAGAGCGTGTAGGCAGGATCGCCCTTTTCCTTGATATTGTAATAACCGGCAACTCCGGACACATCCCAATTCGGCGCCCAGTTGGCTTTTTCATAGCTCATATCCAGAAACAGCCTGGACAAATGCGTGCGCCCATTGGGATCAAGGCTCCCGGCGACACCGGCACCAGTACCCACTTCACGTTTCTGATAAGCCGCCCGTAAACGCCACGCTTCATGGGACAAATCGGCGCGCGCATCGATCGCCTTGCGTTCGGCATTGATCGGGCCTGGTGCGCGTGATGCATTCGTAGCAAGAATTCCATCCCATGCTGTTTGCGCATCCCGCTGGATGATGCCTTTCTGGCCATCGGTCTTGCCCGCACTCAGATAGAAAGCGGCATCCAGCTTCCCCAGTTTGTCGCCGTGCTGTATCCATGCCTCGCGGCTGTTGAAACTGCCGGCACGCAATCCGTATTCAGTTCCCTTGATATCCGCCGCAGTCTTGGTAATGACATTGATCACCCCGGAAAAAGCATCGGCGCCATACAGCGCCGAGCCCGGCCCGCGGATCACTTCGATGCGCGCCACATTTTCCAGCGGCATGCCGCCCCAAACCTCGCCGCGATCACCCCAAAGCACATTCGTGATCGGGATGCCATTGACCAGCATCAGCACTTGCGGGTTGTTTTTGGTGGCAATGCCGCGAAACCCGTAAATCGGATTCAGGGCGACATTCGACATTGAAACATGCAGTCCCGGCACGCTTTCCAGCACCTGGTCCAGGTCGGTTGCTCCCAAGGCTGCGATGTCACGGGCAGTAATCACGGTCGCCACTGCCGGCGCGCGCGTGATAGGTTGCGGGCTGCCGGTGGCAATGCTGATCATGGATTTGTCGCCATAGGCCAGCGCCAGATCTTCTTCAGTGGTCTGAGCGGTAGCAGTGCCGATCCAGGCCAACGCCAGAAAGGCACAGATTGTTTGACGGTTCAATGTTTGCATCGCTGCCCCCTAATTAATTGCCAAGTTGAATTTTTATAATCGGTACATTATCCACTAACTCAAGCCTGCTCTGCGCCAAGGCCGTTCAGGTTGCCCTTCGTACAGAATGTCTGAGCAAGCAGCACGATATAACGTGCCTTCCGGCCGATCCGATGCCTCAATAAAACAAGGCGGCATTCCACCCAGAAATAACGGAAACATGAACAAATAAAACTCGCGTGTGGTAAGTCCAATATCTGCTCCTAGTGCAGTAATTAATGCGGCGTAATTCATTTTCATGCGCCACCGGCCTGCAAGTAATTTTTCTTCCACAGCCAATGCCAAACGCAGATATGGCCCTTGGTCCAGCCCCAGACTCTTGGCGAGTGTCAGCAAGGGCTCAATACGTTCATCCGCATTGACCAAGGGCCGGCCATAGCCAGAGACGCTGCGGTGCAATTCCAGTTCTTGCCTTATGCATCCTTCAAGGTCTCCTCCCTCATCAACTTGGCGCAGTGTGCGTATCAGGAAGTCCATGGCACGCATGGCCGAACCTTGTCCGTAGATAGAAGCCTCAGAAACCGCCAAGGCAGCCGCCAGGCCCAAAGTCCCGGTGCTGCGGGAACTGCCTGCCAATCCCGCTACCCGGTTATTCCACAGCCGGACATCCGGATAACTGGTGCAGGTCCAGATGGAATGCAACAGCCGCAATTGCTCCCTTGTGAAGCGGCGACCGGTGATGCCGAATACATAAAGTTCGACCCAGTCCATGTCCTTCAAATCCTTGTGCAGGTCATAGCCGCGAAAGATCACATGGCTGCCGGGATAGAAAGTCCCCATGCGGCTTTTCAAAACACCAACGTTTTCCTGTAGCAAGTTGGGGCCTCTGGCGCGCGTGTTCATGCTTGCCCCCCGGCTGATTCGCTTTCCAGTTCCACGGTGCCGAACGGGAACTTCTTATACCCGAGGGGATGTTGCTCCAATGCATGTGCTGCCGCGCCGGGCAGGCGCAACAGCAGGTGCAGCATTTCGCCTTGCTCAGGAGTAAAGCCCAAATCCGCGAGAGCGGCTGCGGCCACGCCTGACATTGCGAGGGGGTAGCCCGCCGCCGCTTCCAGAGCCGGCAGGTTTTGCTGCAACCATGCCAAGTGTGCTCCCGAATTGTAGCTAACGAGACCAGCAAGCGTTTGCTTCACCGAAGTGGCCGTGCTGATACCATGTGGATCGAAGCCCGGAGGATGCTCCGGCGTCGGCCAAATGCTGCCTGGGATCGCCTCCAATCCGCCGAGCCGCTTACGCCATGCGTCAAGGTTGGTACCGCATGCAGCCCAGCCTTCCATCGCTAAAAATACTTCATGGCCTCCGGCAAGTTGCCCGGCGCCTACCGCCAGCGCGGCCATCAGCGTGGAAGCGGCCGTCGAGCCGCAAACGCCTCCGCACATGGCAGCATGCACCGACGCATCGCGAGGACCGGGGTTGGCCAGAGCCACCGCAAGCGCTTCCAGCAAATCCGCTTGCGCTGCCGTTGGAGCTTCTTCACGGAACAACAAGTAAAGCATTTCAACCCAGCGCGCCTGCCCCAGCATCTCGCCGTAAACATCGTAACCACGGCAATAGGCAACGCGGGTAGCGAATGGATTGTCGGGTTCAGCTTCTTCCTGCCAGATGCGGGTGTGTATGGTTTCCATTTTTTCTCATCGACCCATAATTCTGAGCCGCAACTCCATGGGCGGTGCTTCATCCCTGTCAACACGCACGTCCAGCACAGTCGGACCCGGATGGCTCAGGATCGCATCCAAGTCCAGATTTTCGAAGTCCTGCGCGGTGCGTATCACATGACCCGGGATGCCCATGGATTCGGCCAGCAGCCGGAAATCCACCGCTGGCAATTCGAAGGCAATTTGCTCAACACCGGCCAGGCGCTGGCCGTGCTTCACCATGCCCAATGCTGCATCGTTGAGAATCACGAATAACACGGTGAGTTTCTCGGTCAGCGCCACGGTCATTTCCTGGCCATTCATAAGTAGGCTGCCATCGCCGGTGATGCAGACCACCGGCACAGCACGGTTGGCCAGCGCGGTGCCAACTGCGCCGCCGATGGCCCAGCCCATTGGAGCGAAATTCATCGTGACGCGCATCCACCCCCCCGCGCTGGGGTTGTGGTCGTGCATCGCCAGATGATGGATCGCCCAGATCGTGCTGTTGCCGGTATCGGTCAGGAAGCGCGTATCGGGCGGACTGCGCCAGCCGAGTTCGCGCATCAAATACTGCGGTTTGATCGGTGCATCGACGGACGCAGGCTTGAATGGATCATCGACCGAGATCTTTTTGAATCTTCGCTTCTCGCCAACTGAAACCTCCGTCGGGCCATCCCTGCGCAAGGTTCTCAGCAGTCGCTCGAACACCGGGCGAATACCACCGCGTACATGCAGACGTGCCATCGGCGAGCGCGTTAGGTGAGCCTCGCAGGAATCGATATGCACCAGCCGGTTGTTCAATACCGCTTCGCTCCAGCCGTTGCTGGTCCATTCACTCAGATTGGAGCCGACCACCAGAATCAGATCCACTCCCGGATCCTCCATCGCTGCAACTGCGGTCCGGTGTCCGGCAAAGCCGAACACGCCACGATACAAAGGATGACGCGGGCTGATGAATCCCTTGGCGTCGGGTGTGACGACGAAAACTCCGCCCACCCTCTCCACCAACTCGATGATGAGGTCAATGGCTTCGCCGCAGCTGCTGCCGATCAACACCACCACACGCTGCGCCTGCGCCAATAGTGCCTGTAATTCACGAACCGACGCATCATCAACAGCCGATAGCGGTTTGAGCAGATGAGCCAGGTTGTATGACGGCCCGCTCATTAACAGGGAGCGATGCACGTCCATCGGAATACTGAGGTGAACCGGACCAGGCGTCGGTTGATACGCACTCAGCAGCGCATTGGTCAGTTGTCTTTCCAGTTGATCCGGATGGGATATCAGCGCGCTGTAGCGTGTGCAGAGACGAAACATGGCGACTGTGTCGAAACCGGCGCCGGATGATTCCTGCAACGCCCCTCGGCCCAGCAAATGCAGCGGGGGCTGGGCGGTGATGACCAGCATCGGGATCTCGTTCTCATAAGCGCAGGCCACGCCGGTGATGAGATTGGTGGAACCCGGGCCGGAAGTGGCACAGCACACACCGATCTTGCCCGATTCACGGGCATAGCCATCGGCCATGAAAGCGGCTCCCGTTTCATGGCGCGCCACTACCGGACGCGGCCCGCCACGCCTCTCGCTGCGCGCGAGCGCGTTATACAACGGTTCGATGGCGCCCCCAGGGACACCGAATACGTACTCGACACCGATTTGTTCCAGATAGGCGACCAGCAGGTCAGCCGCTTCCATGGGTTGTGGTTGTGGTTCTGCTTCGAGGTCTTGGTCCGGTTGTATTTCTATCTGTATCTCTGTCATTGATTTAGCACTAATCTCATTTCAGAATTGATCATCAGCATAGTTCCAGCCTTGAGAACTTTTCGTCACTGCAGCGAACGAAACAGTAGCACAGGGAACTCACTACTCCGAGCAATGCGGTTGGTATTTCAGGCTTGTCAGCTTTGCCGGATTGATGCGATTTTATCGCACATTGAAGTGTAGCAGGTGTAACGATGGAAGGCGCGTGCGGCAGCCTCTAGAGTCCATATGAAGATCCGGTCTTGCGCAAAGGCGCAAAGAGAAATATAACATCATCTGCAAAAGATTCATTCCGATGCAACTTGGATGGCACGCAAGGTAGGTCTGGTATTTGATCTTCTTTGCGTCTTTGCGCGAGCAAAAAAGTGGCCTTATTGAGGGTTACATATTTAAAGACAGTGTCTCCGCATCTCGTAGGTCGGGCTACGCCTGTCCTGAGCCTGTCGAAGCGGCCCGACGCGGCGGGCAAAGCCCGCCCTACGGTAAATCCACTTAACAGTCATGAATTATGCAAAGCTCAATAATTATGGGTTGCCACATTAGCTGTCTAACAACTGTTTTAGTTCCCCGTTCTGATACATCTCGGTCATGATGTCCGACCCGCCGACGAATTCGCCCTTGATGTAAAGCTGCGGGATGGTCGGCCAGTTGGCGTAATCCTTGATGCCTTGGCGGATATCGTCGTCCTGCAGCACATCCACGGTGAATAATTCCTTCACGCCCAGCGCGTTCAGGATGCGTATTGCGTTGGCGGAAAAGCCGCACTGCGGAAACTGCGGACTACCCTTCATATACAGCACCACCGGATGCGTGGTGACTTGTTCTTTGATGCGTCTTTGGATATCTGTGCCCATATTGTCATTACCTGAATTAAACAGTCGGGAATTTTAGCGTCGCAGTAACCTCAACGTCAAGCATAAACACCCAGTATGGTAACGGCAGAGTGGATAAAAGTGCTAAACGCGTAGCCCCGATGAAGCGAAGCGTAATCCGGGGCAGTCCGTGGGCGCAATAACCAGAGGACATTGCGCCGCATGGTGTTACTCATCCGGCGGATTACGCTACGCTAATCCGCCCTACGAGTTCTAACGGCGCAGCACTGCTTTTTCGATTTCCACCACGACAAACAACACAGCGCCGAACAGCAGGATGCGCCACCACGCTGCCGCATCAATGGCGATGGTTCCGAACAGTTTCTGAAACAGCGGGACATAGGTGAACAGCGCTTGCAACAGCACGACGACGAGTATCGAGAAGATCACCGGCTGCGAAGCAGTGAAGCCACGAGGGCTGTAGGAAGGCGCGAGCAGGAAGCGGCAGTTGAACATATAGAAGATCTCTCCTATCACCAGTACGTTCACTGCCACCGTTCGCGCTGCTTCGATACTTACACCGCGCGCCTGCTCCCATAGGAAAAAGCCCAGCGCGCCAACCACCATCAGGCAGGAAACAAAAAACACGCGCCATAACAAAAATCTGTTGAGTAATGGTTCCGCCGGGTCGCGTGGCGGGCGTTTCATCACACCCGCTTCGGGTGGCTCGAAGGCCAGGGCCAGCGACAGCGTGACCGCCGTGACCATGTTCACCCACAGGATCTGCACCGGCGTGATTGGCAGCGTCAGGCCGAGCAGGATAGATGCGACGATGACCATCGCTTCGCCGCCATTGGTGGGCAGAATGAACATGATGGATTTTTTCAGGTTGTCATAGACAGCGCGCCCCTCTTCCACCGCCGCGTCGATGGACGCGAAATTATCATCGGCCAGCACCATCTCGGCCGCTTCCCTGGCCGCTTCGGTGCCTTTCATGCCCATCGCCACGCCGACATCGGCGCGCTTCAGCGCGGGCGCGTCATTCACCCCGTCGCCGGTCATCGCCACCACTTCGCCGTTTGCCTGCATGGCTTGCACCAGCAAAAGCTTATGCTCAGGACTGGCGCGGGCGAAGATGTCGGTTTCTCTCACGGCGGCGCGCAACATCGCCATATCCATGCGTTCTATCTCGACACCGGTCAGCGCCTTGGCGGGGTTCAGGCCGAAGCGCGCGCCTATGGCACACGCAGTGTCGAGATGATCTCCGGTGATCATCTTCACGGCGATGCCTGCGCTGCGGCAACGCGCCACGGCCAGCAACGCCTCATCGCGCGGCGGATCGCCGATGGCGAACACGCCAAGCAGTGAAAATCCATTCTGCACGTTAGTCAGACTGAGCTCGCGTTGTTCGCTGACGGTCGTGCGCATCGCCACTGCGAGCAGGCGCAATCCCTGCCTTGCTGCGTCCTGCATGGCCTGCTGCCAGTGGGCATGATGCAACGGCCGGTCTTCGCCGTTCGCGCGCTCGGCCTGACATATCTCCATCACCCGTTCCGGTGCGCCTTTGATGAAGATGAAGCCGTGCCCCTCGATGTCATGGTGCAGCGTCGCCATGAAGCGGTGCTGCGACTCGAAAGGGATCAGGTCGGTGCGGCGCAGTGCTTCGCGCTCGAAAGCCAGATCGAGTCCGGTCTTAGCAGCCAGCGTGAGCAGCGCGCCTTCGGTCGGATCACCCTCGATATGCCAGCCTGTGCTACTGGATGGGTGCGCATGCAATTCGGCATCGTTGCACAGCAGCGCGGCACGCCCCAGTTCCACCAATTCCGGAAAGTCCTCGACGAACACCTCGCGCCCGGCGACGGAAAAACCCCCATGCGGCGCATAGCCGCTGCCGCTGACCTCGAATACCTGTGCGGCGGTGATGATGCGCTGCACGGTCATCTCGTTCTTGGTCAACGTGCCGGTCTTGTCGGAGCAGATCACTGTCACTGAACCGAGCGCTTCCACGGCAGGCAGGCGGCGGATGATCGCGTTGCGCCGCGCCATGCGCTGCACACCGATGGCCAGCGTAATGGTCATGACAGCGGGCAGCCCCTCCGGTATCGCGGCGACCGCCAGACCGACGGCGGCAAAGAACATCTCTGACCACACGTAGCCGCGCACCCATACGCCGAACGAGAAGGTCAGCGCGGCCAGCAGCAGGATAGCGACAGTCAGTTGTTTGCCAAATCCGGCCATCTGCCGCAATAGCGGCGTTTCCAGACTGGCTACGGAAGAGATCAGGCTGCTGATGCGGCCGATCTCCGTTGCCGCGCCGGTGGCGACCACCACGCCGCGCGCCTGCCCATACACCACCAGCGTGCCGGAATAAACCATGCAGCTACGGTCGCCGATCGCCGTCTGAACATCCACCGCTTCGATATTTTTATCCACCGGCACGGATTCGCCGGTCAGCGCAGCCTCGTCGACGCGCAACATCCGGGTTTCGAGCAAGCGCAAATCAGCGTCCACCTTATCGCCCGAGGCCAGCAACACGATGTCGCCTATTACCACTTGCTCCGCCGGGATCTCGCGCCGCCGCCCTTCGCGCAACACCGTCGCATTGGCCGACAGCATGTTGCGTATCGCATCCAGCGCGCGTTCCGCCTTGCCTTCCTGGATCACGCCGATCACGGCATTGACCAGCACCACGCCGAGGATCACGCCGCAATCCACCCAATGCTCGAGCAGCGCGGTAATGATCGCGGAGACCAGCAGCACATAGATCAGCAGGTTGTCGAACTGGCGCGCAAAGCGGACCAGCAAGCCGTCCTTGTGCGCGGCGGGCAGGCGGTTCGGGCCGAACTGCACCAGACGGCGCGCCGCTTCGTCCGGCGACAGTCCCGCTTGATCCGCAGCCAGCATATGCAGCACTTCCTGCACTGGCAGGTTGTGCCAACTATGTGGGTGTTCTGGTTTAATTTCAGGATCGATGGGGCTGCTCATTTCCGCCTTTCGATGCCGCCACGATACTATCTGTTCGGCAGTCCTTTAACATGGTACGCGAAGCAACAAATTATTTGGAATATCCTGTTGCAGGAATGTTCAACCAGATTCGCAACACCATCTGAACTATTGAGTATTCCTTAATTCATCCCAAATAATCCATTAGGACGAAAAATGGCATTCAATCTTGTGATACAGCAACACAGTTCTCCCCCTGACAAGGGGGAGTTAGAGGGGGTTTGCTTTGCGTTAAAACCCTAACCCCTCCCGACCTCCCCTTGTCAGGGGAGGAGCGATGTAATCACCAGTTCAAGGGAGATTCACGCCTAATGGATTATCTCGGTTCATTACAGAGTTCACCCTGATGCACTGGGAACCCCTCTCCCGCCCGCGGGAGAAGGGAGTGTTCGCATGTCGCCGTTCAGCAGTATATTTGTCGCAAATTATGGAAAGCTCAATAAGCAAGCTTCTGCAACACGATCCCGCGAAACCAGCCACCGGCAAGCAACGGCTCGTCGCTGAGCAGTTGCAACTGCGGCACCTCGCGCAATACTTCCTCGAACACCACATCCAGTCGCGTGGCGAGCCGGCGCGTCAACGGATTGAACGCGCGGCGCAGCCAGGCGTGCTGTTGCGGGCGCAGGAATTTATCGAGGATCAGGATCGTACCGCCGGGTTTGAGCACGCGCGCGGCTTCGCTCAGACACTGCGCGGGTTGCGGCACAACGGCGAGGATCAGGTGCAGCACGACATGATCGAAATGTTCATTTCCAAAAGGCAATGCCATGCTGTCGCCGAGCACCCAGTCCACTTTCAACCCCGCGCCGCGCGGCTTGGCGCGCGCCAGCATCGCGGCATTGAAATCGAGCGCAGTATAGTGGTGCAGTTCCGGCAGCAACGGCAGATCGAGGCCGGTCCCGATACCGCTCAGCAACACCTTTCCCGCCGCATCCGCCGGCAACGCGCTCAGCGAACGGCTGCGCGCCGCCCTGAGCGAACGTTCGATGGCCAGATCATAGAATGGGGCGATCAGGCTGTAGCTGATGCGCAGCAGTGGGTTTTGGCGGTATAGTTGTTTGGAATGGTTCATCTAATGGTCAACTCCAGTAATTCGTCACACCGGCCTTCGCCGGAATGACGGGCTTGAGGAGATATGTATTCATCCGAGATTGTCCATTAGCAGTTTGTTGAAATTCTCACACTTGCTGAGAAAAGAGTGAATTTCAGGGGTCACGTTACCCCTCCCAGTGATCTGAAAATCGACTGTAGAGCTTTCTGAGAGGTCAGAAATTTTATGCATTTGCAAATACCGAGAA
>DATBWQ010000159.1:0-10393 GCA_036514695.1 Gallionella sp. | reverse complement strand
TGCAGTCCGGTTGTGAGGTGAACAGCGCCCTGTCCATCCACCAGCATCGCCTCGGACAGATTCATCTGCGTGGCGGCGGCTCGCCAGCCACGCGCGCCCGCGATGAACAAAGGCTTGGAGGCCGCATCGGACAGCACCCCGGCGTGTGGGCCGCGGGTCAATACGGTAACCGCCTGCACACCCTGCATCGGATAGCCGCTGCGCGGATTGATCAAATGACAGTAACGCACCTTGCCCAGCATGAAGTAGCGCTGGTAATCCCCCGATGTGCCGACCGCTTCGCCGTCGTGCAGATCCAAAGCCGCCAGCGCGCCGGACTTGCGCGGATGCTGGATGCCGACCCGCCAGGCACGCTTGCCATGTTGGCCGAGCGCCATGACATTTCCGCCGATATTGATCAGCGCGTTGTGTATGCCCTGCCTGCGCATCAATTCGGCGGCACGGTCCAGTGCGTAGCCTTTGGCATAGCCGCCCAGATCCAACTGCACGAATTTGTTCTTGCTCTGCGCCCTGCCGTTCTCGATCAGGATGTCGCTCATCTGCGGATTGGCCGCGACCCATTGCGCGACTTGTTTTTCGTCCGGCTGCACAGCCTTGAATTCATCGGCGTGGAACCCCCACAGTTGCACCAGCCCGCCGATAGCCGGATTGAACAAGCCTTGCGACTGCTGCGAAAGCTGCGCCGCATCCTTCAGCATCGCGACGAGCTCAGCCGAAACGGCAGCGCTCTCACCTTTGGCGAACGACTCGTTCAATTCATTGAGTTCGCTTGGCTGCCAGGCGTGCAGCATGTCGTGCAGCCGCTGGAACTCCTGCAACACCTCGCTTACCGCCTGTCTGGCGCGAGGCTCGGTTTCGCCATACACGCTCACTTCCACCAGCGTGCCGAACACATAAGCCTGCTCCTGATACAGCGGCTCTTGACCGCAAGCGGTCAGAAGACAGAAGACAGAAGACAGAAGACAGAATTTTGTGTACCGCTGCGCGGCACGTTTATTAACAGCGCGGCACAGCCGCGACAAAACCTCTGTCCTCTGACCTCTGTCATCTGTCATCTGACGCCTCCAGTTCCAGCGATGCGGCCAGCAAGGCCAGTCTCGAAACCACACCATATGCATAAAAGCGGTTGGGCGTGTCATCCGGTTCGCAATCCGGGTTGGGCAGTGTGCAGCTGGCCTCGAACGCCAGCGGCTCAAAGAACATTCCCGGCGCATTGAGATTCTCATCGACACCGCGTTCGGTATGCACACGGTAAAAGCCGCCGACCACGTAATGGTCGACCATGTAGACCACCGGCTCGGCCACCGCATCGTGGATGTGCTCGAACGTGTACACGCCCTCCTGCACCAGCACATCGGAAACTTCCATGCCTTCCTTCACCACCGCCATCTTGTTGCGCTGCTTGCGGTTCAAGCCGGTGATTTCGCTGGCATCCTTCACCGTCATGATGCCCATCCCGTACGTTCCCGCATCCGCCTTGACGATGACAAACGGGTCGTTCTTCACGCCGTATTCGGCATATTTCACGCGTATCATATTCAGCACGTCATCCACGTGCGCGGCGAGGCATTCCTCGCCGGCACGCACGTGAAAATTGACCTTGTTGCAGACGGCAAAATACGGATCGATCAGCCACGGGTCGATGCCGATCAACTGCGCAAACTCATCCGCCACGCGATCGTAGGCGCTGAAATGCCGCGACTTGCGGCGCATGTGCCAGCCTGCCGCAAGCGGCGGGAATACCGTCTGTTCGAGGCCCTTCAGGATATCCGGCACACCGCCGGACAAATCGTTGTTGAGCAGCACCACGCACGGGTCGAAGCCTGTCCCGGACTCCGATCCGGGATCCGCCAGCCCGAGCCGGTTGCCGCGCCGCACCAGCGGCTCCAGAACCAGCGTATTGCCGCCGGGTAACTGGATATCCGTGGCTTGCCTGATCTCCGGCAGCAGGCTGCCGATGCGCACGTGCATCCCCGCCTGCTTGAGTATGGTCACGATCTGCGCGACGTTTTGCAGGTAGAACATATTGCGCGTGTGGTTCTCGGGGATCAGCAGAACCCCGCGCGCATCGGGACAGATCCTTTCCACAGCGCTCTGCATGGCGTGCACACACAACGGCAGGAAATCCGGATTGAGATTATTGAAGCCGCCGGGAAATAGATTGGTATCCACGGGCGCCAGCTTGAAGCCGCTGTTGCGCAAATCCACCGAAGCATAGAACGGTATGGCGTGTATCTGCCATTGCGTGCGAAACCAGTGCTCGATATTCGGCATGGCATCCAGAAAACGCCGCTCAAGATCGAGCAGCGGGCCGGTCAGTGCGGTGGTGAGGTGGGGGACCATATACTCTGTGAATAGATTTAGTCGGCGCATTCTAGCCGATAGACCGGCTTTCCGGAAAAACGCTCTCTGGCTTCCGGATAAATGAGCACGTTTTAGCTCGGTGGATGGCTCTCGCGGTGTTAAAATCGCGCTCCAAAATTTTCTGAAATCGGGCTTTACATGCTTTCCACCGCGAATATCACCATGCAGTTCGGCGCCAAGCCGCTGTTCGAAAACGTCTCCGTAAAGTTCGGCGACGGAAACCGTTACGGGCTGATCGGCGCGAACGGGTGCGGCAAGTCTACCTTCATGAAGATCCTCGGCGGCGATCTGGAGCAAAGCTCGGGCGAGGTGATGCTGGACAAAAGTGAGCGCCTCGGCAAGCTGCGCCAGGACCAGTTCGCTTACGAGGACATGCGCGTGCTGGACGTGGTGATGATGGGCCACGCCGAGATGTGGGCGGCGATGTCGGAGCGCGATGCGATCTACGCCAATCCCGATGCGACCGAGGAGGACTACATGCGCGCCGCCGATCTGGAGGCGCAGTTCGCCGAATACGATGGCTACACCGCCGAGCCGCGCGCCGGAGAATTGCTGCTCGGCGTGGGCATTCCGATCGAGTTGCACCAGGGGCCGATGAGTGCGGTCGCTCCCGGTTTCAAACTGCGCGTACTGCTGGCGCAGGCGTTGTTCTCCAATCCGGACATCCTGCTGCTCGACGAGCCGACCAACAACCTCGACATCAACACCATACGCTGGCTGGAAAACATCCTCAACGCGCGCACTTGCACCATGGTGATCATCTCGCATGACCGCCACTTCCTGAACAGCGTGTGCACGCACATGTCGGATCTGGACTACGGCAAAATCACCACTTACCCCGGCACTTACGATGAATACATGCTGGCCGCCACGCAGGCGCGCGAGCAGCAATCGTCGGACAATGCCAAAGCCAAGGAAAAAGTCGCCGAACTGAAAGCTTTCGTGGCGCGCTTCTCTGCGAATGCGTCCAAGGCCAAACAGGCCACCTCGCGCGCGCGCCAGATCGACAAGATCAAGATCGAGGACATCAAACCGTCCAGCCGCCAGTACCCGTTCATCCGATTCGAGTACGACGAGCGCGACAAACTGCACCGCACCGCGGTGGAAGTGCAGAAGATGGCCAAGGGTTTCGACCGCATGCTGTTTTCCAATGTGAACTTCCGCATCGATGCCGGCGAAAAAGTCGCCATCATCGGGCCAAACGGCATCGGCAAAACCACGCTGCTGCGCTGTCTGGCCGGTGACCTCGCCCCCGACACCGGCACCATCAAGTGGACGGACAAAGCCAGGATCGGCTACTACGCGCAGGACCACACTGCCGATTTTGCCAAAGACGAAAACATGACCGACTGGATGACCTATTGGCGCGGGCCGAACGATGACGACCAGACCGTGCGCGCCACGCTGGGCCGCTTGTTGTTCTCCGGTGACGATGCCAAGAAACGGGTGAAGGTGCTGTCCGGCGGCGAGCAGGGACGCATGTTGTTCGGCAAGCTGATGTTGCAAAGGAACAACGTGCTGCTGATGGACGAGCCGACCAACCACATGGACATGGAATCCATCGAGTCGCTCAACACCGCGCTGCTGGAATACAAAGGCACGCTGATGTTCGTCAGCCATGACCGCGAGTTCGTTTCCTCGCTGGCGACGCGCATCATCGAGATCTCCGCCAAAGGTATTTCCGATTACCATGGCAACTATGAAGAGTATTTGCGCGATCAGGGGATGGCGCTGTAAAGCACTACGCGCAGACAGTGTGAGCCATTCCTTATGATAAATTTGTGATCAAAGCTGCTTATTGAGGATTACATAATTCATGACTGTTAAGTGATTTACCGTAGGGCGGGCGTAGCCCGACCTACGAGATGCGGAGACTCTGTCTTCAAATATGTAATCCTCAATAAGCAGGCGTAGGGTGGGCGCAGCCCGCGCACTGTTGTAATTCGACGACCGCGTGGGCTGCGCCCGCCCTACTTCTTCATTCGAACGGATTTTATTAAACCGATAAGGAAACAACATGACCGAACACCGCTACACGCTCACGCTCTCCTGCCCGGACCGGGTCGGCATCGTCTCGGCGGTGAGCGGCTTCGTCGCACAGCATGGCGGCTGGATCGTCGAGGCCAGCTACCACACCGATCAGGAAACACAGCGCTTCTTCATGCGTCAGGAGATCCTTGCCGCTTCGCTGCCGTTCGGCGCTGCGGAGTTGCGCACGCGTTTCAGCAGGTTGGCGGATGAATTCCGGATGATCTGGCAAGCCAGCGACTCCGCAGTAAAGAAACGCGTGGTGTTGCTGGTCAGCCGGCAGGATCACTGCCTGAACGATCTGCTGCATCGCTGGCGCAGCGGCGAATTGCAGGTGGATATTCCCTGCGTGATCTCCAACCACGAGGACTTGCGCAGCTTCGTCGAGTGGCACGGCATCCCGTTCATTTATGTTGACATGCAGGACAAGGCCGCCGCGTTCGAAAAGATCGCCGCGCTGTTTGAGCAGCAGCGCGGCGATTGCATGGTGCTGGCGCGCTTCATGCAAATCGTGCCGCCGGACCTGTGCACCCGATACTCAGGACGCATCATCAACATCCATCACAGCTTCCTGCCTTCCTTTGCGGGAGCGAAGCCTTACCACCAGGCCTACCAGCGCGGCGTGAAACTGATCGGCGCGACCTGCCATTATGTGTCCGACGAGCTGGATGCCGGGCCTATCATCGAGCAGGACACCATGCGCATCGACCACGGTGACACGGTGGACGACCTGGTGCGCTACGGCAAGGACATCGAGAAAGCCGTACTGGCGCGCGCCCTGCGCTATCATGTGGAGGACCGCGTGCTGGTGTGCGGCAGCAAGACTATCGTGTTCCGCTGAATCTTTGAGTATAGGGAGGACAGGCTAGTATGAATGCAACAGACCGCGCCTTAACCGGGCAGAACCGGTTATTCCGGGACATGGATTTCACCAGTGTCGAATACATGCTGGAGCGCTGCACCGTGCGCAACCTGGCCGCAGGCGAAAGCCTGCTGCAACCGGACATCCCGAATCACCATCTCTACCTGATATTCGAAGGCAAGCTGAGCGTTCATCTGGCCGCACAGGAGTCACTGGAACACGCGACGCTGGGTGCCGGAGAGTGCGTCGGGGAAATATCCCTGGTGGATGGCAAGCACCCTTCGGCATTGGTCGTCGCCACCGAACCTGCCCGTGTATTGTCGATACCTCATGACACGGTATGGTCACTGGTCGACCATTCCCATGAGATCGCCCGCAATCTGCTCGGCATCGTTGCCGGCCGGATGCGCAACGACAATCGTGCACTGATCACTTCGCAGGATAAAAAGAAGCAGTTCGAACACCAGGCCTATGTCGATGCGTTGACCGGAGTGCACAATCGCCACTGGATGATTGATGCTTTCCCGCGCGCCTTGCACCGCTGCGTACTCAACAACAGTCCCTTCGCAATCATGATGGCGGACATCGATCACTTCAAGCGTGTGAACGATACCCACGGGCATCTGGTCGGCGACATCACCTTGAAGACCGTCGCCAGGTGCATGATGGAACACCTAAGACCGCATGACCTGTTGGCTCGCTATGGCGGTGAGGAGTTTGCAGTACTGTTGCCCGACACCAACTTGCAGCAAGCAAAGAACGTTGCCAACGATTGCGCACGGCGATCGCGGATGTAACGATACATCGTGATGAACTCTCATTCCAGGTGACCATCTCGATAGGTATCACGCCGACCCAGTACGAAAACCTTATGTCCGGGCACCCGCATGAAGAAAAACTTGAAAACCTCATCGGCGAAGCGGATCAGGCGCTTTACCGCGCAAAAGAGCTGGGGCGGAATCGCGTAGTGATATTCGGCTGATTCGTTCCGGCTATCAACCGATGCTGACGCATAATTCCATTTCCAATTTGAAACAAGACGAATTTCTTCTGTGGGAGCGGCCTCCTGGCTGCGATAAGCTTATCGCGGCCAGGAGGCCGCTCCCACCAAAATGTCACTTTCAAATTGAAAATGGAATAATTATTCAAGCTGACTCATGAAAAAAATCGTACTCGCAATAATTCTGTACTCCCTGGTGTCACCGGCTTCGGGCTTGGCAGGCGCAGAACCTGCCGTCGTCTATTGGGATTCGGCGGCGGGCAGGACACTGCGTGCCCGCATCCCGGCCGATGCGGATTACTGGCAACTGAGTCCGGCCTTCGCCGTGCAGATGACCCAGTCATATTGCTCCGTCGCCAGCGCCATCACCGTGCTCAACGCAATGCCGATCAAGAAACCCGTTGATCCGGCCTATGCGCCTTATGCCTACTTTACCCAGAACAACTTTTTTACCCCCGAAGTCATAAAAGTCATCAGCCCGCAGACTGTGCTGGCCATCGGAATGACACGCGAGCAGATGGCAGAAACGCTGACCCGCCACGGTGTCCGCGCAACATCCATCGCCGGCGACACTCTCGACGATAGCACTCTTCGCACCTTGCTGCAGAAAGCGCTGGGAGACGACGGGCGGTTCGTGCTGGCCAATTATCTGCGCGCCAATCTGGGCCAGGCAGGGGCCGGGCACTGGTCGGTATTGGCCGCCTATGATGCGCAGTCGGATAGCGTGCTGATACTCGATGTGGCAAAGTACAAATACGTCCCGGCATGGGTAGCCATCAGCACGCTGCGACAGGCGATCGCCACGATAGACACGACCAGCAATAAAGCGCGCGGATTGGTAGTCGTGTCAAAATGAAAAAGGGCACCGCGAGGTGCCCTTAGTATTGCAACTGACTGCTTGTCTTACATGCTGTAAGCGCGTTCGCCGTGAGTCGTGGTGTCCAGACCTTCGCGTTCCGCTTCTTCCGGCACACGCAGACCGATAGTCAGATCAATGACTTTGTAGCAGATGAACGCGACTACCCCGGACCAGATCACCGCGGTCAGCACGGCTTGCGTCTGTATCCACAGTTGCGAACTGATCGTGGTATCAACGATGGTGTTGTTGACATAGTCGATGATGCCGGTGCCACCCATACTCCAGGTGTTGAACACGCCGGTGAGCAATGCGCCCAGGATACCGCCGATCGCATGAATGCCGAACACGTCCAGTGCGTCATCCACACCCAGCAGCTTCTTGAGACCGGTTACACCCCAGAAGCAGACTACGCCGGCCAACCCGCCGATCACCAAACCGCCGCCTACGCCGACCCAACCGCAAGCCGGAGTGATCGCAACCAAACCTGCTACTGCGCCGGAGGCTGCACCCAGCATCGAAGGCTTGCCCTTCAACACCCATTCGGCCAGTGTCCAGGTCAGCACTGCGGCAGCCGTGGCGCTAAGCGTGTTCATGAATGCCAACGCGGCTGTTCCGCCGGCTTCCAGAGCCGAGCCCGCATTGAAACCGAACCACCCCACCCACAGCAGCGAAGCGCCGATCATGGTCATGGTCAGGCTGTGAGGAGTCATCGGTTCCTTGCCGTAGCCGATGCGTTTGCCGATCAGGTATGCGCCCACCAGACCGGCGACACCGGCGTTGATGTGCACCACCGTGCCGCCCGCGAAGTCGAGCGCACCCTTCTGGAATAACCAACCGGATGCAGCAACGGCAGCCGCGCCCGCATCTGCATCAGTGAAGGCATCCGGGCCGGGCCAGAACCAGACCATGTGCGCCATTGGCAAGTAAGCGAAGGTGAACCACAGTGCGGCAAACAACAGCACAGCGGAAAACTTCATACGCTCGGCGAAGGCACCCACGATCAGCGCCACGGTGATGGCAGCGAAAGTGGCCTGGAAAGCGACAAATACGAACTCGGGTATATAGACGCCCTTGCTGAAGGTCGCAGCATTGGCGACACTGCCTGTGGCCGGGTCGAAAATTCCGTTCAGGAACAGCCGGTCAAATCCGCCGATGAACGCATTGCCTTGGGTGAATGCCAGCGAATAGCCATAGATGACCCATAGCACGGTGATCAACGCGAAGATAGTGAACACCTGCATCAACACCGACAGCATGTTCTTGCTGCGCACCAGGCCGCCGTAGAACAGTGCCAGACCGGGGATGGACATCATGATTACCAGCAGAGTCGCCACCAGCATCCATGCAGTGTCGCCCTTGTTGGGCACGGGCGCTGGAGCGGCTGCCGGAGCAGCAGGTTCAGCAGCTGCAGTTACGGCGGCGGCCGGAGCCGCATCATCGGCATAGACCGGCATGGACAGACCGAACAGTACCGTCATCATTGCAAAGAACAAGAATAATTTCCTCATTTGGGTTCTCCTTACAACGCATCTGCGCCGGATTCACCGGTGCGGATGCGTATGACTTGCTCCAGGTCGGAGACGAAGATCTTGCCGTCGCCGATCTTGCCGGTATTGGCCGCTTTCACGATCGCTTCCAACACCTGATCGAGCATGTCGCTTTTGACCGCAGCCTCCAGTTTTACTTTGGGCAGAAAATCCACCACATATTCCGCACCGCGATACAACTCGGTGTGGCCCTTTTGCCGGCCAAAGCCTTTGACTTCGGTGACGGTGATGCCTTGCACGCCTATCGTCGAAAGAGCTTCACGCACTTCGTCGAGCTTGAACGGCTTGATGATAGCAACGACCATTTTCATGGCATTCTCCTGGGTAGGGGCGGGACTCGTCCCGCCCGGGGTTTAATTAGAACGAGTGTGCTATAGACAACACTGCTGCGGACTTGCCTAAATCGATGTTGGAGCCATCTGCCAGTGGCGTAATGTTCCAAGCTTCTCCAAGACCTTTATTGGTATTGGTTGAGCTGTAAGCAAGTCCCACTACGTAGCCGCCGAAGTCTTTGGACGCACTCAGCTTGTAATCGCTATAAGTAAATTTATCGTTACTTACACCCGCAGTTGACCCTTTAAAAGTTTGCTTGCCATAGTGTGCGCCCAGAGTAACGCCCGTATCCGGAATGGGGTAGCTTGCGCTCAGGTCGATATAACTGGTGCCGCTGGCGTTAGCCGTTGCAAAAGTATCGCCCAGACTACGGGAATATTTGGCCGTCAGCCATTTCCAGCTGATCGCACCGTAAATTTCATTGGTATCAGCCTTGGTCGCGCCAGAAGCATACACACCGGGATAGTTATAACGCAGGAAGCCGACGTCATAACTAAGGTCTTCGGCAAAGCTATTCTTGAAACCGAAGTAAGTATCAAGCTCCAAGCTGGCGCTGCTGGCCGCCACCCAGCTTACATTTGAACCCCACACGCCAGCGTAAAAGCCGCTGGTGCGCGCATAATCGAAACCGCCCTGTATGGCCGGCTTGCCACCGGTTTGCGAAAGGCCACGATACAAATAGTTGGAAACAAAACCAACGTTTGCGGTAACAGTATGTGCAGATTCGGGAATAACGTGTTTACCTTCTTTATGCTCGGCAGTTTCCACATCAGCCGCCATTGCCATGACAGGGACTGTCAGGGCAGCCAGGATCAAAGAGCTAAACAAGTTGCTTTTCTTCATGATGTTTTCCTTTATGGTTAAATTAACAAGCGGGATGAATGAATCCGCACGAATCTAACAGCAGCATCCGTGCCAAAGATATTTTTCTTTTTTAAACAATGGATTAAATACATAACCCGATCACCACGGACAGTCTGCGCACCAATTGCAAGCGTGCTGACGTACTTGTGCACCGCTTGAGTGCATCCATCCGGGCGGGTGAATTTTGCTACACTGACCGCACCACAGACCATCAAGGGGACATCATGTTGAATGCGAAATTTATTGAGGATATCTCCGCCAGGTTGAGTGCGGCGGCGAACAGCGGCCCCGCCAAGGACATCGAAAAAAACATGCGCGCGCTGCTTGCGCAGGGCTTCGCCAAACTCGATCTGGTGACGCGCGAGGAATTCGATGTTCAGGCGCAAGTATTGGCGCGTACACGAGAAAAGCTTTCCGCACTGGAAGCGCGAGTTGCGGAGCTGGAAGCGCAACGCACCACGGCAGCGAAATAGCATGAACCAGTGTAGCGTGCGCTTTGCGCACGACACAGAGCAAAAACGTGCGCACAGCGCACG
>DATBWQ010000158.1:0-31990 GCA_036514695.1 Gallionella sp. | reverse complement strand
AGGGGCCGAGGAGAGGGGCTTTCCACCGGGAGAGGGTTGGGTAGAGGGGCGGCATGACTTTCGCGAATAACCGGCAGGATTTCATGGTAGGCATCATACAAGGCGGGGCGCATCAGGTCGTTCATCGCGGCATCCACGATGGCAAAATTCTTCTCCTCACCGTGCTTGAGATACTCCACCCGCGTCAGCAGCACCCCGGCATTGCCGGCCAGCACGCGGCCCGGCTCCAATATGAGCCTTTCACGCCTGTCCCCCAGCGCTGACAACAGGGCGCGGGCATAATCGGCGATCGCCGGCGGCGTCTCATCACGGTAGCGTATACCCAGGCCGCCGCCCAGATCGAGATGTTCCAGGTGTATCCCTGCACCGGCCAATGCATCCGCCAATGCCAATATCTTTTCCACAGCCGCAATGAACGGGCTGATCTCGGTCAGTTGCGATCCGATGTGACAATCCATGCCGGTGATGCGCAGATTTGCCAGGTCACGCGCCCTGCGATACAGCGCGGCCGCTTCGCCATAAGCGACACCGAACTTGTTCTGCTTCAAGCCGGTGGAAATATAGGGGTGAGTCTTCGCATCCACATCCGGGTTGACGCGCAGGCTGACCGGGGCGATCTTTCCCATCGTACTGGCGACATCGTTCAATCGCTCCAGTTCGGCGCGGGATTCCACGTTGAAACACAAGACATCCGCATCCAGCGCCATGCGCATTTCCGCAGCGGTCTTGCCCACGCCGGAAAACACCACTTTGCGCGCATCGCCGCCCGCCGCCAGCACCCGTTGCAATTCTCCGCCCGACACGATATCGAATCCCGCACCAAGGCGCGCGAGCACATTCAGTACCGCCAGATTGGAATTGGCTTTCACCGCGTAACAGATCAGATGTTCCCGGCCGCGCAACGCGTTGGAGAACTGGCGCCAGCCATCCGTCAGTGCGGCGCGGGAATAGACGTAGCAGGGCGTGCCGAACTGTGCGGCAATGTCCGCCAGCGGCACCTGTTCGACATGAAGTGCATCGCTTTGATAGTGAATATGATCGCTCATGGTCATTGGCTTGGCTGAGAGGATGGCTCACCTGATCCTTGCGAGTCAGGCAGTTGCGCCCCCGGAGTCTGAGTCTGGGCAGCGGGAAGGAAAAGCGGACCTTTCTGTCCGCAACCCTGAAGCGCACAGAGGAAAACCAGGATAGTGGCAAAACGCATCATTCACCTTCGAAATGATTATACGGAGGGGAATTATAGATGACCGGCGCGAAATCGCGATGGGCGTCCCGATAAAAACCTTTTGCTGATTTCCGGGCAGGATGAAAGCCTTTCGCCCGGATAGCGCATCACGAGCCGAACCACCGTCCTCGCAGCGACCTGATCCTGTCCAGAACACCCTGGCCCACAGCGTCCTCGCGTGCCTGTCCGGAAGAAGCGACCTTGTGCTCATGCAACAATTCCGGTGCCTGCTTGAAAGTCAGATAGCGTTGCAGCGCGGCATGCAGATGGCTTTTCAACATGCCCACGTTTATCGGCTTGTTCAGGATACGGAAGACTTGCGCCTGGTTGATCAGGTCGATCACCAGTTCCGAGTCCGCCATCTTGATGGTGACGATGGTCAATATCTGCGGGTGTTCCTGCTTCAGCAGCTTTAACATCGCTATCAACCGGTCTTTCCCGGGTCCGACATCGGCGATCACGACCGCAATTTCCTGCGTTTGCATGATTTGCAGTGCCGTATCTGCATCGGTGGCAGAAACTACCGGGCAAAGACCGCCGGCCAGCTCGCGCGTGACGCGAAAAATATCTTCTTCACTTTCTATCACCAATACACCGGCAGACATATTGGCGGGCAATTCGGGTATCGCTGTCCTGGTATCCGCAAGCTCAAGCCCTATCGTCACAGCCTCGGCAACGATGGTCTGCAGCGCCCGGTTATCCCATGGCTTGCTGATAAATCGATATATCTCGCCATCGTTGACCGAGCCAACGATGGCGGCAAGATCCGAATAACCGGTTAGCAGGATACGCACGCTGCGCGGGGAGATTTCGCGGGACTGTCGCAACAACTCCACTCCCAGCATGGCTGGCATGCGCTGATCGCTGATGATCACATGCATCTGGTATCTTTTCAGAAAGTCGAGCGCCTTGTAACCGTCAGTGGTGCAAAATACATGGTATCGGTGCCGGAACAACGATTTCAATGCAGTCAGAATACGTTCTTCATCGTCAACCACGAGTATCCGCGCCTTTCTGACACTGGTATCAAGGCTGATCTGGCTATCGCCTGCCGACTCATCCAGCGTGACCGTATCGTCGGAAGCCGGTTGGGTGCTTGCAGCATTCAGATGCCTGGAGGCGTTGAGCAGCATGTCAGAAGATGTTGCGGAGATACCTGTTTCTGCCGCAGACACACCAAGCGAATCATCTATAGCGTGCCTGAATGCCTCGGAAAATTCATTCGCTGTCTGGTAACGGTCAGCGCGTTTCTTGGCAAGCGCCTTTTGCAACACCTCATCCATGCACGGTGCGAGCTTGGGATTCAACTGCGAGGGCTTGGCCGGCTGCGAATTTATCACCTGGTTCATGACCGAGGCGAAATTGCCGGTAAAAGGCTTGCTGCCGGTCAGAAGTTCATAGGCAATCACACCGATCGAAAACAAATCTGCCAGCCCGTCGACTTCGGTGCCCAGACATTGTTCCGGAGACATATAGTGAGGTGTGCCGAGCAAATCGCCGATTTGCGTCAATTCGGATGATTCAATGTGTGCAATACCAAAATCGTTGATCTTGATGCGCCCATCTTCATTGATCAGGATATTGGATGGCTTGATGTCGCGGTGAACCACGCCATACTCGTGTGCATAGCCGATCCCGTCAAGAATCTGCCGGATTATGAACCCGACATCGGCTATTCCGTAATGGGTATTCTGATCAAGGAGCTGCTTCAACGTCTTGCCGTTAACCAGCTCCATGACGATATGGGCGCCCTGATCATCTTCGATGTAGTCGTAGATCTGCACTATCCGGGGATGCACCAAGCGCCCAACGGCCTGTGCTTCCTGGCGGAAGCGGCTTAGCGCACCCTCAAGCTCGGTGCCATGATGCGACGATTTATTGATTGATTTTATCGCTACGCCACGCGCGATCGAAGGATCCCAGCCTTTGTAAACGACACCCATGCCGCCCGTGCCGAGCACGCCCTGGATTTCGTATTTGCCGATCTTCTTCGGAGTAGCCATTGCCGGGTACTACCCTATAATTCCGGCTTCATCAGAAGCCTTTAGCGGAAACCATACTGTGAATTTGGTGCCCACTCCAACCTTTGAATCAACGCTGATGCGGCCTCCGTGCTGCTGGACGATCTTGTAGGAGATCGAGAGACCCAGCCCTGTACCCTTGCCGATCTCTTTAGTGGTAAAAAATGGATCAAAGATCTTCTTCAACACTTCCGGTGGAATGCCGCTGCCGCTATCCGCCACATCGACAGCCACTCCTTCCCCGTCAACGCGTGTGGTCAATATGATTTTGCCGCGCCCGTCAGGCATAGCCTGCACTGCGTTAGTAACCAGATTGAGGAACACCTGGTTAACCTGGGATGGGGAACAGGTAATCGCCGGGACTTCACCGAACCGTTTATCGACAGTGACCGTTTTTAACAGATGCTTGGCGAGCAACAGGGTGCTTTCCAGCCCTTCGTTCAGGTTAAAGCTGGTCACCTTGCTGCGATCGAGACGGCTGAAATCCTTGAGGTTGCCGACGATTTCCGCGACTTGCCCGGTGCCGTACAAGCCATCCTTTACCAGGCCGCTGAGTTCCTCGATGACATGCTTCTGCCGAAGTTGCGCGATTTGCGTCGAGGAGTGCGCGAATTCGCGAGACAGTTCATCCGGATTGTCGCCTGCCTTAAGCAGCGTGATCAATTTCTCGCAATGTTCCAGTGTGCCACTGATGCCGGGAAGCTGCTCCGCAACTGCTCCCAGACTATTCTTGACGTAAGCCAGCGGAGTATTGATCTCATGGGCGACGCCGGCCACCATCTGGCCGAGTGACGACATCTTTTCGGACTGTATCAGCTGCGCCTCTGACTCCTTGAGGTGCTTCATCGCTTCTGACAACTCATGGGTGCGCTCCATGACGCGGTGCTCCAGCCTTTGGTTCGCCGCCTTGATCTTGAAACCCAGATAAGCGAGCAAGATCAGCAATGCGCCAGAATAGTAAATCAGGTAGATACGGTAGCGCTCTTTCTCTTCAAATATGGCTTCCAGCTCGTTGTTGTATGACAGCGCCATGCTGGCGAGGCGCGGACCAGAAGTTGAAACCCCCAGCTGATCGAATAACTCCTGCTCGACAGGCCGGTGTGCAAGCAAGCTCTGCACCGCCATGTCTATCTGGTCAGTTGTGTCACGCCAATCGGCGGGGGCAGCACGCAACTGGGTCGTTGCCGTATACAGACTTGCGCGCTGGGTATCCAGCGGCTGCATGTAGTATTGAGGCGCGATGGCCGCCAGTTGGTTCAAGGCCTGAACCAGAGTGATGGGTGTCGATTTTCGTGCGGCAGCCTTTGTTCCAAGTTCTGCAATATTTTTCAGCAGGGTCTTGAGCGCACCTTTGGTAATGCTGTTTTCAGTCTTGAATTTCTCGACAAACTCGGCTTTCAGCTGTATCTCCTTTCTGAGATCGGTCAGCCCCGCCCTCAGAACGCGGCTCGTAGTGCGCTCCGCTATGCGAGTTATGCTCCGCAGCGCTTTATCTCCGGCATCGGAACTAATCAGGGTTGGAAGGCCGCCAGGATCATTGCGTGCGCGTTGCACTTCGAAGTCCCAACGGTTATCTATCACCCTTAACTCACTGATCAACTCAAAAACCTCATTTTGCTCGCGCAGATCAACGGCTTGGGTTTTCTGGTAAAAAAACGCGAGTGCCGCAATTGAAGCAAGCGCTGCCATCACCAGCATGATGTCCAGCAGGATTTCTGACCTATTCATATAAGGGCACCTCTAAAAATTCACATTTCATCCCAACTGCTGCGTTGCAGAAAAAATTTCTTGCTTACATATCATACATATGCGGCGCTACGAAGTGGGGTAAGCAGGCAATCCGCACAGCGGATGCTCGCAAATTTTTTCCGCGCCTTGCATTTGGGCGAACTCTGAATTTTTAGAGGTGCCCATAACCCAATTCCGTTTTTCATCGAGGAGGACATCCCGAAGCTACCTGGAGGCAACCACCTCAAATCAATCACCATCTCATACTTGCCCTTAACATCGGCAAGTACCAAGTGCTGCAAAATAAACATGGAACCATTCTAACCATCACAGCCATAAAGTAAATGTCGCATTGCCAAATAGCAGGGACAACAATGTTTGATACGGGCAACTTCGCCAGAGCGGAATACAATAATATTATATGTTGCTCACAGAAATGCCCTTGATCTCATTACGCAACTTTGCATAATCCGGGCACGCCATTTCCACCACATCCCAGAATTTTGCAGAATGGTTCATTTCGCGCAAGTGGGCGAGTTCATGCACCACCACATAATCTATCAATCGCAACGGCAGCTTGATGAGCTGCAGATTCAGACGCACCACACCTTGTGCCGTGCAACTTCCCCACTGTGTTTTCGCCGAAGAATGTTTTACCGCACGCGGCGCAACATTCAGCAACGGCGCGTAATATGCCACGCGCTCCGCAAATAATTGCCCGGCCTCATGCTGGTACCAGCGCGACACCGCCTTTTCGATGTATGCCGGCTCGCTGCCATTGACAACGAACACCCACAACTCGTTGAGCCGCTTTTGGGCGGGAGCGGCAAACAAACTTTGCACCACACGCAAGCTGAGCAACTCGCCCCGATAGGAGATCGTTTCACCTTCGGCCCAGCGCGTTTCTTTCGGAGCATGCACCTGCCAGCCATCCAGCTTTTCCACCACCCAGCGGGCTTTGTCCAGCAACACGCTGTTCAGCCACTTCTCCGAGGAGCGCAACGGCACGCTTACGGTCAGGCCGCGATCGTCGATGCGCAGACCGATGCTGCGGCGTTTATTGCTGCGCTTCAGGGTGTAGGTGATGCGTTTTCCGGCCAGCAGTGCGGCGCGCTGCTCGACGCTGGGCGGGACGATCATATTTCGCAGGCGCTTCAACATCAGTGGGGGAGCCGCTGAATTTCACTCTCGATCCACGCTTCGGCGCGCGCATTGATTTCTTCCGCCTTGAGGCCTTTGGTCTCAATCGGCGCACCGATGCTCATCGTGATCAGCCCGGGATGTTTGCTGAACGCATTGCGTCCCCACAGCCTCCCGGCGTTATGCGCCACCGGAATCACCGGCACACCAGAGCCTTCAGCCAGCAGCGCGCCGCCGATCTTGTATTTGCCGCGCTGACCGAACGGGATGCGCGTCCCCTCGGGAAAGATCACCACGCAAAAACCTTGCGCGAGCCTTTCCTTGCCCTGCTTCATCAACTGCCTTACCGCACCTTTGCCATCGCTGCGCTTTATCGCGATCGGGCTGGTGAGCGCCAATGCCCAGCCAAAGAACGGTATCCACAGCAGTTCTCGTTTCAACACCCACACTTGCGGCGGAAAGATCTTCTGCAGTGCCAGCGTCTCCCAGGCCGATTGATGTTTGCACAGCACGACGCACGGCTCCTTGGGCAGATTCTCGATGCCGCGCACTTCATGGCGTATGCCGCACACCAGGCGCAACAACGGCAGCATCAGCTTCGCCCACAAAGAAATGATGCGGTAGCGCGTGAGCCGGCTTAACGGGAATGTCAACAAAGCCAGCATCGCGAAGATCGGGGTGATCAGTAGTTGCAGTAACAAAAAAATCAATGAGCGAATGGCCAGCATATAGACCTAAGCCGGACAAGCCGGAACCAAAAGCAACTTCTCGCGCGAAGACGCAAAGACGCAAAGAGAAACAATAACGGGTTTGATTTTGCAAGTTGGGCATAAGACCGCCCATCCCTGCTTACCCCACTTCTTTGCGCCTTTGCGTCTTTGCGCGAATCGGGGTTGGCAGGGATGGACGGTTTGTCGTCCAACTCGCAAAATTCTTGTCATGTTTTTAGATCATTTGGTTGATAAGAGGCTAATTGCAGGGACAATTCATCAATTGCCCCCTACGCCAATTCTGAAACCACCGCCGCAAGATCGGCAAACACTCGAGTGCCTACCGGCAATCCTCCCGCCGCCTGGGTTTTCACTCCTTTGCCGGTAAGCACCAGATAAGGCCGCGCACCCAGCGTAGCGGCAGACTGAAGATCGCGCAGCGAATCGCCGACTGCCGGCACATCGCTGAGGCTGCTGAGGTTATAGCGCGCCGCGATCTCCTCCAGCATCCCGCCCTTGGGTTTGCGGCAATGACAATTCTCGTCCGCCGCATGCGGGCAGAAGAACACCGCGTCTATACGCGCTCCGGCCAGGGAGCAGGCCTTGTGCATCTTGTCGTGTATCGCATTCAGCGTCGCCATGTCGAACAGCCCGCGCCCCACGCCGGATTGGTTGGTCGCCACCACCACGCGATAGCCGGCCTGATTCAGCCGCGCGATCGCTTCCAGGCTGCCGGGGATCGGCTTCCACTCCCCCGGGCTCTTGATGAACTGGTCGGAGTCATAATTGATCACGCCGTCTCGGTCGAGGATGATGAGTTTCATAGGGATACGGTGAAAGGTGAAGAGAAAACCCCTCCCGGCCTCCCCTTATCAGGGGAGGAGCGGCTGACTCCCCCCCTGACAAGGGGGGATTGAAGGGGGTTGGTTTTGACGTTTAACATTTCACCTTTCACGGCCTCAGGATGCCAGCTTGGAAATATCTGCGACCTGATTCATAAGGCCCTCCAAGGTCCGCAATAAATCTAGGCGACTGTTCCGCAAAGCCGGGTCATCGGCCATCACCATAACTTTATCAAAGAAGTTATCAACTGGAACCTTGAATTTGGCCAGCTCAATCAAGGCCTCTTTGTAAGCAAGATTTTCGAAATGCCGATGTATCACAGGGGCCAGATTATTTAACGCATTGAAAAGTGCAGTTTCTTCCGGACTCTCAAATGGTTTTTGTATGTCAATGGCAGAATCATCGGTTGGTGGTGCTTTTTTGAGGATATTTCGGATACGCTTGTTGGCAACGGCAAGACTCGCCGCTTCTGGCAGAGCAGCGAAAGCACGCACCGCTTCAAGCTTTTTTGGGACGAGATATATTTGGAGTGGGATATTTGATAACACTGCCTCCACTTCGTTGGCCGAGTAGCCCTGCTCGCGCAGCAAGCCACCTAATCGCTCGAACATAAAAACCAGAACTTCCGAGTGAGCATCAGCAAGCAGGCCTTTTGGAAAACCGTCGAAGGAAACGCTAATCAAATCGGCGAGATCAAGCGGCAATTCCTTCTCTATCAACATGCGGAGAATACCCAATGCGTGCCTACGCAGTGCGAATGGGTCTTTGTCTCCGGTCGGGATCTGCCCGATGCCGAACATACCGACCATCGTTTCCAGTTTGTCCGCCAGCGCCACACATATGCCGACTTGATTGCGCGGCAACTCGTCGCCCGCAAAGCGTGGTTTGTAGTGATCCTCGATCGCAAATGCGATGTCATCACTCAGCCCGTCATGCTGCGCGTAGTAACGCCCCATGATGCCTTGCAACTCCGGGAATTCACCCACCATGTCGGTGAGCAGATCGGCCTTGGCCAGCAAGGCGGCCTGATCGGCTTGTCTGGCCAACTCTTCTCCACCAAGTTGGTAGCCAATACTACGAGCGATGGCTTGCACCCGCTCGACGCGCTCGCCCTGCGTGCCGAGTTTGTTGTGATAGACCACTTTGGACAAACCGAGCACACGGGAATCCAGCGGTTTTTTGCGATCCTGATCGAAGAAGAATTTCGCATCCGCCAGGCGCGGGCGCACCACGCGCTCGTTGCCGCCGATCACCAGGCTGGCATCGGCCGGTCGGATATTCGATACGATCAAGAATTTGTTGGTGAGCTTGCCTTTGCTATCCAGCAACGGGAAATATTTCTGGTTCGCCTTCATGGTCAGGATCAGGCATTCCTGCGGCACTGCCAGAAATTCCTTTTCAAAAGTCCCGACCAGCACATTGGGACGCTCAACCAGTGCAGTCACTTCATTCAATAAATCATCATCCCCTACCGGCGTGAGTTTTTCTCTGGCGGCGGCAGCGGTGATCTGTTTCACGATCTCGTCACGGCGTGCGGCGAAGCTGGCGATGACCGCGCCTTCCTTCTCCAGTTGCTGCGCGTAGCTGTCGGCATCCTTGATGATAACTGGATCAACCTTGGCTTCAAAGCGATGCCCTTGCGTTTCGCGCCCGGCCTTCAACCCCAACACGTTGATCGGCACGATGTCCGCGCCATGCAGCGCAACCAACCCATGCGCGGGGCGCACGAAATCCACGCTGCTCCAGCCATCAGCCAGTTGATAGGTCATCACCTTGGCGATGGGCAAATCGCCCAATGTATCCCCGAGTGCGTACGTCAAGCAAGACGTTAAATCCATTCCTTTTACAACGGTGTCTACGAATAGCACGTCAACCTTGCCATCGTTTTTGCGCTTAAGGTCTGGCACAGCCGACGCATTGACACCGAGGCTGAAAAGCCTCTTCAGCAGAGCAGGTGTGGGCTGTCCGTTTGCATCCAGCCCAACTGCGACTGGCATTAGTTTTTGCGAAACTTGCCTGTCTGCCGCTTGATCTGCCACGTTGGTGACATGAACCGCAAGGCGGCGCGGTGTGGCGTAGGCGGTAACCACAACATCGTTCGCTACCAAGCCTTGCGACTTAAGGTTCGCCACCAGCACCTCGGCAAAGGCATCACCCAGCTTTTTCAAGGATTTCGGCGGCAGCTCTTCAACGAACAACTCAACCAATAAACTCTGACTGGTCATGCTAAAACCCCGTCATTCCCGCGCAGGCGGGAATCCAGTTGATTGAACAAAATCCCCGCGTAGCGGGACAGAAGCAAAACATTGTTCGCTTCGCGGAATGGTTTTTTTGCGTGATTCCCGCCTGCGCGGGAATGACGGAATATGTCGTCGTCATCATTGCTCTGCTTCCCTATCCATCTGCGCGATCGCTTCATCAGCCCATGCTCTTGGTGCCATAGGGAACGGCGGATCAAGCCGCCTGCGACTCTCTTTGTAGCTCTTGGCCACGCTGCGCGCAAGACTGCGGATGCGGCCGATGTAGGCCGCGCGCTCAGTCACCGAAATCGCGCCGCGCGCATCCAGCAGGTTGAAGGTGTGCGCCGCTTTCAGCACCTGCTCATAGGCGGGCAGCGCGAGTTGTTGTTCCATCAGGTGTCTGGCCTGCTTCTCATGGCTGCCGAACGCGCCGAGCAGGAATTCCACATCGCTGTGCTCGAAGTTGTAGGCGGATTGTTCGACCTCGTTCTGGTGATACACGTCGCGGTAGCTGACGCCATCGGTCCAGGTCAGGTCGAACACATTCTCCACGCCTTGCAGATACATCGCCAGGCGCTCCAGCCCATAGGTGATCTCGCCGGTGATCGGCTTGCAGTCGATACCGCCGACCTGCTGGAAATAGGTGAACTGCGTGACTTCCATGCCGTTCAGCCACACCTCCCAGCCCAGCCCCCACGCCCCCAGCGTCGGATTTTCCCAATCGTCCTCGACAAAGCGGACATCATTCTTCTTCAGGTCGAAACCGAGTTCTTTCAGCGAGCCGAGGTACAGCTCTAGAATATCTGCAGGCGCGGGTTTCAGCACCACCTGGAACTGGTAGTAATGCTGCAGGCGATTCGGGTTCTCACCGTAGCGGCCGTCCTTGGGGCGGCGCGAAGGCTGCACATAGGCGGCTTTCCAGGGCTCCGGGCCGAGTGCGCGCAAAAAGGTCGCGGTGTGGGACGTGCCCGCGCCGACTTCCATGTCATAGGGTTGCAGCAGCGCGCAGCCCTGCCTGTCCCAGTAATTCTGCAGCGTCAGGATGATTTGCTGAAAGGTAAGCATCTGATAGTTTAGGCGATTGCAAAGGAACGCATTTTACTGGTTTTCCGCTGTTGCCGTCAGCACAACATGCCGGTCATGCCGGAATGAATGAAGGCACTGCTTGTTTGTGGCATTCGTTGCCCGTCTCTTGTATATTCTGTCGCTCAGGAGATTGCGTCAATTTGTTCGCGCGACAGTAACCCGGCAGACGACCTTAGTCCACTTTTAGAGGCAATCATGAAGCTCAGTACCGCGATGGTGTTTGTTCTGTCCCTTGGGGTCAGCGGTTTTGCCCTTGCGGCCGAAGACCCCTTCGACGCAGCTCAGGACGGGCTTTCGGCCGGGCACCCGGAAGGCGAGATCATCATCAAGTTCAGCCATGCAGCCGCACCCGATACGCCCAAGGGCCAGGCGGCGGAAAGATTCAAGCAACTGGCAGAGCAGAGCACCAATGGCCAGGTCAGGGTCGAGATCTATCCGAATGGCCAACTCTATAATGATAGCGAGGAGATCGAAGCGCTACGGAACGGCGCGGTGCAGATGCTGGCGCCTTCCCTTTCAAAATTCGGGCAGATCGGCGTGCGCGAGTTCGAACTATTCGATCTGCCCTATATTTTCCCCAACCGCGAGATCCTGCATCGTGTCATGGACGGCGAAGCGGGCAAAAGTCTGTTCAGGAAACTGTCCGCCAAAGGTTTGACCGGATTGGCCTATTGGGACAACGGCTTCAAACAGATGAGTTCGAACAGGGCCATGCACAAGGTGACTGACTTGACAGGACTGACGATGCGCATCCAGTCTTCCAAGGTGCTGGAAGCACAAATGAGGACTCTCGGTGCACACCCGCAAACGATGGCTTTAAGCGAGGTTTATAGCGCCATGCAACAAGGCATCGTGGATGGCGGGGAGAACCCGGTTTCCAATTTCTATACCCAGAAGATGCATGAGGTGCAGAAACACCTGACGATTTCCAATCACGGTTATCTCGGCTATGCAGTCATCGTCAACAAGAAATTCTGGGAAGATCTGCCAGCCGATATGCGCGATGCATTGACGCAGTCCATGAACGAAGCAACCCTCTTCGAACGCGACATCGCGCAAAAGGAAAATGATGATGCGCTGAACAAAGTGATCGCTGCGAATACTACTGAAGTATATGTCTTGTCGCCCAGGGAACGCACTGCCTGGCATCAGGCCCTGCTTCCGGTGTATCAGGAATTCGAGAATGTGATCGGCAAATATCTTATCAGGAGCGTCGGCTACGCTGCCGCTCAGGTCAAGAAAGAACAGGATGCGGCAAGGCCGAAAGGGAAATCCTCCACCAATAAGTGATCTCGCCCACCCATGTTTCACGTTGAATGCCCGCTTCAGGGGGATAGGCACGCAGCGGGCCTGGGTTGCCACCGGACGTTCGACCAGCGCCATCCCGCAATCAGTCCGGAATGATCTCCCACCTTATGCCGTTGCTGTCGCAGCGCAGCGCATTCGCCTTGTTGTCCCAGTCGCCGAGTACCCAGCGTTCGCAAGTGTGTCCATCGAGATGATGCAGGTGGCGTGCCGGGCGGTGGGTGTGGCCGTGGATCATGCGCGGGTAGCCGTGGTCGCGAAGCAGAGTGCATACCGATTCGGCGTTCACATCCATGATAGACATCTGCTTGTGGCGCTTCTCCTGCTCACTCTGCAGGCGCAGTTGTGCGATCTGCGCCTTGCGTTGCGGCAAGGGCAGATCAAGGAACTGTTGCTGCCAGCCGCTGCTGCGCACCTGGCGGCGGAATGCCTGATAGGCTTCGTCGCCGGTGCACAGCGCATCGCCGTGGCTGAGCAGCGTGGGAGTGCCATACAGGTCGAGCAGCGTGGGGTCGGCCAGCAGTGTGGCATGGCAGGCGTGCGCCAGTTTTTCCGCCATCAGGAAATCGCGGTTGCCATGCATCAGGAAGATGCGTGTGCCATGTTCACTCAGCTTGCGCAGCGTGGCGGTGATGGTGCGGTGGAACGGGTCGTCCAGATCGTCATCGCCCGCCCAGTATTCGAACAGGTCGCCCAGGATATACAGCGCTTCGGCTTGCGGGGTGATATATCTGGCGAAATGCAGGAACAGTTCGCTGCTGCGCGGATGCGTTGCGCTCAGGTGCAGGTCGGAGATGAATAAGGTATGCGGCATGACAGGATCGAGGATTGAGGATCGAGTTAAAAGCGGTGCAGCGGTTTCGCCTCAATCCTCGATCCTCAATCCTTATTTCACTACCTCCGCCCTGGTGATGATGACATCTTCCTTCGGGACATCCTGGAATCCGGCGCGGTTGCCGGTACTGACCTTGCGTATCGCGTCCACCACTTCCTTGCCTTCGACCACCTTGCCGAACACGCAGTAGCCATAGCCTTGCGGGATAGGTGCGCTGTAATTCAGGAAGCCGTTATCTTTTACGTTGATGAAGAATTGCGCGGTGGCGGAGTGCGGGTCATTGGTGCGTGCCATCGCGACGGTATAGATGTCGTTCTTTAAACCGTTGGCGGCTTCATTCTTAATCGGTGCATTGACCGGCTTTTGCTTCATGCTGCGTTCGAAGCCGCCGCCCTGGATCATGAAGCCATCGATCACGCGATGGAATATGGTGTTGCTGTAAAAGCCGCTGTTAACATATTCCAGAAAATTCTTCACGGTGTTGGGCGCCTTTTCCGCGTCCAGTTGCAATGTGATGGTGCCGTGATTGGTGTGCAGTTTGACCATGGTATCTTTACCTTTATCGAGTGAGTAGGAAAGCGGGGAGATGCTGCACAGCAGCAGTGCCAACAGCGCGGTGTAGAGATGTTTCATATCATGCGGCTCCTTCATAAATGATTTTCCAGCGATTGTTTTTCTTGATCCAGTATTGACGTTTCTTCATGCGGTTGGACAGGTTGTTGCTGTTGTAATCCTGTTCGAAGTTGACTACCACCAGGCCGGGTTGCTCAGGGTAGGTGAACATGCTGAGATCGGAGAGGTTGACCTTGATCCATGTCTTCGCGCTGTTCACCAGTTGTTTTTGCTTCGCCCATGCCTGGTAATCCAGGCTGTCGCTGGAGAAATCGCGCGCGTAATGTTCGAGATAAGCGCCGGTGTCGAGGCTGGTCCAATCCTTGCGCCATTGCTCTACTTCCTGCAGCAGCGCATCGCGCTCACTCTGGTCCTGTCCGTTGTTCCATGTCATCTGGTTGGTGATGATGACCGGGGTGATCCCGACTTGCAGATAGGGAGCCAATTTTTCCAGATCCTCATTGGCCAGCACCACGCAACCGTTGCTGGCGCGCGGCGGGCGGCTGTATGTGTCGCTGGGTGTGCCATGCAGCCAGATGCCGCTTCCGCTATGGTTGTTTCTGCGATCCCATTCATTCGGGTAACTGATCGGGTAGGCACCGCTGCCGTACATGTCGGCGAGCTGCTTTTTCGGCAGATCGGCCTTGACGAAATATACGCCGATGGGCGTGCGTTGATCGCCCCTGGAGATTTTTTCTGTGCCGAGTTTGCCGATGGTGACGTAGAAGTCGGTGACATAGCGCGGTTCGCCATTCACGTTTTCATAAACGAATAGCGTCGCGCGGCTGGTATCGACTACCAGCGCATATTTCTGCCTGTCATCCAGCCGCCACAGGAAACGCGGGGTGAGGCTGGTGTCTGTTCGGGACAGTACCCGTTGCAGGCGTATTCGTGCCTCGTCGCGCAGGTCTTCTATCTTGTCGCGCGGCGCATTGGCCGCGCTGCCGAAGTTATCGATCGCGCCCGCGCGCGCCATCAGCAGGTCGCCCTTGACCAATTGCGCCAGCTTGAAATTCGGATTGACACGCAACAGGCTGTCAACTTCGTTGAGCGCAATGTCGAGGCGATTGTCGTTGATGGCTTGCAGGCTCTTCACCAACTGCGCTTCGGTGCCGCGTTCATCCGCGCCGCGCAGATCAGGCGAGCCGTGTGCAGTGCTTGCCGGCAGGCCGCATAACACCGAGGAAATGAGTATCGAGCGCAGCATGATTTACCTTGAGCGCTCTTCCTGGATCAGCCATTTGCCGCCGGACTTCACCATCAGCAAGGTTTTCTTGCCGGAGGTTCTCAGGTGGCTGGCGCGATAGGACTGGCGGAAACTCACAGTGGCATGATCGTTGTCGCTGAATTTCACCGTCGCATTACTGATGCCGACCTGGATGGATCCCGGTTTGCTGATGCGCTCCCGGCGTGCTGATTCCCAATCCGCGCGGCTTTCCCGATCCGGCGTTTTGAAATCCGCTGCATAGAAAGACAGGTATTTATCCATATCCTGGGACGACCATGCGGCAGCCCAGGCACTGACTTCTTTCAACACTTCTTTGCTCTGGTCTTTCAACAGCACGGCGGGTGAGGCAGGCACGGGTTGCGGGAGCGCGGGCTTGCTATCCAGCAGAACAACGGGTGTTGCCACTTCAGTTTGGCCCGCCGGGGAGGATGGCTCTCTGGCGCGTGTGCCATCGCCGAACAGGTCCTGGATCATCGCCAGCTTGGTTTGCGTGGACGTATTGCTGCGATCCAGTTGCAAGGCGCGGTCATAAGCCTGGCTGGCCATCTTGGCATAGATGTCACCGAGATTCTCGTGCGCGGTGGCGTAACTGGGATGAGTGCGTATCGCCATTTCCAGCGCCAGTTTGGCTTTATCGTATTGACCTTGGCTGGCATACAGCACGGCGAGGTTGTTGTAAGGCTCGGGGAGTTCCGGATAGTCTTCGGTCAAAGCCGAGAACATTTTGACCGCGTCTGTGGTCTTGCCTTGCTCGGTGAAGATCAGCCCCTTCAGGAAGCGCGCCTGTGCGTCCTTCGGCTTCCCGGCGAGAAAGCCGTTCACCTTGACCAGAGCTTGATTGTGCTGGCCTTGCTTGAACAGCTTGTTCGCTTCTTCGATGTCATCAGCATGGGCGGCCTGACCGGCGCACAATAGCTGCGCGACTGCGAGCAGTATGAAATGGCGGCGAAGACGGTTGAATGGGTTCATTGTGGTACGGCCCCGGAATGGTGCGCTTCGTGCGCTGACTTACTTGGATAGCGGCGGATTCTACCAAATAACCCGCGCATTTTCACAGTTTATGTCGCTTGGAGGCAGGATTGAGGAGCGAGGATTGAGGATTGAGTTGAAGGCAGGACAGCGGATTTTGCTCGATCCTGATTTCTTACCCCCAGATTGCGTTTGGATAATAAGCGAAAAACAAAGATGCAGGTTGTACTCAATCCTCAATCCTCAATCCTCGCTCCTCAATCCTCTGCTCTCCATGTTTTCGGGTAAAATCCTCCGGGCCTGTCGTCAATCCCACAGAAACCGAGAAGAACCCAGCATGAGCAGCACGCCAATACCCGCCGTTTCCAATTTCATTCGTTCCATCATCGATGCCGACCTGGTAAGCGGCAAACATGGCAGCATCGTCACGCGCTTCCCGCCCGAGCCGAACGGCTATCTGCACGTCGGCCACGCCAAATCCATCTGTCTGAATTTCGGCCTGGCGCAGGATTATCACGGCAGGTGCAACCTGCGTTTCGACGACACCAATCCGGAAAAGGAAAGCGAGGAATACGCGCTATCCATACAGGACGATGTGCGCTGGCTGGGCTTTCAATGGGACGGCGAAGTGCGCTGGGCATCCGATTATTTCGAGCAGTTGTATCAATACGCCGTCGAACTGATCCAAAAGGGCTTGGCTTATGTGGATGATCTTACGCCCGAACAGATGCGCGAGTATCGCGGCACATTGATTCAAGCCGGAAGGAACAGCCCATATCGCGAGCGTTCGGCGGCGGAAAATCTCGACTTGTTCGCGCGGATGCGCGCCGGCGAGTTTGCCGATGGCAGCCGCGTGTTGCGCGCCAGGATCGACATGTCATCGGGCAACATCAATCTGCGCGATCCGGTCATCTATCGCATCCGCCGCGCGCATCACATCCGCACCGGTGATGCTTGGTGCATCTACCCGATGTACGACTACACTCATTGCATCTCGGACGCGCTGGAGGGCATCACCCATTCGCTGTGCACGCTGGAATTCGAGGATCATAGGCCGCTCTACGATTGGGTACTGGATAACATCACGATCCCCTGCCACCCGCGCCAGTATGAGTTCTCTCGGCTGGAATTGCATTACACCATCACCAGCAAGCGCAAGCTGCTGCAACTGGTGAACGAAAAGCATGTGAGCGGATGGGACGATCCGCGCATGCCAATGATGGTGGGCATGCGCCGGCGCGGCTACACGCCGGAAGGCATCCGCGAATTCGCCAGGCGCATCGGTGTTTCCAAGAGCGACAACACGGTGGATATGGCCGTGCTCGAATCTGCGATCCGCGAAGACCTGGAGGCCAGGGTCCCGCGCGTGATGGCGGTGATCAAGCCGCTGAAGGTGGTGGTGACGAATTTCGTGGCAGGGAAGACCGGATCGCGCGAAGCCGGGTTCCATCCGCAGCACCCGGAATTCGGCGCACGCCTGGTGCCGTTCGGCAGGGAGATATGGATCGAGGCGGACGATTTCAGCGAAAATCCGCCAGACGGTTGGCAACGCCTCACCGTGGGCGGCGAAGTAAGGTTGCGCTATTCTTATGTCATGCGTTGCGATGAGGCGATCAAGGATCGCGACGGCGACGTGATCGAATTGCGCTGCACGATCGATCCGGAAACGCTGGGCAAGAATCCGGTTGGGCGCAAGGTGAAGGGCGTGATCCACTGGCTGTCTTGTGCATATGCCCTGGCGGCCGAGATTCGCTTGTATGACCGGCTGTTCAGCGTGGCGGAACCGGATGCGGATAACAACATAGACTTCTGCACCTATCTCAATCCTGATTCACTGGTCAGTACGCAGGGCTGGGTCGAGGCATGCGTCATGGATGCGGCGCCCGAGACCCGCTATCAGTTCGAGCGGCTCGGCTATTTTTGCACCGACCGGCGCGAACACAAGCCCGGCACTAAGTTGGTGCTCAATCGCACTGTCACACTGAAGGATTCGTGGCTAAGGGAGCAGGGGTAGATATCATTTTTTATCCTGAAAAACTCAGTTCACCACGAAGAACACGAAGATCACGAAGATTTTTCATGGAGGTGCATGATATTGGAAACTCACCGGCATGGTGATGCTCGTATTCTGTGCAGTGCAAAGTTTTTCTTCGCGTTCTTCGTGCCCTTCGTGGTTCAACTACGGTTTCAAGGTTTATCGTAATTGGATCATCAGTCGACCAGACAAAAGGCGCATGACAAAATCATGCGCCTTTTATATTATTCCATTTTCAGTTTAAAAGTGGCGCTTTGGTGGGAGCGGCCTCCTGGCCGCGATCAAGCTTATCGCGGCCGGGAGGCCGCTCCCACAGAAGAAATTCATGCTGTTTCAAATTAGAAATGGAATTACATCCGGTTCGCGGTCGCGCCGGTATGGTGCTCTATTTGGACGCGGCCAGATGCGTCACGCCACCGAAGCTGCCTATCCATAGGCTGCCGTCAGCGGCAGTCGCCATCGAAAATACGGTGTTGGAGTACAGTCCGTCGTCGGTGGTTATTACCTTGAACTTGCCGTTTTCGAAGCTGGCCAGCCCGTTGTTGGTTCCGACCCACAATTTCCCTGACGGATCTTCATTCAGCATGAAGACATGGTTGCCAGGCAGGCCGTCGGACATGGTGTAGTGGCTCCATTTCTTCCCGTCGAAACGGGATAATCCGCCGCCCCAGGTGCCGCTCCACACCACACCGTCGCGATCTACCAACAGGGCGACGATGTAATTAGGATTGAAGGCGGAACCGGTGTCTTGCAGCCCCATTTCTATCTTCTGCTTGGCGTGATGCTCGGAGAACTTGGCCGGGTCGGAGCCGAACTGTGGATCGTTCTTCACCTTCTCGTACGGCGCACCTACACCCCTTTCGTGGGTCCAATTCTGCCACTTGCCATCCTTGAAACGCACCAGACCTCCCTCGGTGGCAAACCACATCTCGCCGTCCTTGCCTTCTTCAAGGCTGTATACCCAGTCGTTCAGCAGGCCGCCATCGGTGTTTTCCACCGTATACACGTCCCACTTGGAGCGATCCTTCAGATCGCCGCTGCGGACGCGGTTGGCGCCTGACCATGTGGCGATCCAGATATCTCCGTTGCTTATCTTCAGCGTCTTGTAAACGAACGCATCCGCCAAGCCATCGGGAACATTGTAGTTCTCCCACTTGTCCAGTTTCTCGTCGTACATGGACAGGCCACCGCCATAAGTACCTATAGCCAGGCGATTGTCCACCTTGCCGATATGGAATATGCCATTGGAAAGCAGACCGTTGGTTACGTTGAACATGCGGTATTCGTCGGTGCTGGTATCGTAGCGGACCACGCCGCCAGAGGTACCTACCCAGGCGATCTTGCCGTCAATGAATATCGACTTGACATTGCTGTTGCCGACCCGGAAATGAGTGAACTTCGCGTTCGGATCCACCTGGACTTTTCCTGCTTGAGTAGCCCCCTGAACGGACGGGGCCTGACCGGCAGTTCCCGGCTTGGGCTGTTCTACCTGCTTCGTGCTGATCGTGTAGATCCCGGCTACCACGCCCACCGTAACGACCACGATTGCTGCTACCAGTTTTATATTCAGTTGCATTTGCATCCCCTATAGTGCTGTTACCTGTTTAATGTCGTGTCAAAGATACTAGGGCACCTCTAAAAATCCACATTTCATCCCAACTGCTGCGTTGCGTAAAAAATTTCTTGCTTACATATCAAACATATGCGGCGCGGCAAAATTTTTTACGCGCCTTGCATTTGGGCGAACTCTGAATTTTTAGAGGTGCCCACTACTCATTGGCCGATACGGACCACGCCGCGCCGGGAACCGGCCCAGATGTCTCCGCTGGGCGCCACCGCCAGCGCATAGACATGGTTTTCAAGCAGTCCGGTCTCTTTGGTGTAGTTGTGCCAGGTTTTTCCGTCATAGCGACTGACGCCCCCATTGGTGCCGAACCACAGCACACCATTTGGTTCCTGGGCGACACTGTAAACGATATTTCCCGCCAGGCCATCGCTGGTGGTGTAGTTATGCCAACGGGTGCCGTCATAGCGGCTCACCCCCGCGCCCCAGGTGCCGGCCCAGACAGACTGGTCATTTGCCACCAGGATGCAGAACACATAGTTGGGATTGTAAGTGTACTTCCCGTCCCCCGATAACATGCTCAAATCATGGCGCATGCGCGTACCGAGTCCGGTGTTCGTGCTGGCGGGCAGGTTGTCCGTGTTAGGTGCGCCTATTCCGTCCTTGTGATTCCAGGAACGCCAGGTTTTGCCGTCATACATCGAAACCCCGCCTTCCGTGCCGAACCATACGCGGTCCTGTTTATCCACGTCGAGACCGTATACCCACTCGTTGATCAATTCCTTCACGTAAGTGGTGAATTTCATCGTTTTCAGGTCGACCCGGTTGGCACCGGCCCAAGTGCCTATCCATAAGTCCCCGTTGCGCTGGCTGGCAAAAGTGTAGATCCAGTAGTCGGCCAGCCCGTGCATCGGAAAATAGGTTTTCCAGGTGCCGTCACGGTAACGGGAGACGCCACCGGCGTTGGTGCCGAACCACTTGTAACCTTCCGCGTCAACGGTGATACCGAACACATATTCGTTCGCCAGCCCGCTGTCGCGGGTAAAGGTGTTGCGCACATTGAAAGTGGCAAGGTCTATCTCGTTGACGCCGACGGAAGTACCCACCCAGAGGGCATTCTTTTCGGGTTCTATCGTGAGCGCGCGGACATTGACATATTCGCCTACTTCAAACCTTTCGATCACGTGCGGGAGAGGCGCATTGTCCGGTTTGGATTCAGTGCAAGCGACGCTGAAACAGGCGAGACAAAATGCGAAAATCAGGGTAAGGGATGATCTATGCATAAGTTCAATACAGGTTGATGAGTGATGGAGGGCCTGAGGCGCGCACATGGTGGCCGGTGCGCTCATCGTGTTCAAGGCATGACAGGGCCGCCCTCTTCCAAGGTGCGCAAATAGGCGATCACGTCCAGGATCTCCATGTCTTTCAACATTCCCTGATAGGCGGGCATGGCATTTTTTCCTTGTTTGATGGCGGCCAGAATAAACACATCGGGGCGCAACAGGCTTTCGCTACGGGAAAAATTGGGGGCATCGGGCATAACATTGACACCCTTCACGCCGTGGCACGTGGCGCAATGCTTGGCATAAAGCTTGCCGCCATTGGCTATATCCGCAGCATAGGAGTTTCCTGCCCCGAATGCCAGCATCAAGGCCAAAAACATTTTCAGTATAGCATCCCGGAATCCTGATGTCTCCGTTCGTAATTTCATTTTTCGCAATATCATTTTGCTTTTCCTTGTTTGTCCCTTTCAGCCGCCTCCTCGTCCGCTTTCTTGCGGGCCGCCGCCTTTTCCTCGAGCACTTTCCTGGCGGCTGCTATCTTTTCATCGTCCGCTTTCTTGCGGGCCGCTTCCAGGGGGATTTTCCTGGCTTCCCAGAATTGCGCTTGCTTGAGGTCAACCGCCACTTCCAGCCCGGAATCGGCACCTGTCCGGTATGCTAATTCCAGCGCCTTTATGGCATTCAAATCATCTTTTTCTGCCGCGAATCTGATCCAGTATAACGCTTGCCCAAAGTCTCTTTTGATTCCCTCGCCGCTACCGTACATTCTACCCAGTCCATATGCTCCGGCTGCATCACCCTGAAAGGCGGCCATGATATACCAGCCGACCGCCTGCTCATCTTCCTCGGTATAGTCCATTATATCCCCGAGGCGAGCCTGGGCAGGCAGGTAGTTCTGCTCGGCAAGCTTCATGAAAATCGGAATGGCATCCACCAACTGCTGTTTTTCGTAAAAAATATTCGCGCGCGCCATATCCTCTGCAGTGTCCGCCTGCGCGGCCGGGGACAGCAGGCTTAGCACCCAAATGCCGGTCAGAAATGTTCGTTTGTGTCTCGCATCCATCGTTACATTCTCCAGTACGATATCTTTAGGTGATGGTGAGCAGGCATGAGCCCGAGCCGAGCAATTCTAGCAGCAGCGGCCATAGGCTGCAACAGCAAGTCCCTTGCCGGCATGCGCTCCATGCGCCTTGTTTGTATGCATGGATACACGCTACCCAGTAGTAGGGTGGATAAGCGCAGCGCATCCACCATGCCAGCTCAAAAAGGTGGATGCGCTGCGCTTATCCACCCTACATTTTTCGCCGAGAACAAATTTACTCTGCCTTGCCGGCAATGAAAGCTGGAATCGTCAGGCCCGGTTTTCGATCTGGCTGTCGTGATCTTCCGGCAGCAGCCTGGTGCCATCGAATTCTTCCAGCTTGCGGTACAGGCTGGACAAGCCGATGTCGAGTTTTTGCGCGGCGGCGCGACGATCCCCGCCAGTCTCTTCAATGGCCCTGAGGATGATGTCCACCTCATATCTCCTTACCTGTTCGCGCAATGTGCCGGAAAACTGCTGTCCGATCCCGGGTGCGGAAGATAGGGCGATTTTGGTGATTTGCGGCGGCAGGTCGGCAAGCGTGATATGGCCACTGTCTGCCATGACCAGTACGCGGTCGATGACATTTTCCAGTTCACGGACATTGCCCGGCCAGTCATAATTCACCAGCAGTTCCTCGACACCCGGATCGAGTACGACCTGGGTTGTGGTACTGCCCATGCGCCGTGTGTTGCGCTGGAGCAGGAACTTGACCAGGGCGGAGAGGTCCTGACGCCGCTCCCGCAGAGGCGGGACGTGGATGTGAAAGACGCTGAGCCGGAAGTAGAGGTCCTCGCGAAATTTTCCCTGTGCGACCATTTCTGCCAAGTCACGATTGGTGGCGGCGATGATCCGTACATCTACCGGCCGCGCCTGTTCGCTGCCCACCGGGCGCACCTCCTTTTGCTCGATCACGTGCAACAGCTTCACTTGCAGAGAGAGAGGCAGTTCACCGATTTCGTCCAGGAAAATGGTCCCGCCGTCCGCTTCCAGGAACAATCCCTTTCTGACCTTGTCCGCGCCGGTGAAGGCACCCCGGGTGTGGCCGAAAAATTCGCTTTCCACCAGGTTTTCGGGAATGGCGCCGCAGTTGACCGGGATGAAAGGGCCGTCAGCGCGCGGGCTTTGCTGGTGGATCAGGCGCGCGACCACTCCCTTGCCGGTGCCGCTCTCGCCGGTGATGAGTACCGTGCTGTTGGTTGGCGATACCTTGGCCGCCATGTGTTCCATCTCGCGCATGGCCGGGGAGTTGAAGCTGAACACTTCCTGGTTGACGCCCAACACCAACCTGCGCAGCACCCGGTTTTCCGCGCGAAGTCCGCGCAGGTCGCCCACCTTGGTCAGGCGGTGCAGCAACTCCTCGTTGTTGAGGGGCTTGATCATGTAATCGGCCGCACCTGCCTTGATGGCCTCGATCGCCGTATCCACAGAAGCGAAAGCAGTCATCATGATGAATGCCGTGTCTATGCCGACAGCGCGTGCCTGGCGCAATACTTCGATGCCGCTCAAGCCGGGCAGCTTGATGTCGCACAGGACGATATCCACATCCCCTTTGGCAAGCCTTTCCATGGCGGCCTCGCCGTCGCCGGCCTGCTCCACGGAATGTCCCACCTTGCGCAATTGGGCAGCCACCACCTGGCGGATGGCCGGTTCATCATCAACGACCAACACCTGCAGAGATGTCATAACGTATCGCCCTCCCGATTCGGGTGCCCGGCCATAACCGGCTGCCTGGTTGCCGTGGTTTGGCTGCCCGGCGGAATGTCTGGTGGTTCCATCAAAAGTTCTTCGGCGGCGGGCACGGGAAGGGTCACCAGCACTTGCGTCCCTTCGCCGGGTGTCGAATCGATTTCTATCGTACCGTCATGCCCGGTGATGATGGAATAGCAGAGTGACAAGCCCAGCCCGTTGCCTTTGCGTTTGGTGGTGAAGAAAGCCTCGAACACACGGTTGAGCGTGTCCTGTGCCATGCCGCAACCGTTGTCTGCCACGGTGAGCCGGACATTCCCGCCGACCACCCCGGTGTTCAGCGTGATCTCCTGTGCGCGGCCCTCCACGGTCTCCAGTGCATCGGCAGCGTTGATCAGCAGATTCATGATCACCTGCGTGAGTTGGTCCGCGACGCCGTAGATTGCCGGCAACTGGTTGTCCAGATTGAGCCGCAGGTTCACCCGGCGCATTCTCTTGTCATAACCCATCAGACCGGCAGTAGTCCGCACCAGCCCGTTCAGGTCAAGCAACTGGAGTTCGACCGGCTGGGGCGCGGCAAATTCCGATATTTCGCGGGTGATCGCTGAAAGCCGGTGGATATGGGTCTGAAGCATGGCCAGCTTGCTGGCCTCTGCCGTTTCGCGCTTCCCCGATGATTGGTCGAGGACCATTTCCTGCAGCACTCCCGACATGGCCGCGATGGGATTGCCGATTTCATGGGCCACTCCGGCAGCCAGCGCGCCGACTGCGGCCATCTTCTCCTGGTGGAAATATTTCTGGCGCGCGATCACCAACTCCTTTTCCCGCTCGTCCAAGGCACTCGCCATCTGATTCACCGCCTGCATCAATTCGCCCACCTCGTCGTTGCGTGTCACCGGGGTCATGACATTGCGCTCGCCCCTGATGATGTCAAGTGCCCTGGCCTTCAGCGTGTGCAGGTCGTTGGTGAGCCGCGTAAAGAATAATCCGATGATCGCGCCCAGCAACAACAGGCCGATCAATCCGAACAGCAGCGAGGCAAGCGCTGCCGAATCCCATTGCATGCGGAAACGTTCCGCTGTTGCGATTTGCTCACGCCGCGATTCCTCAATATGCTGGGTGACCTCGATCTTGACCTTGAGCAACTCGGAATTCATCATGGCCAATGCCGCTGCGGAAGGATGCGCGGTGGCCTGCGCCAATGCCTGCTCGACTCTTGCAAGGTTCACATTGGCGTATGGATAACTCAACGCCAGTTCGGCGTTTTTTCTTTTGAGCAGTTCAAAATTGGACTGAAAACGTTGCACCGCCGCAATCTGGTCATCCTTGTCCGAATTCATGAAGACCGCCATGACGATGTGAAAGGCGGTCGCGTCCACTTGTCTGAAATGCTCTTCGATCTTGTACAGATTCTGCAACCGTTCAAACTCGTCCACCAGTTCCGCCTTCTTGTTGAAAGTAAACGTGGTGAGAAGCACTGCATAGATGACGACCGCAGCAAACGCCAGAAACCCTTTGACGCGAAGCGGAACTTCGGAAACGTTCCGCTCGGGCACCGCGGGCGTGGTTGTATGCTCTTCATTCGGGTGCCCGGCCAAAAGCTTTTCGGCGACGCGGGGCACGACGGCAGTTTCGGCCATCGGCGCGTTCATTTGGGCGCCCGGACATAACCAGCCTGCGTGTGTTGTTGGGGCTTTAGCCCCTTACAACCACAGCGTACCCCTTGCGGGTGTACCTGGACATCGTTTTTTGATAGCTTGGTCGAATGGCTTGTGGTTTTACCAAAAGCTTTTCGTCGCAGGTTTCTCGGAAAGAGGATATTCATGTATTGATTGTACGCTGCAATCGCTGGCCGAGCTATCGTTTGCCTTGTCTAATGACAAGTGAGCCTGAACGAGAGAGTGTATTTCCACTGTGAGATGAGCCTAGCAATCCAGGCAAACAAAAAAAGTAGAAAAATCCCAACTTTCCCGATTATAGGAAATAATATTTCCTTCTGCTTGGAAATGGTAATTAATCGTTGAGTTTATGGTTTATAAAACAATTGGTTATTGATGGCATGTTATGTGCTACATAATTAATGTATGTTCTATCTGATAGTTGGAATTTGGCGGTAATCAGAGCACTTTTTACAGGCTTGCTTAAATTAATGAACGATTTTGTTTTAGGGTAGCCTTATCGAAGATTTGCAGATCGTCGAATCAAGTGAATGTAAATTAAATACTGCCATTTTCCAGCATTGAAATTTACATTCATAACCAAAAAAATATTTTACCAGCATCACGATGAGCATCGCGACATAGTTTTTTAATTTTATGAAATGCGCCATTAAATACCCCGCCACCCCAATCATAATTTCCGCTCCGTCCCCGGCCAAGTTTTTTAGTGCCGGGGATGTTGTTATGGAAGATGTAAAAGGATCCAGCAAATCTGTGTTGGGGCGCAATTTAATTGCCATCGCTTTATTGGTTCTTTCTGGAACGGCGCTGCTCATGCCGCTGGCTCAAGCGGAACCCACGGGCGGACAAATCAGTACGGGAGCAGGTACGATCGCCCAAGCCGGGGCGACCACCACCATTACCCAAAATACCCAGAACCTCGCCATCAACTGGCAAAGTTTCAGCATTGGCAGCAACGAAGCTGTACGCTTCAACCAACCCAACGCATCGTCCATTGCCCTCAACCGCGTTCTCGGCCAAGACCCAAGCTCTATCCTCGGCAGCCTGAGCGCCAACGGCCAGGTCTTTGTTCTGAATCCCAACGGCGTGTTGTTTGGTACGGGCTCACAAGTGAATGTGGGTGGTTTGGTTGCTTCCACACTGAGCCTCAGCGATGCTGACTTCATGGCGGGCAATTACGGCTTCAGCAACAGTGGTGGAGTTGGGTCTGTTGTCAACCAAGGAACGCTCACTGCTGCACAAGGCGGCTATATTGCCCTGCTAGCACCCGAAGTGCGCAACGAAGGCGTCATTACCGCCACGCTGGGTACAGCCCTGCTCGCCGCAGGCGACAAAGTCACCCTCAATCTTGACAACGGCTCATTGCTTTCTTTCACAACAGATCAGGGCTCGCTCGACGCGCTGGCTGGGAACAAGCAATTGATACAGGCCGACGGCGGACAGGTGTATATGTCGGCCAAGGCCGCTAACGCGCTCAGCACCGCCGTGGTCAACAATACCGGCATCATCGAAGCGCGCACCTTGCAGAACCAAAACGGCGTCATTACTCTGATGGGCGACATGCAAGTCGGACAAGTCTATGTGGGCGGTACGCTGGATGCGTCTGCGCCAAACGGAGGGAATGGCGGATTCATCGAAACTTCTGCGGCATACGTTAAAGTCGCCACCGATGCAACAATCACGACTCAAGCTTCGCAGGGGATATCCGGCAACTGGTTGATTGACCCTCCTGATTTCACCATTGCCGCAAGCGGTGGCGATATTACCGCTGCGACACTCAACACCAACCTTGCTTCGACCAGTGTGACCATCCTGAGCAGCCAGGGCACAGTCAATCTTCTGGGTAACGGCGACATCTTCGTCAATGATGTGGTGGGCTGGAACAGCGCCAACAGTCTCACGCTGAATGCGGTTCGCAATATCAACGTCAATTCGGCTATCACCAACACCGGCACGGGCGCGATCAATCTGATCGCCGCTGCCGCCGTTGCGGTCAATGCAAACCTCAGCTCTGGCGGAGCAATCGCGATCACTGCCCCCACCGGGCTGACGCAAGCCGTTGGAACAACCATTACGACTGCTACCGGTCTCACCATCGATGTGTCAGCGGCAAGCACGTCGAGCGGAGTTATCGCAGGTTTGGGCGGCCTGACCAAGAATGGTATTGGCATATTGACGCTCTCGGGTATTAACACTTACACCGGTGCGACCACGATCAATGCAGGTGGTTACACTCTCAGCGGAACGGGCACCGCAACTGGCACGGCCTTCACCGTCAATTCGGGCGGCATGTTGACGCTGGATAACGCGGCGGCGAACAACACCAATCGCATCAGTGACACCTTGGCGCTCACGCTCAACGGCGGTGAGTTGTTGTTTAGCGGATCCAACGTTGCTGCGACGGCCGCCAGTGAAACGATTGGCGCCTTGACGCTTGCATCTGGGGCTTCAACCGTTACGGTCAATTCCGGCACGGGCGGATCTACGATATTGACCTTTGCAAGTTTGAACCGCTCCACTGGAGCGACGGTCTTGTTCAGGGGGGTGGGCCAAACCAACAATTTGGCTCCCTCTGCGGGTACGGCCAATATTCGGTTTACGGCCGCGCCGACAACGGTCAATGGCCAACTTGTGGGCGCGGGCGCATTGAATACGACCACGGCACCCGTCATGATCGCCGCCATCGGCGATACCTCTGCAGGCGGCTCAGGGACTAATTTTGTCACTTACGATACAGGTGCCAATAACACCGGAGTCCGTCTGCTCGTTTCGGCTACCGAGCAGACGGCTACTTACGCGGCTGGCGTTAATTGGTTAGTCAATGCTGCAGCAAATGCCAATGCAAATAGAACGGTCAATTCACTCCTTCAATCTGGTGGCAATACCTTCACGATCGGAAATGCAGGTGCGGCTAAGACCCTGCTTGTATCAAGCGGCAACGTACTCTCCGTATCGGGTAGCAACATTATCACCGGACGCGCCACTGACTTGATAAGCTTTGCAACCAGCGCTGAAGGCAGGGTATTTACTGTCGGAAACCTCGCGGTTAACACTTCCGTCATAAATGGCACTAGCGCCTTAACCAAGAGTGGCAGCGGGACGCTGACACTGAATTCCACTAATACCTACACGGGCACAACAACAATCAATGCGGGTACCCTGACTGAAGCGTTGTTGAACGCCATTTCCACGGGTGCAGTTACGGTGAACGGCGGTATATTTAATATTGGCGGCGTCACTGATTCAGTAGGTGCGGTCACATTGACCAATGGCAGCATCACTGGTACGACCGGGGTGCTGACCGGCACTTCCTACACCATGCAGAACGGCACGGTCAGTGCGATCTTGGCAGGCGCTGTCCCGTTGACCAAGACCACTGCTGGCACGGTGACGCTGTCAGGTGTGAACACCTATACCGGCATCACCACGATCAATGCAGGTATCCTGAGTGTGGGAACGATAGGCAACGGCGGTGTCGCGGGGAACCTCGGCGCGGCGACCAACGTTGCCACGAACCTGGTGCTGGGCGGGGGTACCTTGCAATACACCGGTGCGACCGCCACGACGAATCGTGCCTATACATTGACTGCGGCCACCACGTCTTCAATAGACGTGAGCGTCGCGGGCACGACGCTCACGATGTCGGGTGCGGCTGCCAACACGACAGGCGCGCTGACCAAGCTCGGTGCGGGCACGCTGACGCTGACCGGTGCGAACCTGTATACCGGTTTGACCACAGTGAATGACGGCACCTTGACTGAAGGGATCGCCAACGCATTGTCCTCGGGTGCGGTGACGGTGAACGGCGGTACATTTAACATAGGCAACGTCTCTGATACTGTTGGCGCGGTCACGCTGACCAACGGCAGCATCACCGGCACGACCGGGGTGCTGACGAGCACGGGTTACACCGTGTCTAACGGCACGATCAGCGCGATCCTGGCAGGCGCTGTTCCGTTGACCAAGACCACGACCGGCACGGTTACGCTGTCGGGTGCGAACACCTATACAGGGTCGACCACGATCAGCGCAGGTACGCTCAAACTCGGTAGCATTTCAGCCCTTGGCACCGCTGCTGCTGGCACCAGCGTTACCACTGGTGCAACGCTCGACCTGAACGGATTCACGCTGGGCACGGCGGAAGCACTGATACTGAACGGTATGGGTGTTGGCGGCATGGCTGGTGCGTTGACCAACAGCTCGTTGACGGCCGCGACCTTTAGCGGACCGGTCACGCTCGGCAGCGATAGTAATATCGTAGTCGGCGCCGGGAGCACTCTTTCCAGCACCGGTACCATCAATGGGGCTTTCGCGCTTAATGTTCTTGGCGGGGGTGCCGTCACGCTGGGTGGAACCATTGGAAATAGCACGGCACTTGCATCTCTCACCGGGGCGGCAGGAACAGCATTGACCATTAACGGCGGTGTGGCTAGTACCAGCGGTGCACAGACCTACGGCGGTGCGACGACATTCGGCGCAGCGACGACACTGACAGCGGGTAGTGTCAGCGCGACTGGTGCTGTGACGGCTATAGTCGGGACGCTCACACTCGCCACTGGCGCAGGCGATGCGACGCTCAACAATATAGCTAACAATATTGGCACAGTTAAAGTAACCAGCGGTGCGAATGTTTCTGTTATCAACTCGATCGCACTCACTGTTGCGGGCATCAATGCCACCGGCCTAGTGGATGTGCGCACACAAACCGGAAACCTGACGCTGACCACTGCTGCCATAGCTACGACCAATACCAGCCCCAATGCAGTCACGCTGGTTGCGGATGTCGCTTCCGTACCGAATCCCACTGGCAGCGGCGGTAATTTCATCAACTCGGGCAATGTCGCAATCACCACCGGCGTTGGCGGTGCCTGGCGCATCTACACCGGCAATCCGACCGGCACGGCTCGCGGTGGGCTGGTTGAAACGGCAAAGAGTTACAACGTGGATGATGCCAGCGACCCGCTGGCTTCCGGTAACCGGATATATTTCCGGATTCAGCCGACCCTGACGATCACTACTGTCAGCACCAGCAAGGTATACAACAGTACCGGTGCGGATCCCGCGTTGACTTATACCTTGGGTGGGCTGATTGATGGCGACACGACAGTATCAACCTCCCCGACACTCAGCCGAGTAGCAGGCAAGGATGTTGGCGTCTACGCCATTAGTGCTACAGGCGCAGCATCAAGTATTGGGTACACCATTAGTTATGCGAATACCGGTTCGCTGTCCATCACCGCAGCGAGCCTCGCCATCACCGGCGTGACCGCAGCGGACAAAGTGTATGACACCGCCACTGCGGCAGCCTTGACTGGCAGCGCAGCGATCACGGTCCTGGGTACGGACGCTGTCACCCTGGGTGGGGTAGGCAGCGGCGTGTTCGCCGACAAGAACGTCGGCACCGGCAAAGCGGTGACCGTCGGCGGCTACAGCATCAGCGGTACCGACGCGGCCAACTACATCCTGATACAACCAGTCGGCGTGACAGCCAACATCACCGCTGCCAGCCTTGCAGTCACCGGCGCAGTTGCAGCGAACAAGGTGTATGACGCCACCGCTGCCGCCAGCTTAAGCGGAGCAACGATCACCCCGTTGGGCACCGATGCCGTCACCTTGAGTGCCGGTACGGGTGTCTTTGCCGACAAGAACGTCGGCACCGGCAAAGCGGTGACCGTCGGCGGCTACACCCTCAGCGGTACCGATGCAGGCAACTACATCCTGATACAGCCGACTGGATTGACCGCCAATATCACCGTTGCCACTCTCGCCATCACCGGCGTGACCGCAGCGGACAAAGTGTATGACACCGCCACTGCCGCCACCTTGACTGGCAGCGCATCGATCACGGTCCTGGGTACGGACGCTGTCACCCTGGGCGGCGTTGGCGTTGGCGTGTTCGCCGACAAGAATGTCGGCACCGGTAAAGCGGTGACCGTCGGCGGCTACACCATCAGCGGTACCGATGCGGCCAACTACCTCCTGATACAACCAGTCGGCGTGACCGCCAACATCACCGCTGCCAATCTCGCCATCACCGGCGTGACCGCAGCGGACAAAGTGTATGACACCTCCACTGCGGCAGCCTTGACTGGCAGCGCATCGATCACGGTTCTGGGTACGGACGCTGTCACCCTGGGCGGGGTAGGCAGCGGCGTGTTCGCCGACAAGAACGTCGGCACCGGCAAAGCGGTGACCGTCGGCGGTTACAGCATCAGCGGTACCGATGCGGCCAACTACATCCTGATACAACCAGTCGGCGTGACAGCCAACATCACCGCTGCCAGCCTTGCAGTCACCGGCGCAGTTGCAGCGAACAAGGTTTATGACGCCACCGCTGCCGCCAGCTTAAGCGGAGCAACGATCACCCCGTTGGGCACCGATGCCGTCACCTTGGGTGCCGGTACGGGTGTCTTTGCCGACAAGAACGTCGGCACCGGTAAAGCGGTGACCGTCGGCGGCTACACCCTCAGCGGTGTTGATGCAGGCAACTACACCTTAATACAGCCGACTGGATTGAGCGCCAACATCACCGTTGCCACTCTCGCCATCACCGGCGTGACTGCAGCGAACAAAGTGTATGACACCGCCACTGCCGCCACCTTGACTGGCAGCGCAGCGATCACGGTCCTGGGTGCGGACGCTGTCACTTTGGGAGGCGTCGGCAGCGGCGTGTTCGCCGACAAGAATGCTGGTACAGCCAAGCCAGTTACTGTCAGC
>DATBWQ010000157.1:0-26275 GCA_036514695.1 Gallionella sp. | reverse complement strand
TGAATTTATCGGCCTTACAGAGTTACCAAAAATATCGACCTCTCAGAACGCGCTACAAGCGATTTTTAGTAACTGGTGAAGGGTAGAAGCACCCCCAAAAATGTTCATTTTTCGACGCGAGTTGATAAATTCAACAGACTGATAGATGCTGTTTGATTTTTTCGGGCTCATGCAACCGCCCCGACAACAAACTGGCCGAAACGATCAGCGTCGCGCCCATCCAGTCGCGCAACTGCATCGCTTCACCCGCCAAAAAATAGGACGCGATGGCGGCAAACACCAGTTCGAACAGGAACAGGATGATCACGCGATTGGCTGCCAGACGGGAAAGACCATGCTGCACCGCGAAGCTGGTGGCACACAGCACGATGCCTAGCAACGCGAGTATCAGCCATGATAGCGCCCCGATCGCCAGCAACTGGTCCGTCAATCCGCCTTGCCACCACAACAGCGGTGCGGTCAGCAAGGCTGTGCCGAACAGCACGCTGCTGGACTTCGCCGTCACGCTCAAATGCGCGGCGCGCCGCGACACCACATTTGACAGCGCGAAACTCATGCCCGCCGTCAGCCCTATCCATTCGGAAAGATTTTGCGGCAGCGGCAATCCGAGTTGCGGCTCCCACAGTATGATGGCCGCGCCGCCAAGGGACAGCGCAATGACCAGATAGCCGTAACGATTGAGCCGCTCACCGAGCAGCCAGTAGGAAAACAATATCGTCCACAGCGGCGCAAGGTAGAACAGCAGCAGCACGCGCATCACCTCGCCGTTCAGCACTGCCAGCACATAGCCGAAGTTCGACCAGCCCGCGCTCAACACCAGGGCAACCGCCCACCAGCCTGCCCTGGACAGTTCGTGCCACACGCGCGGCAGAATGAACGCGCCGCACAGCATCGCCAGCAGATAGGTGACCAGTGTCGCCAGCGGGCCGGATATGCCCGCTTCCTGAAGCATGCGGTAGGGGTACCAGATCAGCCCCCACACCAGCGCGCCGCTCAGGATGCCGGCTATCGGCAATACATTTTGTTTTGATGGCACTGGCTACACCCTTATAATCACGACACTTTACGATTCCGTCATTTCGGCGAAGGCCATCAATAAATGAATCCCGATCTCAATCGTTTACAGCCCTACCCGTTTCAGAAACTCGCCGCGCTGTTTCGCGAAGTGCAGCCCAACCCGGACTATCGCGCCATCAGCCTGTCCATCGGCGAACCGAAACACGCCACACCGCAATTCATCCGCGATGCGCTGACTGCCAATCTCGATGGGCTGGCGAATTATCCCACAACCGCCGGCAGCGACGCGCTGCGCAACACCATTGCCAACTGGCTGGCCTTGCGCTATGGCATTCCAGCGCCAGATCCCAGGACCCAGGTCCTGCCGGTGAACGGCAGCCGCGAGGCGCTGTTCGCCTTTGCCCAGGCAGTGGTGGATCGAAACAGGAATGATCCAGTCGTGGTCTGCCCCAATCCGTTTTACCAGATCTACGAAGGCGCGGCGTTTCTGGCAGGAGCCACACCCTGCTTCCTCAACACACTGCCGGAAGACAACTACGCGCTGAACTTCGCGCAACTGCCGGATGATGTCTGGCAGCGCACCCAACTTGTCTATGTCTGCTCGCCGGGCAATCCGTCCGGACGCGTGATGCCGCTGGAGGAATGGAAAACCCTGTTCGAGATGTCCGACCGCCATGGCTTCGTGATCGCTTCGGACGAATGCTATTCGGAGATCTATTTTGATGCGCCATCGCAGGGCAGAACAGGAGCCCCGCGTAGCGGGGATGTGACCCCGGAGATGGATACGGCGGCCGCTTCAAATGAACTTGGCACGACCAAGCCCATTCGCGGACGCCCCCCGCTGGGCGCGCTGCAAGCCGCACGACGGCTGGGACGCAGCGACTACCGCAATCTGGTGGTGTTCTCCAGTCTGTCGAAACGCTCCAATGTGCCGGGGATGCGCTCCGGCTTTGTCGCGGGCGATGCCAGGGTGATTGAAAAATTCACGCTGTATCGCACTTATCACGGTTCGGCGATGAATCCGGCGATACAGGCCGCCAGCATCGCCGCATGGAATGATGAAGCGCACGTCGCGGAAAATCGCCGCCTGTATGCCGAGAAATTCGCCAGGGTGATCGAGATACTCGAACCGGTGCTGCCGGTCGTACGGCCGGATGCCGGCTTTTATCTGTGGATAAGGACACCGGTCGCCGATGCCGCCTTCGCGCAAGCCCTGTATCGCGACTATAATGTGGCCGTGTTGCCGGGCAGTTATCTTGCACGTACCGCCCAAGGCGTGAACCCCGGTGAGAATTTTGTGCGCCTGGCCCTGGTCGCGAATGTCGCAGAAACCGTGGAAGCCGCGCAACGAATCGTCAAATTCAGTCGATAGTCGTTAGTCGCTAGTCAATAGTTAAAACAAAACCGCGTAGCGGACCACACCAACTAACGACTAGCGACTAACGACTACCAACTTTGTTTTAGGAAATCATCATGGATCAATTGCAGAAAATCATCGAACAGGCCTTCGAGCGCCGCACCGACATCACGCCGCACAATGCTGATGCGCAACTCAAGGAGGCAGTCGATAGCGTGATCACACAGCTTGACGAGGGCAAGTTGCGCGTCGCGGAAAAGCTCGATGGAGAATGGGTGACACACCAATGGCTGAAAAAGGCCGTGCTGTTGTCGTTCCGCCTGGAAGACAACGCCTTCATCAAGGGCGGCTTCACCAACTACTACGACAAGGTGCCGTCTAAATTCGCCGATTACAACAGCCGGGATTTCCGCGAAGGCGGCTTCCGCGTCGTGCCTCCGGCTGCGGCGCGCAAAGGCGCGTTTATTGCCAGGAACGTGGTGCTGATGCCTTCTTATGTGAACATCGGGGCGTATGTCGATGAAGGCACCATGGTGGACACCTGGGCGACGGTTGGCTCCTGCGCGCAGATCGGCAAGAATGTGCACCTGAGCGGCGGCGTCGGCATCGGCGGCGTGCTGGAGCCGGTGCAGGCCAATCCGACCATCATCGGCGACAACTGTTTCGTCGGCGCGCGTTCGGAAATCGTGGAAGGGGTGATCCTGGAGGACAACGTGGTGATCTCGATGGGGGTGTTCATCGGTCAAAGCACCAGGATATTCGACAGGGAAACCGGAGAGGTCAGCTACGGTCGCGTACCCGCAGGCTCGGTCGTAGTCAGCGGCAGCTTGCCTTCCAGGGACGGCAGCTATAGCCTGTATTGCGCAGTGATCGTAAAGAAAGTGGACGCCAAGACTTTGTCCAAGGTGGGTATCAACGAATTGCTGAGAGGTATCTGAGTCGCTAGACGTTAGGGTGGGCATGGGTTTCATGCCCACGCTGTATTAACCCGCGTGGGCACAAGATCGTGCCCACCCTACAAACCAGGGAGAAACCATGATCGTCACACCATTGCTGCAACTGGCTGCCGAAAAACAGGCTTCCGATCTTTTTTTCTCGGTTGGCGCACCGGCCAACATCAAGATCGAAGGCGTGGTGATGCCGGTCAACGCGCAGATACTGGACGGTGAACTTGTCAAGCGCATCACCTATGAATTGATGGGCCCAAAACGGATCCCCGAGTTCGAAGCCAACATGGAAATGAACTTTTCGCTGCGGGTGGACAACATCGGCAATTTTCGTGTCAATGTCTTCAAACAGCGCGGCTCCATCAGCTGCGTGATTCGCTGCATCAAAACCCAGGTGTTAGGCGCCACCGAACTGAACCTGCCCGAGATACTAAACAAACTGATTATGGAAAAGCGCGGGCTGGTACTCGTGGTCGGCGCGACTGGATCCGGAAAATCGACAACGCTCGCCTCGATGATCCAGTATCGCAACACCGAGCGCAGCGGCCACATCCTGACTATAGAAGACCCGCTCGAGTATTTGTTTCACCACAACAAGTGCATCGTCAACCAGCGCGAAATCGGTACCGACACCAAGTCGTATGAAGATGCATTGATCAACGGTATGCGCGAAGCGCCAGACGTGCTGATGATAGGAGAGGTGCGTGACCAGGAGACACTCCGATACGCGCTGATATTTGCCCAGACCGGACACCTGTGCCTGGCCACTCTGCATGCCAACAACAGCTATCACGCGCTGAATCGTATCGTTAATTTCTTCCCTTATGAGTCGCGCAGGAGCGTTTTGGCCGATCTGTCGATGTGCCTGCGCGCCGTGATCTCGCAACGCCTGGTACGCAATGTGCAGGGCAAGCAGATTCCCGCCGTGGAAATCCTGCTGAACACTTCGCTGATAGCCGATCTGATCAAGAACGACGATATCGACAAGATCCGTGATGCGATCGAGAAGAGCGTATCCGCGGGCTCGCAAACCTTCGAGCAGGCTCTTTACAAACTGTTCAAGTCGGGGCAGATCACCAAGGAAGAAGCGTTGCGCAATGCCGATTCCGCAAGCAATCTGTCTTCCCTGCTTGATTTCTCCGAGCGCACCAACACCCAGAAAGTACCGGTATTCGACCCCAACCGGCCTGCGCCGGCATCAGCATCACCGAAGTCCGATTTCAGCGGCATCAAGCTCAATCTGGACGAGCCCAAATGAAGTTGAGAACCTCTGCCTTTGACGGGTTGGCTTATTCAAAGATTTTCAATCTGCATCCCTGATTCCCATCATGCCCGATACTCTGCAACTCGCCAAAGCCCTGATCGCGCGCCGCTCACTCACTCCCGATGACGCAGGGTGCCAGGACATTCTGATCGAACGGTTGAACAAGCTCGGTTTCAACATCGAGCGGATGCGTTTCGGCAACGTGGATAATTTCTGGGCGCGGCGCGGTACGAGCGGTCCCATCGTGGTGTTCGCCGGGCACACCGATGTGGTACCCACCGGACCGGTGGAGAACTGGCTCAGCCCGCCGTTCGAGCCGACGATACGCGATGGCCTGCTATACGGGCGCGGAGCGGCAGACATGAAGACCTCCATCGCGGCGTTCATCACCGCCATCGAAGCGTTCATCGCGCAGCACCCGGATCACAATGGCTCGATCGCCCTGCTGATCACCTCCGACGAAGAGGGTGTGGCGGTGGACGGCACGGTGCGCGTGGTTGAAGCCCTGCGGGCACGCGGCGAAACGATGGATTATTGCATCGTCGGCGAACCCACCTCGAACAAGCTGGTCGGCGACATGATCAAGAACGGACGGCGCGGCTCGCTGTCCGGCACGCTGACCGCCAAAGGAATCCAGGGCCACATTGCCTATCCGCACCTGGTGAAGAATCCGATCCACATGGTCGCACCGGCGATCGCCGAACTCGCCGCCACCACCTGGGATGATGGCAACGAATATTTTCCGCCGACCTCCTGGCAGATCTCCAACATCAACGGCGGCACCGGCGCAACCAATGTCGTCCCCGGCACGGTCGAGATCCTGTTCAACTTCCGTTTCTCCACCGCCAGCACCGAGCAGGATCTGAAAGACAAGGTGCATGCGATCCTGGACAAGCACGGCGTGACTTACGACTTGAAGTGGGAGTTGTCCGGCAAACCGTATCTCACCGCCAAGGGCAGCCTGGTGGCCGCGATCAGCCGTGCGATCGAGCAGTGTTACGGCATCACGCCGGAACTTTCCACCACCGGCGGCACCTCGGACGGCCGCTTCATCGCCGGCATCTGTCCGCAAGTCGTCGAGTTCGGGCCGTTGAACGCCACGATCCACAAGCTGAACGAATGCGTAGCCGTGGCCGACATCGAGCCGCTCAAGCTCACTTATCAGCGCACGCTGGAAATCCTGTTAAACACATGAGCGCCTATTTTTTTGAAGCATCCGAAACACTGATCACCGTGCGCGATTATTTGAGGTTTGCGGTGAGCCGTTTCAATGAAGCCGGATTGTTCTTTGGCCATGGCAGCAGTGATGCCTATGACGAAGCCACCTACCTGATCCTGCACACGCTGCATCTGCCGCTGGACAAACTTGAACCGTTTCTCGATGCACGCCTGACCGATACCGAGCGTGTCGAAGTATGGAGCATCCTCCGGCGGCGCGCCGAGCAGCGCATCCCGGCGGCCTATTTGACCCACCAGGCGTGGCTGGGCGAGTTCAGTTTTTATGTGGATGAACGGGTCATCGTGCCGCGCTCGTTCATCGCCGAGTTACTGCACGAGCAACTCAGCCCGTGGATCGCCAGGCCGGACGAGATAGTCAAGGTATTGGATCTGTGCACCGGCAGCGGCTGCCTCGCCATCCTCGCCGCACATGCATTTCCTCATGCCAGCGTGGATGCGGCGGACTTGTCGCCGGACGCACTGGCCGTCGCGGAACGCAACGTCGCCGATTACCATCTGCAAGACCGCGTGAGCCTGATCGAGTCGGATCTGTTCGCCAAGCTTGACAGCCGGAAATACGACATCATCATCAGCAACCCGCCCTATGTCGATGCCGAATCGGTCGCCGCGCTGCCGCAGGAACATCTGCACGAACCGAAGCTGGCACTGGGCAGCGGCCATGACGGGCTGGACGCCACGCGCATCATCCTCAAGGAAGCCGCGCAACACCTCACCGATAACGGCGTGTTGATAGTAGAGATCGGCCATAACCGCGAGGTGCTGGAAGCGGCTTACCCAGACCTGCCGTTCACCTGGCTGGACGTGAGCGCCGGCGATCAGTTCGTGTTCATGCTGCACCGCAACGACCTGCTGTAACTTGAAACGTTTGGAAATCTTTGTTCATGGAGGTTCCAAAATGCCAGTTGACCATTATGAGAATTTCCCGGTCGCCTCGATCTTGCTGCCCAAGCGGCTGCGCAAGCCGGTTGCGGCGATCTACCATTTCGCCCGCATGGCGGACGATATCGCCGATGAAGGCGATATGCCAGACCAGGAACGTCTGGAACGGCTCTACGAATTCCGCGCAGAATTGGCGCGTATCGCAGACGATACAACACCGCTCACCCCGCTGTTCATCAGCCTCGGCGCAGAGATACGGCATCACGCGCTGCCATTGCAGCCGTTCCATGATCTTCTCGATGCGTTCTCGCAGGACGTGGTGAAGAAACGTTACGCCAGTTTCGACGAACTGCTAGCCTACTGCCGCTGCTCGGCCAATCCGGTCGGCAACTTGCTGCTGCATCTCTACCATGAAGCCACGCCGCAGAATATTGTTTATTCGGATGCCATCTGCACCAGCTTGCAGCTCATCAACTTCTGGCAGGATGTCACGAAAGACTACGCCATCGGCCGCATCTATCTGCCGCTGGATGAAATGGCGCAATACGGTGTGAACGAAGCGCAGATCGCACAAGGCATCACAGATGACGCGTGGCGCAAGCTGATGCAGTTCCAGGTGGATCGCGCACGCACCATGATGATGGCCGGCGCACCGCTGGGCAGCATACTCACCGGGCGCATCGGACTGGAGATGCGCATGATCATCGCGGGCGGCTTGCGCATCCTCGACAAACTGGAAAGCGCGCAGTACGACATGTTCCGCTACCGCCCGGTGTTGCGCCCATTCGACTGGGTTATCATGCTGGCGAAAAGTGCGCCTTTTTAAAACCTAACCCCTCCCGGCCTCCCAACCCACCCCAGCCCTCCCTTGTCAGGGAGGGTGCGAGGGGAAGAGATCACGTGGCCTCCCCTGATAAGGGGAGGTTTGGAGGGGTTCAAGCACTTCGAATTTATTTGAAAACCGACATGGATCCAGATCAATACTGCCAGGACAAAGCCGCCGCCAGCGGCTCCAGTTTCTACTACAGCTTCATGTTCCTGCCAGCGGACAAACGCCGCGCCATCACTGCGCTGTATGCCTTCTGCCGCGAGGTGGATGATGTGGTGGACGAATGTTCCGACGAACAAGTGGCACGCACCACGCTCAACTGGTGGCGTGCGCAGGTGGCGGAGATCTATGGCGGCAAGCCGCAGCATCCGGTGGCCATAGCGCTGGTTCCGGTGGTGCAGCAATTCAATCTGGCACAGGAACACCTGCTGGAAATCATCGACGGCATGGAGATGGATCTTGACCATACGCGCTATCCAGATTTCAAGTCGCTGCAACTATATTGCTACCGCGTTGCATCGGTGGTTGGGCTGCTGTCGGCGGAAATATTCGGCTACAGCGACCGCCGCACGCTGAAATACGCGCACGACCTCGGCATCGCGTTCCAGCTCACCAACATCATCCGCGATGTCGGCGAAGACGCGCGGCGCAACCGCATCTATCTGCCTCTGGATGAACTGCAGCAGTTCAGCGTGACAGCGGCAGACATTCTAAATTCGAAAGAAACAGAAAATTTCCAAAAGCTGATGCTGTTCCAGATCGAACGTGCGCAGCGCTACTATCAGCAAGCATTCGATCATCTCCCCGCAGCGGATCGCAAGACACAGCGCACCGGCCTGATCATGGCGGCGATCTACCGCGCAACGCTGGATGAAGTGGTCGCCAGCAGCTGCCACGTGCTGAAAGAACGCATCTCACTGACACCGCTACGCAAACTGTGGCTGGCTTGGAAGACTTGGATAAAAAACTAACCCTTAACCCCTCCCAACCTCCCCAACCCCTCCCGGCCTCCCCTTGTCAGGGGAGGAGTAGGGGAGGAGCCGTGCCCCTTCCCGACAAGGGTGGACGCTGTTCACCTCCCCTGACAAGGGGAGGCCGGGAGGGGTTAAACATTGCCATCATCGGCGGTGGCTACGCCGGCATGGCTGCCGCAGTCGCATTGGCCGGGCGCGGTATCCCCGTCACCGTTTTTGAAAGCGCCCGGCAGCTCGGCGGACGTGCGCACGGCGTGATGTATCAAGACACCCAACTGGATAACGGCCAGCACCTGCTGCTAGGCTGCTATCGCCAGACGCTGCGCATGATCGAACAGGTCGGCGGCAATATCGAACAAGATTTCCTGCGCCTGCCGCTGCAACTCGAATTGCATCGCAATTTCTCGCTCAAGGCGCCACGCCTGCCTGCGCCGCTGTATCTGTTAGCAGGCCTGCTGACCGCGCAAGGTTTGTCTTTCAGCGCACGCCTGAAAGCCGTGCGCTTCATGCTCGCGATGCGCCGCATGAATTTCATTCTCCCCTCTCACATTCATGGGAGAGGGGTTGGGGAAGAGGGAAAGGGAGAGAGCAACGACATGACCGTTGCAGAATTACTCGCGCAACACGGCCAGGATGCCGACCTGACCCATAAGCTCTGGGAGCCGCTGTGCATCGCCTCACTGAACACTCCGATCCACAAGGCTTCCGCGCAAGTGCTGCTCAACGTGCTGCGCGATGCGCTGAACCGGTCGCGCGCCGACAGCGACATGCTGCTGCCGCGCATCAACTTCACCGCGCTATTCCCTCAACGCGCCGCAAACCATGTCGAGCAGCATGGCGGCAAGGTGTATGCCTCTTGCGGCGTGGAAGCACTGCGCCCGGCTAAAAATGGAATGGAAATAACCACGGTCAAAGGTACGTCACAATTCAGCCACGTCATCTGCGCCGCACCGCCTGTAGTGGCCGCCAAGCTGCTGCGTCCGATTACCTCATTGGAAAATGTCGTCGCGCAAATCGAAGCCTTGCAGCATCAGCCGATCTACACGGTGTATCTGCAATACCCGGCTACGGTGCGCTTACCTCACCCCATGCTCGGCATGCATCAACGCTACAGCCAGTGGCTGTTCGACAAGGGACGCATCAGCGGCCAGCACGGCCTGCTCGCCGCCGTGATCAGCGCGGAAGGCATCCATCAGGAATTGTCCCAGGATGAACTGGCGCAAAAAGTGATCGCCGAACTAAGTGAAGAATTCGGTATCACGGAGACACCGGCATGGTTCAAGGTCATCGCCGAAAAACGCGCCACGTTTTGCTGCGCACCCAACCTGCAACGTCCATCTCAACAGACTGCCCTTCCCCGCCTGCTGCTGGCGGGCGACTACACGGCGGGCGATTATCCCGCCACGCTGGAGGGCGCGGTGATGAGCGGAATACGGTGTGCGAATCTGATTTCTGAATGAAGTCCCGTAGTCCCGTAGCCCGGATGAAGCGAAGCGGAATCCGGGAAACAGTTAGCGTACCCGAGAGTGCCCCGGATTCCATTGCATTCCATCCGGGCTACACTCGCTGCCCCGCCTGCTGCTGGCAGGTGAATACACGGCGGGCGATTATCCGGCCACGCTGGAAGGCGCGGTAATGAGTGGAATACGATGTGCGAATCTGATTTCTGGATGAAGTGACGCATCACAAGAAATGCGGTAAGATGGCTCGCCTTACCAGCACAGGAGATTACCGTGGAAACCGTAAAACTCTCTACCAAGGGACAGCTCGTCATCCCCAAGGAAATTCGCAAAGCCCACCATCTGATTGTCGGCACCGAATTCGCAGTTTCTTTTGTTGGCGATGAACTCCGCCTGACCCCACTGCCGATGTTCCCTCGCACTACCGTCGCCGATGCCGCCGGGCTGCTGGCAAAGCGTGGACGGAAAGGCATGAGCGAAGCAAAAATCCGCGCCCGCATCGGCAAAACATTAAAGGCGCGGGATGACGCCACCCGCTCATGATTGCGCTCGACACCAACATCCTTGCGCGTTTCCTGCTGAACGACGATCCCGTCCAGTTCAAACTGGCCCGCGACTTGCTGGCGCGCCCCAGCGATTACACTGCACCGCCGTCCGTACTGCTTGAACTGGTGTGGGTGCTGGAATCCTATGACTGCACGCGCGAAGAAGTAGTACAAGCCTTGCGAGCGCTGATGGGCATGCCCAACTTCAAGCCCAAATCATTCGAGGCGATTTGCCATGCAGTGAATTGGTACGAAGCAGGCATGGATTTCGGTGACGCGCTGCACCTTGCGTTGAGCGCCGGAGACGACGCATTTGCCACCTTCGACAAGGCATTGGGGAAAACGGCAACACAGATTGGCATTGTGCCGCAGGTAAAGGTGCTGGGGCGCTGAGCCCTTTCATGCGGTGCCGAGCGGGCCGAAATGCGCTGAAGCGATTAGCGCGTAGGCTGAGTCCAACCATAACAATCCATTAAGAGCGATGTCTCCTCCCCCTTGCAGGGGGAGGGTTAGGGAGGGGATAGAAACTCGGCTGACACTTCACACTTCTACCTCCATCCCCATTTGCCCCCTCGCAAGGGGGAAGGAGTGAAAACCAACCAGCATCGCTTATATCGGGGCCGTTGCCGTGTTAGCATCCGCATGGTACTTTGAGCCAAGGAAGTATCAGTGAAGCACCAGCTTATATGGCAAGCCACTTCAGAATATATGGCGTTATTACCGTCTATCACACGTTAGGCTCCACAATGCACGAGGAGGCTCTATGCATCTGAACCGTTGGTCGAAAGCAGTTGCGCTCCTTTGCGTCACCGCATTTCCATGCATTGCGATCGCCGACGACTTGCCGGCGTTGCAACAAGGCATGTGGGAATTCAGTCGAACTGTCGAAGACTCCAAGGCAGCCAGTAAGCCATTGAAGATGACAAACAAGATTTGCACCGACCCGACCTCCGATATGAAGAAGATGAATGAGGCGCTTACGAAGCAGGGCTGTAAGTTCTCGCCAGTAGTTAAAACAGGCAACACCTACATTTTCACGTCCAAATGCACCATCCAAGGTGTTCCAATGAAATCGCGCAGCGTCTTGTCCGTCGAGAGCAACAGCGCATACAAAGTCAACGTCACGTCAACGGCGGGGGCACGATCAACAAAGGAAGTCCTTGTAGCGAGGCGCCTCGGAAACTGTTAGCAGTGGCGGGTTCAATGCATTCAGCTCGCGTAGGGCGGAACGCATCGCGGTTCCGCCGAATGTTTTTTGAATTGCGGCGGAACGCCCCGCAAGGAGGCTTCCGCCCTACATGATAAATCAATGTGTTCAGCCTTGATTGATAAACGCCCTGCCGGCATCATTTCCCCAATAGGATTGTTGGTCAGCGAAACGCTGTATGACTTTGCGCAACGCAGCAAATTGACGGGGCAACTCGCGTGCAATAAGCCTGTCCTGAGCACAGTCGAAGGGCATAGCGCATTGCACCGGACGAATGCCACATGCGGCACAATAACCAACGGGCATTGCGCCGGTGTGAACTACTTTGCTATTTGCTTCAACTTTTCGGTATCCGCGCCGGTCGGCTTATGATTCAGACTTAGCAAGATGCTCGCCAGGCTTTTCACTGCAGCGGGTGTGGCAGCATCTTTTGTAATCGCCTCCAGCTTGGGTTTGTCCGCTTCGGCAGGCTTGTGATCAAGATTCAACAGTGCCTGAGCAATGGTTTTCTCGTTGGCGGAAGTAGTGGCCTCAGCAGCCACCTTTTTCAATTTATCTTTGTCAGCATCGCTCGGATAATGACGCAGACTGATCATGATTTCTGCCATAGTACGCGTCGCGGTACTAACTTTGTCGTCCGCCGCAAACACGTTGGGGATGGCGAGTAGAGACAAGAAAAAGATTACGGGTAAAGCAATTCTGAGCAAGTTCATCGCAGATTCTCCTTTGAAAAAAAATTAGCTCGTGTAAGGCGGAACGCATTGCGGTTCCGCCGAATGTTTTTAAATTGCGGCGGAACGCCCCGCAAGGGGGCTTCCGCCCTACATGATAAATCAATGTGCTCAGCCTTGATTGATAAACGCCCTGCCGGCATCATTTCCCCCAAAAAGATGGTTGTCCGGCAAAACGCTGTATGGCTTTGCGCAACGCGGAAAATTGACGGGTCAGGTCGTGGGCGATCCAGCCCTTGGCCAATACAACCGCTTCCTGATGCGCGGACAGATCCGGATTCACCGCCAGTTCATCCAGCAGACGATGCGTCACCGCGATATCGTTGATCTGCCCCAGCACCTCCTGCACCTCGCTTAATGCTGCCAGAAATGAGCGGGCTTTCTGCCTGTCATACAGACCGGAAAAGAATTCGGCGCTGTACCTCAATTTTTTGGCGAGGATACGCAGCGCGTGCAGGCGCGGCGCATCCAGTGTATTCAGATGTTGCCCTGACTTGGCGAAACGCCTGGCCAGCTTTTGCAAACGGCTGGTCGCGAAATCGCGAGCCTGTGGCAGGACCTGTTGCTGCTGCCAGTACGGGCCATTCATCCAGATCGCAAAACGCAGGATCAGGCGCTGCATCTCGCGTGCCTGTGTTTCGCCGCGCAGCGCGGCGTGGCATGCATCGCGTTGCCGCTCGCTGGCCGCCAGCAGCGCCTGCAAGCCGGCGTGCCCGGCCATGCGCGAGCACATCGGCCGCACCGTCTGGGCGATGAACACATCCCATTCGCGGATACGCCCCAGGGCGACGCACAATGCAGCAACTTCCTTGCTCAATGCGGCCAACTGTTCATCAGCACGGAGTTTTTCAGCCATGCGCAGCACCACGCGCAAGCGGCGCAACGCGACGCGCATCTGGTGCAGATACTCCGCCTCATCGCCGGCCATCGCCCCGCGCAGGTTGCTCTGCAAGTGCAGCAGGCATGGCCACATCAGTGATTGCAGCACATCCGCCAGCGTGTCCGTCCTGGTGAGGCTGACTGCAGCCGCTTTGGCAGGATGTTCGGTATATCCCGATAGCAGGCGATAGCCCTGCTCCGCCTTGCTGACCACCTCCAACTCGAACGGCACGATGTCCAGTATCGCCAATGCCAGTTCGAACAATTGTTGCGGCTGACCGGATTTCAGCTCCAGTTCCAGTTCGCAGATGGGGATACCGCGCTGCTCGGTGCGCACTTCGCCCTGATCCATGCACAACTCGATTTGCGCACCCTGCCATAACAGCATGCGGCTGGAACGGAAAAAATCGGTGACGAACACCGGCTGCAATTTTTTGCGCAACGGTTTCGGCAGATGCTGATCCCACTCCGCCGATTGAGATGCCGAAAAATCCAGTGCTGCGCCGTGCACCGGCACTTCCCACTCGTTGCGCTGATGCAGCCCGGCCTTGACCGAACCGCCGCCCTTCAGCGTTTGCAGCCACTGCCGTCCAACACGGCGCAACCGCAACGCCATTCCGGATTGGTGCAATTCGAGTTTCGGCGTGTCGTAATAGATGTTGTACAGGCGGCGCGTGGCCGGACGCGTGACCTGATGTTCCTTGAGCAGCGCATGCCGCTTCAACCTGGCAAGCTGCTCAGGGGCGATGCGCAGCTTGAGTTCGGTCTCGATAGCCATGACGTTCAGCTTGCTCCAGTCCGGTTGCAGGGGTAAAACAGGGCGCCCTCGGAATACGTAGCGTGCGCCATGCGCACGACATCATTCAGGAAACCGTGCGCACAGCGCACGCTACGAACTTGCGAAAGCAAAGCAAGGCATAGTGGCACTGAAACAGTGCGTCAGGACATGATTGCCTATTTCCCACCCTGCATGAGCATCTCCTGACGCTCGAACATCTGTTCCATCATCATCTGCATCATCTCCATGCGCTCCTCCATCATCTGATGCATGGACATCATGCCCATCATATGGTCACCGCCCATCGCGCCCATCTTGTGCTCGCCGCCCATCATGCCCATGCCCTGTTCACCGCCCATCGCGCCCATTCCCTCTCCGCAACTCATCATGCCCTTGCCCTGACCGCAGCCCATCATGCCCATCTTCATTTCGCGCATCATGCCCATGGTGTCGCGCATGGCCTGTGTGTGCTGCTGCATGAGCTTGCGGCGCTCGGCTGGATCTTTGGTTTCGCGCAGCTTGGCCATGAGTGCCTGCGCCTGTTTCATGCGCTCCTGCGCCTTGCCCATCTGCATATCGGCAACGCTGCTGTCCCCTGCGCTGCTCGAAGATTTGGACTCGGGTGCGCTGCCCTGCCCATGCTGATGCGTATCATCTGCGTAAACCGCCGGCGCGCCCATACACAACACTGCTACCACACTTCCGATCAAGAACTTTTTCACAGCCAACTCCTTTCAGGTTAAAAAATACTCCTACATCTCACTCTTGCTGCATCTTATGTGAACAACTTCACTTCACAGCCTCGCCCGATTCTTCCTGAGCGTATTGCTGATCATCAATATTAAACTGAAGCTCACCGAATCAATATGGTCAAACTCGATTGAATCTGCTTGCCGAAGTGCGGATAGCATCCTGTCGCACATTCAACACAAGGTTTATACTTCAGCATCACGGAAGTTCGATGTCAGTTTGAACTTATATGGGACGAATGTAAATGATGCTTGCCAAACCATTCCAACTGGGAACCCTCGCATTCATGTTGATGCTCGCGATTTATTTCGGCGTCGTGAGTTTGATTTCCGGCCGGAACTTTGCCATCGAACAATTCGCAGAATTCTGGTATTTCATCGTGGCGCTTGCGCTGGGCTTCGGCATCCAGGTCGGCCTTTACACTTACCTCAAGAATCTCGTCGGGCAACATGGCATGTCGGGAAAAGTGGTTGCGGCGTCAGGCACGACCTCTGCTGCCGCGATGGTTTCCTGCTGCGCCCATTATCTTGTCAACATTTTGCCCATACTGGGGGTCACCGGCATACTCACTCTGGTTGCGCAGTACCAGATCGAGCTGTTCTGGCTTGGCCTGGCATTCAACGTCGCCGGCATTCTGTATATCGTGCCCAAGGTGGTCAAAGCTACACGGGAGCATAAAAAATGCTGAAGATAATTTTGATCGTTGCTGCCGGGATGATTGCGACCAGCAATGCGGCAGAGCCAGTCCTTGCGCCGCAAACAAGCAATGAACGGGAAATAAAAATTGTGGTCACTCCTCGAAATCTCCCGGATGAAGCCAAGAATTGGGAATTTGAAGTAACGCTGGAAACCCATACCCAGACTTTGAACGATGATCTGGCCAAATCCTCGGCACTCGTCGCGGATGGCAAGCGGTACGCGCCTCTGGCTTGGGAAGGTGCGCCGCCGGGAGGCCATCATCGCAAAGGAGTGCTGCGTTTCAAAGCGATCATTCCGCAGCCGCCGTCGGTGGAATTGCAAATCCGCCTGGCCGGAGAAATGTCACCCAGAAGTTTCCATTGGCTTCTGAAATAAGAACAGCCGCAGTTCACCGCGCGTACGCTTCGGTCGCATAACGGCGCATCATGCGATGGCTGTTGAAGTAGGAGGCGTTCTTGCTGATCGCACCCTTCATCACGTTGATCCATTTGCCGTGATCGTCATTGAAATAAAGCGGCAGCACTACCTGTTCGAGTTTGTCGTAAAGCGCGCGCGCATTGCCATCGGCCATGCCCGCCGCATCGCCGATCCCCCAGCCGGTAACTCCCTCGATGCAGCCCTCGATCCACCAGCCGTCGAGCACCGAGAGGTTGGGTACGCCGTTGAATGCGGCTTTCATGCCACTGGTGCCGGAGGCTTCGAGCGGCGGCAGCGGCGTATTGAGCCACACGTCCACTCCCGCGGTCAGCGTCTGGGCCAGCGCCATGTCGTAGTCGGGCAGATAGACGACCGGTATCGTGCCCTCAAGGGAACGTGCTTGCGCATGGAGTTGCTCGATCAGATGTTTGCCGTTTTCGTCGCGCGGATGCGCCTTGCCGGCGAGCACGATCTGGAACGGGTGGTTGCGCGCAATCGTCTTTAACCGTTCGAGGTCCGAGAACATAAGGTCCGGGCGCTTGTATGCGGTCATGCGGCGCGCGAAGCCCAGGATCGGAACGTTCGGGTGCAGTTCCACCCCGGCGAGTGCCTGCACTTTTTCAATGAGATGCTGTTTCGCCTGAACGTGCGCTTCCCAGATCGCTGCATCGGGTACACAGCAGTCGGCACGTATCAACAACTGGGGTTCATGGCACCAGCCCGGCAAGTAATGATCGTAAAGCTGGCGAAAGCTTTCGGCAGACCAGGTGAATGGATGCACGCCGTTGGTGATCGCGTGCACCCGGTAGCCGGGGAACATCGCATTCGACACTTCGGCGTGTTTTTTGGCGACGCCGTTCACATACTCGCTCAGGTTCAGCGCCAGCCGCGTCATGTTCAGGCTGTCCTCGCCGGCCAGACGTTTGATCTCTTCAATGTCGAAATCATTGTCGAGCACGCGCCGCACCAGATCGTACGGGAAGCGATCATGGCCGGCCTCAATCGGGGTGTGGGTGGTAAAACTGCACAGGTCGCGCACGCGCGGCAGGTCGTAGCGCGATTCGCCGGGCCGCACCTCTTCGGCAGAGTAGGTATAGCGCCGCATCAGTTCCAGCCCGAGCAGCGCGGAGTGGCCCTCGTTCATATGGTAATGCCGTATCGTGAAACCGAGAGCCTGCAACAGGCGCACCCCGCCGATGCCCAGCACGATCTCCTGTTTGAGCCGGTAGACATTGTCGCCGCCGTAGAGATAGTGGGTGATTTCGCGGTCATCGCTGCTGTTCTCATTCAGATCGGTATCGAGCAGCAGCACCGGCTGGCGGCCGCCCATGCTGCCTTCCAGCACGTATAACCATGCGCCAATCCAGACCGTTCTCCCTTCGATCGGCACGGCGATCTTGGCATCGAGCGGTTGCGCCCAACGTTTGGCATCCCAGGTCGCCGCATGTTCCAGTTGCCGGCCTTGAGCATCTATCTCTTGCCGGAAGTAACCGGCGCGGCTGACCAGGCTGACCGCCACCATCGGCAGTTCGAGATCGGTGGCCGAGCGCATGGTATCGCCGGCGAGCACGCCCAGTCCTCCGGCGTAAGTCTGAATCTCGCTGCGCAACGCGATCTCCATCGAAAAGTATGCGACGCGCGGTTCGTGGATGAATTCATCAAGCATGGTTTGTCCTCCTGCTCATCAAGTTGCAAGTTCGGTCACGCGCCGCGCCAGCGTGGCGACGGCGTTGGCCTCGTCGAGCCGTACCAACAAGTCGTTTGCCTGCACCGTGCATCCCTCGACCAGCGCGCTCTCCAACACCCGCCCGCTCACCTCCGCAATCACCGTTACTTCGGTTGCATCGATGCGTCCGTTGCCGTAGAGAAAACCATCAGGCTGCGCCTGTGGCGCAAGCCACAAAAACAATGCATACGAAATAACTGCGAGGCCAATCATTCCAATGAGTGTCCACAACCAAAACTTGTTCATCGCATTTCCCCTCTTCGCATTTCAAGATTCACGAACCCTGCGCACTGCTGCTTTGGCGCGGGAAGAACGCCGGTGTGTGCGCCATGTATTCGCGATAGCCATCCCCGAATTCGCGCAGCGCATCTTCCTCTTCACGCCGCGCCAGCCTTACGTACATATAAACCAGCACCGGAAACATCAGCAGCGTAAGCAGAGTCGGCCATTGCAACAGGAAGCCGAACATGATCAGCACGAAAGCGTCGTACTGGGGATGGCGGATTTTTGCGTAAGGCCCGGTAGTCGCCAACTGATGACTGCGCTGCGCCTGATAGAGCACTTTCCACGCAGCAGACAGCAAAATAAATCCACCACCGATGAACACAAAACTGAGCATGTGCAACGGATCAGTATGAGGATCGCCTTTCCAGCCCAACAGGGTATGCCAGAGGTGGCCGGCATCATGGGATAAAAAGTCCACTCCAGGGTAGTTGGTCTGCAGCCAGCCGGACAGCAGGAATATCGTCAGCGGGAAACCGTACATCTCTGCAAACAGCGCCGCGACGAAAGCCGAGAATGCGCTGAACGAGCGCCAATCGCGCGGCGTTTTCGGCTTGGTGAAGCTGAATGCGAAAATGATGAACACAAGCGAATTGATGATGGCCAGCGACCACAGCCCGTAATCGGAAGGTTCCAAATTCATTTCGGCTCTCCTTCGGAAGTGTCATGGTGATGCGTATGCTGGTCATCATCGCCATGCCCATGGTGCATGAACAGGTGCATCAACGGACAAGCCAGCAGGAACAGATAGGGCAAGACTCCCAGTAAATGGGCACGGTGTTCCGTGAACAGAAAGAACCCGGCAACCGCGAGAAAACCGTAAAACACCCAGCGTGCTCTGGATAGATGCTGTGTTTCGTTTTGATTCGACATATAAACCTCTTGTTTCAGGGTTTAATCCTGTGATGCTGGTTATTGCCCCTTGTTTGACAGCGATCCGGAAAGCTGGAGTCAGGCTCTCCTTACTTGAGCCCGCCCCGCGCCAGCCATGCACCGTATATTTCATCCGTCCAGAAACTCTGGAAATAGGAAATGACCGCGAGCTTCTCTTCTTCTTTCAATTTATCCCTGAAGCCGGGCATTTTTCCTCCCAGCGGGACGCCTCCCTCGTCTATGGTTCTTTTCAACACACCCAAAGGATGATGCCAGGCGTGGGCGGTTCCATTCAAAGGCGGCGGAGGATAACTTCCATCCGGGGTTAGTTCTCTCCAACTAGCCGTGCCTTGTGCATTTTCCCTGTGGCAGCCGATGCAATATTCCGCATACACTTTCCTGCCCAGGTCAACCTGGGACTGGGCGTACCACCTCCCGGTTACCTTGGGAGCATCTTCACCTATCCCACAGCCTGCAACCCACATGCATAAGCACAATAGCCAAGCGCCTTTATTCATTGATTGCCTCACTCCTGTTAATGATGATGATGCACGCTGCATTTTTCGTGCACGTTAAAGGGCACCTCTAAAGTCTCACGCGGTTAAGCCGCAACGCGTTGGTGATCACCGACACCGAACTGAAACTCATCGCCGCCGCCGCGATGATGGGCGAGAGCAGCAGGCCGAAGAACGGGTACAGCACGCCTGCCGCGACGGGGATGCCCAGCACGTTATAGATGAACGCAAAGAACAGGTTCTGCCGGATGTTGCGCATCGTGGCGCGGCTCAGGCGCACTGCGCGCACGATGCCGTTCAGGTCGCCCTTGACCAGGGTGACGCCCGCGCTTTCCATCGCCACATCGGTGCCGGTGCCCATCGCGATGCCGACCTGTGCCTGTGCCAGTGCAGGTGCGTCGTTGATGCCATCGCCCGCCATCGCGACGAAGCGGCCCTGCGCTTGCAGTTGCTTGACGATGAAAGCTTTCTGTTCGGGCAGCACTTCTGCCTCGATACGGTCTATGCCCAACTTGCGCGCAACCGCCTCGGCCGTGGTGCGGTTGTCACCGGTGAGCATGATGACTTGCACACCTTCCTGATGCAGCGCGCGGATCGCATCCGGCGTGGATGCCTTGACCGGATCGGCGACGCCGATCAACCCCGCAGGCTTGCCGTCGATCGCAAGCAGCATCACAGTCTGGCCGTCGCCGCGCAACGCTTCGGCGCGCGCAGGCAACTTGCCCGCGTCAATTATCAGCTCCTCGAACAATTTGAGGTTGCCCAATACGACTGCATGCCCATCAACAGAACCCGCCACACCCTTGCCGGTGTATGAACGGAAATCGCTGACTGCCGCAAATGCCAAGGATTTTTCCTGTGCGCCATTCACGATCGCCGCGGCCAGCGGATGTTCGCTGGCGCGCTCCAGGCTGGCGCCCAGCCGCAGCACTTCGCTTTCATCGAACCCTGCGATGGCAATCACCGACATCAGCCTGGGCTTGCCCTCGGTCAGCGTGCCGGTCTTGTCCACCACCAGCGTGTTGACCTTCTCCATGGTTTCCAGCGCTTCGGCATTCTTGATCAGCACGCCGGCCAACGCGCCTCGCCCGGTGCCGACCATGATGGACATCGGCGTGGCCAGCCCCAGCGCGCACGGACAGGCGATGATCAGCACCGCCACTGCGTTGACGATGGCGTGCGCCAGGCGCGGCTCCGGCCCCCAGATGCCCCATACCGCCAGCGTGATGAGCGCGATTCCCACCACTGCCGGGACGAAATAACCAGAGGCAACATCGGCCAGCCGCTGAATCGGCGCGCGGCTGCGCTGCGCCTCGCTCACCATGTGCACGATCTGCGCCAGCAGCGTATCGGCGCCGACGCGCTCGGCGCGCATCAATAAACTGCCGGTTCCGTTCACCGTGGCGCCAATCAGCCGCGCATCTGCAGTCTTCTCCACCGGGATGGATTCGCCGGTGACCATCGATTCATCCAGCGCGCTCGTCCCTTCCAGCACGGTGCCGTCCACCGGCACCTTCTCGCCGGGACGCACGCGCAGCACGTCGCCAGGCTGCACCTGCTCCAGCGGGATATCTTCCTCGTTGCCGTCATCGCGAACGATGCGCGCGGTCTTCGGAGCCAAACCAAGCAGCAGTTTGATCGCGGCACTGGTCTGGCTGCGCGCGCGCAATTCCATCACCTGCCCGAGCAGCACCAGCGCCATGATCACCGCCGCCGCTTCGAAATAAACCGGCACCGTGCCCATCATGCTGCGCATCGCTGGCGGGAAGATGCCCGGCAGCAGCATCGCCACCACGCTGTATGTCCACGCAACGCCGACGCCCAGCGCGATCAAGGTGAACATGTTGAGGCTGCGATTGACCACCGATGCCCAGCCGAGCCGGAAGATCGGCCAGCCGCCCCACAGCACGGCCGGGGTGGCCAACCCGAATTCGATCCATTGCAGCATCACCATCGAAACGAACTCCGGTATCGCTTGCGGCGCCAGATCGGAAACCATCGCCAGCAGAAATACCGGCAAGGCCAGCGCCGCGCTCACCCAGAAGCGGCGGCTCATGTCGTTCAATTCAGCGTTGTCTTCCGCAGAGGCGTTGCGCGGTTCCAGCGCCATGCCGCAGATCGGGCAACTGCCCGGCTCGCTGCGCACAATCTGCGGATGCATCGGGCAGGTGTATTCGGTGACATTCGACTTGGCTGGCATGGGGTTTACCGGCTCCAAGGCCATGCCGCATTTTGGGCATGAACCCGGCGTGGCTTGGCGCACTTCGGGATGCATCGGACAGGTATAGCCGCCGGCAGATGGCGCTGTAGTTGCAGGAGCCGACGCGACCGGCTTAAGGTATTTATCTGGATCCGCCGAAAACTTCTCCACGCAGTGTTGCGAGCAGAAGTAATAGCGCTTGCCCGCATGTTCCAGGCTGCGCCCAGACTCGCTGTCGACTTTCATTCCGCATACAGGATCTGTAGTTATGCTCATGATCTGTTCCTTTCAATTGCGTTCATCCCAAAAAATCCGTTAGCCCCAAACCCCCTCTAGCTCCCCCTTGTCAGGGGGAGAACAAAACCCGCTCCTCCCCTGACAAGGGGAGGCTGGGAGGGGTTTAAGAGAAATCCACACCTAATTGACAATTCGGGTTCATCGGAATTCACCTATCGGGGAATAGACGTATCGCTAGTCTGCATACACTTGGCCTCAACCATTTCGCGCAGGGCAGCCTCTTCAGCCAAAAATGCCTGCACGGCTACCGGATCAAATTGCGTGCCGCTCATTTTGACGATTTCAGCACGAGCCTGATCGAATGACAGTGCCTTGCGATAAGAACGATCAGAGGTCATCGCGTCCAGCGTGTCGATCAGCGCGAACAGCCGCGCTCCAAGAGATATTTGCTCGCCCTTGAGCCCGCGCGGATAACCCGTCCCATCGAAACGCTCTTCATGGCTGAGCACGATTTCGGCGGCTTGCTCCATACCCGGGATTTGCGCCACGATGCGGTGCCCCTTTTCAGGGTGGGTTCGCATCTCCAGCCACTCAGCTTCGTTGAGCGTCCCCTGCTTCAACAAAATTGCATCCGCTATTCCGATCTTGCCTATGTCGTGCAGCAAAGCACCCCAGTAAATCTGGCGAAGTTGATTGGCATCTGCGGTAAAGCGGCGCGCCAGCACCAGCGTATGGCAGGCCACCCGTTTGGAATGGTCGCCGGTTTCATGTTCGCGAATGTCCAAAGCCTCGGCCAACGCCTCAGCGAAGGCCGCATCCGCCCGTTCCAGAACATCTGTTTCTGCATTCATGATGCCACCTCATTCCTGCTAGCGGCAGCTTGGACATTTACCAACCAGGTTGTAGCAGCCGGCGAATAGCGCGCCGCTCAGAAACCCGGTCAAGCTGACACCGAACAAGCCGTAGGCAAGCCCGCCCAAGGTCCATGGTTTGTCGCTTTTGAGCACGGTCAGATCCAGCCCGTGTACCCATGCGTTCACAAAGTTGACCATCCCGTCCGGGAAAAGAAAAACTGCCGCTGTGCAAACCAGACTGATCACCGCTGCCGTCAATGCCATTGCGCTGCCTGCACGCCAGGGACTGAGTTTTTCCATGGTCCACTCTCCTTCTGAATTGATTGCACTTCCGCTTTCATCGCGCTAATCCTTGTGCGGCGGTGTTCCCGGCGCATGGGTATGCCCAGCTTTCCTGGGCGCCGCACCCGCGCCGTCCGCAGCGGGAGTTCCGTGCCCGGGTTCCACATCATGCGGATGTTCGCCATGCTCATGGGCATGGCCCGGCCCCTCCGGTTTGGGCATGGACATCACGCCCAAGCCATACCGGTAAACCAGTTCGCCGCCATGCCATGCGGTGGACAGCAACAAGCCCGCCGCGATCACCAGCAACCCGGTGAACAGCCAGCCTTTGCCTTTACCCCGGCGCGACAGGTAATACTCCCAAGCCGCGATACCCAGAAATACCGCGAGCGTGGCCATGGCCCAGTTGCGGTGTTCGATCATGGCGAGGTGCGAGGGCGTGTCATGACTGACCGTATAAAAGGCATACCAGCCTGCGGCAACGGTAAGCAGGGTGAAGCCCACGCCGAGCCACAGGTTCCAGCGCGCGACTATCGCCAATTGATTGGCCAGTTCACCATTGGGCAGGAAATGGGACAGCAGGTGGATTGTTGCGGCGATGATCAACAGTGCCACCGTGAAGTGGACGAATACCGGATGCAAGTTTGGAATGATTTCGATCATGCTCGTCCCCTTAAGTTGTCGTTGTTCAGTTGAGGTTCGGGCGACTCTTTAGGTGCAGGCATCTGCTGCTCTGCCTGCCCCGATCTTTCAGCATGGCTATCGCCGTGCCCCATCATCCCCATGTGCCTGTTTCCCAGCAAAACGATAGCCAGCATCATGACCATCATCACCAACATCACCTCTCCTGTTTGATACCGTTTCATCTTGTTTACTCCGTGTTCTCGTTGTGCATGAAAAACCATGCGTTCTTGATAAGGTTATTCAACTGAAAATACATACGGCTCCTTCCTGTCTTTCGGAACGGCGTAGATCGTCAGTGTTCCCTTTCTCATTTCTCCCATGCCCGGCGAATTCATCGGCATGCCGGGTGCGCTGATACCGGTGATCGCCGGCTTTTCCTTGAGCATCTTGCGGATGGCGCCGACCGGCACATGCCCTTCGACCACATAGCCTTTGATCAGCGCCGTGTGGCAACTGGCAACATGGGTCATCCCATAACGTTTCTTGACGGCATCCATGTTGGACTCATTCACGGCCTTCACCGCAAAACCGTTATCGCGCAGATAGTCCACATATTTCTCGCAACAACCGCAAGTCGGACTTTTGTAAACTGTCACTGCCGTTGCACCTTGCGCTGCTTCCGCACTTGCCAAGGCGAGCGTCATGGCGATCACCAGTAGTTCAATAATTTTCATGTTATTCCTTTCATACGTTGCGGGATAATAAGTCTGTGGCTGCTTCACCTGATGGAGATGAAAGCGCGCGTTGTTTAAGCAAGGCATATAAAACAGGGATCACGATCAACGAAAGAAACGTGACCGAGATCATGCCGCCCACCATGGGCGCGGCGATGCGGCGCATCACCTCGGAGCCGGTACCGCTGCCCCACATGATCGGCAGCAATCCGGCGGTGATGGCGCACACCGTCATCATGATCGGGCGCACCCGCAGCAAGGCGCCTTGCATCACCGCCTCGTGCAGGTCGCTCGCCGAGAATGGCGCACCGCTCGCCTCACGCTGCGCCTTGATTGCCTGATAGGCATGGTCGATGTAGATCAGCATGATCACGCCTATCTCCGCCGCCACACCCGACAGCGCGATGAAACCGACTGTCGCCGCGACCGACATGTTGTAACCTAACAGCCATAGCAGCCACACCCCGCCCACCGTGGCAAACGGCACGGACAGCATCACGATCAGCGTTTCCGTCACGCGCCTGAAGTTGAGGTAGAGCAGCAGGAAGATGATCAGCAAAGTGATCGGCACTACAATTTTCATCTTGGCTTCGGCACGCTCCATGTATTCAAACTGTCCGCTCCAGGTCGCATAGTAGCCGGGCGGAAATTTCACCTGCTCCGCCACCGCTTTACGTGCATCAGCCACATAAGAGCCGATGTCGCGATCGCGGATGTCCACAAAGATATAAGCGGAGAGTAGCGCGTTCTCGGTACGGATGGCTGGCGCTCCCTTGACCACTTCCACCCTGGCGAGTTGCCCGAGCGGGATCATCGCGCCGTCCCCATTACCCGACATCGGGGCCGGCACCAGCACCTCCCGGGCGATCTGCTGCGGATCGCTGCGCAACTCGCGCGGGTAGCGGACAATCACGCCGAAGCGTTCGCGCCCCTCCACCGTCGTGGTCACCATCTCGCCGCCAAGTGCAGTAGAAATGACATCCTGCAAATCGCCTATGGCCATTCCGTAGCGCGCAAGCGCTTCCCGATCCGGCACTATGTCGAGGTAGTAGCCGCCGGTAATGCGCTCGGCAAAAGCGCTGGTGGTGCCCGGAACATTCCTGACCGCTGCTTCGATGTCCTTGGCTACGCGCTCTATCCCTTCCAGATCCTTGCCGAACACCTTGACGCCGATCGGAGTGCGGATGCCGGTAGCGAGCATGTCGAGGCGCGCCTTGATCGGCATGGTCCACGAATTGGCAACGCCCGGAAACTGCAATGCCTGGTCCATCTCGGCGATCAGCTTGTCGATGGTCATACCGGCTCGCCATTCAGCCTCCGGCTTGAGGTTGATCACGGTCTCGAACATCTCCGGTGGGGCCGGATCGGTGGCCGTCTGCGCGCGCCCCGCCTTGCCATACACGGATGCGACTTCGGGGAAACTCTTGATGATCTTATCCTGCGTCTGCAACAGTTCCGCCGCTTTGGTGATGGACATGGCAGGTAGCGAAGCGGGCATGTAGAGCAGCGTGCCCTCGTTGAGGGTCGGCATGAATTCGCTGCCCAATCGTGTTGCCGGATAGAGGGTCAACCCAAGCAGCACCAGGGCTATTGCGATCGTGATTTTCTTCCACCGCATCACCCCAGCAATAATCGGGCGATAAGCCCATATTAAAAAGCGGTTCAGCGGGTTCCTGTGTTCCGGCATGAGCTTGCCGCGTATAAACAGCCCCATCAACACCGGCACCAGCGTGATGGACAGCAACGCCGCACCGGCCATGGAAAAGGTTTTGGTAAAGGCCAGCGGCGAGAACAACCGCCCTTCCTGCGCTTCCAGCGTGAACACTGGCAGGAACGATACCGTGATGATCAGCAGGGAGAAAAATAATGCCGGGCCGACTTCCTTGCACGCTGCGATGATGGCTTCGGCGCGCTCCTCAAAATCAAACCCCTCCCGGCCTCCCCTTGTCAGGGGAGGAGACGTTGCTCCCTCCCCT
>DATBWQ010000156.1:0-2482 GCA_036514695.1 Gallionella sp. | reverse complement strand
GATATAGATGCCGCGCCTGTGGATCATCTCGAAGGTATCGCGCGCGCTGTGGCCGACCGCCAGCACCAGATGATCCGTCGCAATATGTTCGTTGCTGGCGAGCACCACGCCGGTGACTTGCCCATCCGTGATTGTTATGTCGTCCACGCGGCTCTCGAAACGTATCTCGCCGCCCAGTGCCAAAATCGTCTCGCGCATCTTTTCCACCATGCCCACCAGACGGAACGTGCCGATGTGCGGATGGCTCACGTACAGGATCTCTTCCGGCGCGCCCGCCTTGACGAATTCGTCCAGCACTTTTCTGCCCAAGTGCCGCGGATCTTTGATCTGGCTATACAGTTTGCCGTCGGAAAACGTCCCCGCGCCGCCCTCGCCGAATTGCACGTTTGATTCCGGATTCAGCACGCCTTGCCGCCACAGCCCGAAAGTGTCTTTTGTTCTTTCACGAACGGCTTTGCCGCGCTCCAGGATCAGCGGACGGAAGCCCATCTGAGCCAACAGCAGACCTGCAAATAAACCTGCCGGCCCCATGCCGATCACAATGGGGCGCGAGGACAGATCTTTTGGAGCCTGCGCGACGAAATGGTAGTTGGTGTCTGGGGTAATCGACACATGCCGATCATTCTTGAAGTGCGCCTGAATCGCCGCCTCATCGCGCACCGTCACGTCCAGCGTGTAGGTGAACAGGATGGCGTTCGGCTTGCGTGCATCCACTCCGCGCTTGAAGATGATGTAACTGATCAGTTCATCCGCAACGATACCCAGCCGCTTCAGGATCGCGGCTTGGATGTCGCCCTCTGGATGTCCGAGCGGCAGTTTGATTTCGGTTAAGCGCAGCATGATTATTTGGTCGAAAAATTGTAGGGTGGGCAGACAGGATTCACGTCTGCCCACGCGGTTTGGTATCCGCGTGGGCACAAAATCGTGCCCACCCTACCGATGCACTTCCGCGTCCAGTCCGTCGAGCACCATCTCCGCAGCACGTAGTACGGCGCGCGCCTTGTTCAGCGTTTCCGTCCATTCGCTGTCGGGCACCGAGTCGGCGACGATGCCGGCGCCGGCTTGCGCGTACAGCATGTTGTCCTTCACCACGGCGGTGCGCAGCGCGATCGCCAGATCCATGTCGCCATTGAAGCCGAGATAGCCGACCGCACCCGCATAGATGCCGCGTTTGGACGGTTCCAGTTCGTCGATGATCTCCATCGCGCGCACTTTTGGCGCGCCCGACACCGTGCCGGCAGGAAAAGTGGCCTTGAGCACGTCCATCGCGTTCAGGCCGGGCTTGAGTTCAGCCTCGACGTTGGAGACGATGTGCATCACGTGCGAGTAGCGTTCGATGATCATTTTCTCGGTGAGCTTTACTGTGCCGTTTTGCGCGACCCGGCCGATATCATTGCGTCCGAGGTCGATCAGCATCAGGTGCTCCGCCAGTTCTTTCGGATCGGCCAGCAACTCCTGAGCGAGCTCGGCATCCTGTTGCGGTGTCTTGCCGCGCGGTCGCGTTCCGGCGATCGGGCGCACCGTGACGGCATCACCTTCCAACCGCACCAGTATCTCCGGCGACGCGCCGACCACATGATGGTCGCCCATGTCGTAATAGAACATGTACGGCGAAGGATTGACGCTGCGCAGCGCGCGATACAGCGACAGCGGCGCGGCGGGGAACGGTTGCGCCATGCGCTGCGACAGCACCACCTGCATGATGTCGCCGTCGAAGATGTACTGCTTGGCTTTTACCACTGCCTGCTTGAAAGCCGCTTCGCCGAATTCCGAACGCGCTTCGCCGCCGTGCATGGCCGGGGCATGCGGGATGTCCACCGGCAGTCTTAAGCGGCGTGTCAGTTCATTAAGGCGCTGCTTCGCCAGCGCATAGGCATCGGCCTGTTCCGGATTGGCATACACGATGAAGGTGAGCTTGCCGGTGAGGTTGTCCACCACTGCCAGTTGTTCGGTGAGCATCAGCAGGATGTCCGGCGTGCCTATTGTGTCTGATTTTCCTGGCGCATCGGGCTTCAGCGTCTTGGCCAGACGCGGCTCGATGTAACGTATCGTTTCATAGCCGAAATAGCCGGCCAATCCGCCGCAGAAGCGCGGCAGACCGGGCAGCGATGCAACCTTGAAACGCGTCTGGTAATCGCGGATGAAATCCAGCGGGTTTTCGACCTGATGGGTGGTTTCACTATCCGAATGCGTCAGCGTGACTTGCTTGCCGCGCACCGTGATACGGGTGTCGGCGGGCAGGCCGATGAAGGAATAGCGCCCGAAGCGTTCCCCGCCCTGCACCGATTCCAGCAGGTAGGAATAAGGCCGGTTGGCGAGTTTGAGGTACAGCGACAGCGGCGTGTCCAGGTCGGCAAAGGTTTCGCATACCAGCGGGATGCGGTTGTAGCCCTGCCGGGCAAGCGCGTTGAATTCCTGTTCAGTGATGGGGTGAGACATTGAAGAACCTCCTAAAGCCTTTATTTCGATAGTCATGTAGCGT
>DATBWQ010000155.1:0-13883 GCA_036514695.1 Gallionella sp. | reverse complement strand
CCGGCGTACTCCTTGCGGGTGCAAGGGAGGGTGCCCACCACTTGCCGCTCACCAACTCGTTCCATTCCGGCATCTGCTCCATGTAGGAAAGGTTGAACTCGCGCTCCACCAGACCGCGCGCCCGCGGCTCCGGATAACTGTCGCCATTGACGGGAATGTCGTTGATCGCGACCAGCCTGCCGCGCACCATCGGCTGCAATTGCGGCGTTGGCAACTGCTCACGCGCAAAGAAATCCAGCACCGGCTGCATCTGATCGGGTTGGATGTTCACGACGAAGCGGTTCGGCGCATCGGGCGGCAACCTGTCCTGCCAGCCCTGCTGCAGATCGCCGCGCACCAGTGTCAGCAGCAGCAAGGCCATGCCGCCCAGCGCCAATGCGACGACCTGCAGCACATTGTTGCGCACGTGTCTTACCAGATTGTTAATCGCATGCCGCCAGTGCGACGCCAGATTCGGGACGTAACGCCCCAGTCCGCGTAATACCAGCCAGGCCAAACCGCCAAATACGGACAGCCCCGCCAGCAAGCCGGCCAGCACCGCAAAACCCAGCTCCAGCGAGCCCGCATGCCACAGGAACAGCACCGCCAGCACCAGCACGGCCAGACCATAGGCCAACAGGATGTTCGGCTGTGGCGCGCCCAGTTCGCGGCGCAGCACGCGCAATGGCGATACCTTGCGTAATTGCAACAGCGGCAGGAACGCAAAACCGAACAGCAGCGCGTAGCCGCTGGCGGCCGCCTTGATCGCGGGCAGCACGGAAGGCTGCGGCAGCGCCGCATCGCGCATGGTTTCGATGAAGGATATCAATACGGCCTGCGTGGCATAGCCCAGCAGGCAGCCCAGCAGCACCGCGAACAGGCCGAGCATCAGGAACTGGTACAGGAACAGGCGCAGCACCTGCCCCTGCTGCGCGCCGAGGCAGCGCATCACCGCGCAAGTATCCAAGTGGCGCTGCACGAAACGCCGCGCCGCCAGCAGGATCGCGGCGCCCGCGAGGATCGCTGCGGTCAGCGCGGCAAGGCCGAGAAAATGCCCGGCGCGTTCCAGCGCGCTGCGTATCTCGGGCCGCGCATCTCGCACGTCCTCCAACCTCTCGTTGCCTGATAACTTGGACTTCAACTCGTCGCGCAACTCGGCGACCTGCGCTCCCTCGCCCGCGACCATCAGGCGATTGATGATGCGGCTGCCTTCCTGCTGCAAGCCGGTCGCTGCAAGGTCTTGCACGTTCATCAGCACGCGCGGCGCGAAACTGGAGAAGCCGATGGACTGGTCGATGTCCTTCACGATGCGCGCAGCAACTTTGAAGCGCTGTGCGCCGATGCTCACCTCGTCACCGACATGCACTTCGAGACGACGCAGCAAGCGATCGTCCGCCCACACAGTGCCGGACGCTGGAATGGAACTAACCACCCCCTCCCCCTTGATTGGGGAGGGTTGGGGAGAGGGTGAAAAGAAACTGCGCGCACCTCCCCCGTTGCCATCATCAATCACTATCTTCCCGCGCAAGGGATAGCCCGCTTCCACCGCATGGATCTCGGAGAGCAGCGTCTGCTCGCGGAACGCCACCATGCTCGGAAAACTGCGGCTCTCGACGGTGAGCAAACCTCGAGCCTGTGCGCTCTTGCGGTAAACAGACGGCAACGGGCGCGTCGAAGTGATGCGTAAATCCGCCCCGATCAGGCTGGTCGCCTCCTGCTGCAACGCCTGCCGCACGCGGTCGGCGAACAACCCGACGGTGGCGAGGCTGCCCACCGCCAGCACCAGCGCCAGCAGCAGCACGCGCCACTCCCCGGCGCGCCAGTCGCGGCGCAGCAGATTGAGGGATAGGCGGAGGAGGTTCATTTTTTCACAGTGAAGAACGCGGATTGACTCTGTATATCATGTAGGGTGGATAAGCGTAGCGCATCCACCATTGGCGTTCCATGTGGATATGTGCCATTCATCATTCGCAATTCATCCCGGCAATGATGGACGGCTCGCTGGCCCCCCATGATTCTTCGTACCAACCCTTGCTCACGGCATTACCGAATGACGACCATGCCCATTCGCCAGGACGATTCGCTAGCCCATGTTTCACCGGGTTGTAATGGATGTAATCCACATGCTTGCGCCAGTCCTCTTCATCCCGAATGACATGCTCCCAAAATCTGCGCTGCCACACCATGCGCTCGTTGCGCTCATTGGCCGCTATGCTGATTTGGCGCGAGGCGGCCTTCTTTATTTCACGCCAACGTGAAGAATAGTCGGCATCGCTTTCCGGCATACGCCAGATGCAATGCAGGTGTTCGGGCAGAATGACCATTGCATCGATCTGAAAAGGACGAGCCGCCATCACTTTGTGGAATGCTTGTCTCAGCACCTCGACGCGATTTTCATCGGTGAAAATCGGAACTCGATTGAGGGTGACAACGGTAAAGAAGTAGACGCCGCCAGGAAGATAAGACCTGCGATAGTTGCTCACGCTGGTTCCTTTTTCATAAAAAGGTTGGTGGATGCGCTGCGCTTATCCACCCTACGAAACTGTCCACCGCCAGCGCCAACAGCAACACGCGCCATTCTCCGGCACGCCAGTCGCGGCGCAAGAGATTGATTGAGAGGCGGAGGAGGTTCATTTTCTAATCACTATTCCACCCGCCCTGCGACAAGGCGCAACTGTTTTCCGCATCTACGTGCCAGCGCTTCGTCGTGGGTAACCAATATCAACGTGGTGCCCTGCGCGCGGTTCAGTTCCAGCATCAGTTCGATGACCTGCGCGCCGGTGGCGGCGTCGAGGTTGCCGGTGGGTTCGTCTGCAAACAAAACTTTCGGCTGGGTGATGAAGGCGCGGGCGAGCGCGACACGCTGTTGTTCGCCGCCGGAGAGGTGCTTGGGCAGGTGGTGCGCGCGGGCGCTCAAGCCGACCTGGCGCAAGGATACCTCGGCGCGGGCGTGTGCATCGGCAGCGCCGCGCAGCTCCAGCGGCAGCATCACGTTCTCCAGCGCGGAAAGCGCGGGCAGCAACTGGAACGACTGGAACACGAAGCCCGCCAGTTCGCCGCGCAGTCTGGCGCGTCCATCCTCGTCCAGCGCGAACAGGTCCATGCCATTCAGCAGCACGCTGCCGCTGCTCGGCACGTCCAGCCCGGCGAGCAGCCCGAGCAGGGTAGATTTGCCGGAACCGGATGCGCCGAGGATCGCCAGGCTCTCGCCCGCCTCGACCGCGAAACTTGCGTGGTGCAAGATGATCAGCGGTTGGTCGCCGCTTAATACTTGCTTAGTCAGTTCAACTGCCTGCACAATCGCTACCATGAATACCTCAAAATATTTCGGTTTTGTCATTCCCGCAACAGCGGGAATCCAGTTCAATAAAAACGCTGGATTCCGGGTCAAGCCCGGAATGACGGCATTGTTTATTATCTTGCTGTTTGCCGCGCTGTGCTCTCCGATTAATGCTTACGCTGCGAAAAACATCCTGGTGTTCGGCGACAGTCTATCAGCCGGATATGGCATCGCAATAGAAAAAAGCTGGGTGTATCTGCTGCAACAGGAGCTGAAACGCACGCAGTCCGGCTTCAGCATCGTGAACGCCAGCATCAGCGGCGAGACCACAGTGGGCGGCAGGCAACGCATCGCGAAGGCATTGAAGCAGCACCGCCCGGCTATCGTGATCGTGGCGCTCGGCGCGAACGACGGGATGCGCGGTTATAAACCCGCAGATATCGAGACCAATCTGGGCAGGATCATCGAACAGTCGCAACGCGCCGGCGCCAAGGTGCTGCTGGTCGGCATGAAGCTGCCGCCAAACTACGGTGTGTCCTACACCGCCAGATTCAACGACCTGTTTCAGCGTCTCGCGCAAAAGCACCACATCCTGCTGCTGCCGTTCCTGCTGAAAGGCGTTCCCGCAGATCAATTCCAGGCCGACAACCTGCATCCCACTGCCGATGCACAGCAGCAAATCATGCTCAATGTTCTGCAAGAACTGAAATACCTGTTGCACTAGACAATATGCCCAATCGCCTCGCACTGGAGACCAGTCCTTATCTGCAGCAGCATGCGGACAATCCGGTGGACTGGTATGCGTGGAATCCGGAGACGTTGCGTATCGCCCGCGAACAGGACAAACCTGTCCTGCTCTCGATAGGTTATTCGGCCTGCCACTGGTGCCATGTCATGGCGCACGAATCGTTCGAGGACGCGGAAGTCGCCGCGGTGATGAACCGGCATTTCATCAACATCAAGGTGGATCGTGAAGAACGCCCCGACCTCGACCATATCTACCAGGCCGCCCATCACATGCTGACGCAGCGCAACGGCGGCTGGCCGCTGACGATGTTCCTCAGCCCCGATGGCACGCCATTCTTTGGCGGGACTTATTTTCCGAAACAGGCGCGCTACAACCTGCCCGCCTTTCCCGATCTGCTGGAGCGGGTGGCACAGGTCTACGCGGAGAACCGCGCGGAACTGGCCACCCAAGGCGAACACCTGATCGCCGCTCTCGCCCAGACACTGCCCAAGCCAAACCGCTCAGAGATATCGCTGAATGACCAGCCTCTGGCACTGGCGGTGCAACAGCACAAGGAAAATTACGACAGCGTGCATGGCGGCTTCGGTGGCGCGCCGAAATTCCTGCACCCTGCAGAACTGGATCTGCTGCTGCGCCGCGCTGATGCGGCTGCCGACGCGCAAGCCCGGCGCATCGTGCTTCACACGCTGCAGCAGATGGCGCACGGCGGGCTGTATGACCAGCTCGGCGGCGGTTTCTGCCGCTACAGCGTGGACGAGGTGTGGGACATCCCGCACTTCGAAAAGATGCTCTATGACAACGGACTGCTGCTCGGTTTGTATAGCGACGCGTGGCAAAGCGGCGGCGATCCCTTGTTTGCGCGCGTCGTCGAGCAGACCGCTGCCTGGGTGCTGCGCGAGATGCAATCTCCGGACGGGGGATATTACTCCTCGCTGGATGCCGACTCGGAACACGAGGAAGGAAAGTTCTATGTGTGGCAGCGCGGCGAGGTTCGCCAGTTGTTGAGTGACGACGAATACGCGCTGATCGCCCCCTATTACGGCCTGGATCGCCCGGCCAATTTCGAACATCACGCGTGGAATCTGCGCGTCAGCGCATCGCTTCAGGAAGTCGCGCTACACCTGAACCTCACCTTTGAACAAGCAGCAACGCTGCTGGGCAGCGCACAGAAAAAATTATTCGCCGCACGCGAACAACGCATCCGCCCGGGGCGCGATGAAAAGATACTTGGCGCATGGAACGGCTTGATGATCTCCGGCATGGCGCGTGCGGCGCGGGTGTTCGACAGACCCGGCTGGCTGGATTCGGCGCAACGGGCGATGGATTTCGTGCGCGGCATCTTGTGGCGCGATGGCAGATTATTGGCGACGTACAAGGACGGCAAAGCTCACCTGAACGCCTATCTGGACGATCACGCGTTTTTATTGAATGCGTTGCTGGAGCTGATGCAAGCCGGGTTTCGCAGCGTTGACCTGGCGTTTGCCGTGCAACTCGCCGATGCGCTGCTGGCCCGCTTCGAAGACAAGCAAAGCGGCGGATTTTTCTTCACCAGCCACGACCACGAAGTGCTGATCCAGCGCAACAAGACAGGACAGGACAATGCCACCCCATCCGGCAACGGCATTGCCGCGCAGGCCCTGCTTCGCCTGTCTTTGCTCACCGGAAAAACAGAATATGCGGAAGCCGCCGAACGTTGCCTGAAGCTGTTCTTCCCGGCGCTGCAACAAGCCGCCGGTTATCACAGCAGCCTGTGCACGGCACTCGCGGAATTTTTGCAGCCTTCTTCCGTGCTGGTGTTGCGCGGAGCACCCGGCGCGACCGGCGCATGGCAGAACGCGCTGCGCTCGCGCTACCTGCCGGGTGTGATGACGATAATGCCGGAGGATGATGTTGCAGGCCTGCCTGACGCGCTGGACAAACCGCGAGGAGAAAAAGCCACCGCATGGCTATGCCGGGGCACGCAATGCTTGCCGCCGATCACCGGCCTTGACGAGTTGCTTGCGCAGTTAAGCAGACCGGAATGAGCCGGCGTATAGGTTGTGTTAGGCGCGGTATTTATGTCCTAACCCAACAAAATCCGGTGTGTGTTCTACCCTTCCGTCGGTGTTGAAGGTCAGCGGGCGTAGCCCGGATGAAATGTAATGTAATCCGGGGAAATTTCGGCCACGCCCACCAAACCCCGGATTTCGCTGCGCTACATCCGGGCTACGTCACTCGAGCAGTTAAGCAGACAGGAATGACAGGCTAACTAGCGCAACGAGGCCCCGCCCTGGGTAGAGAACCCTATCGCGCTCGCCACGCCAGCGCCAAATTTCTTGGCCAGACGATCCGCGAAGTTTTCCTTCATCGTGAAGTCGACGATCTTCTCGGCCTTGACGACATCGCGCGCCACCGATTCCAGGCTGCCGTAGCCATCCGCCAGGCCGATCTCCACGCCCTTTTCACCGTTCCACACCAGGCCGCTGAAAGTGTCCGGCGTTTCCTTCAGGCGCTTGCCGCGCCCCTGCCTGACCACGTCGATGAATTGCTGATGGATCTGCGCGAGCATCTGCTTGATATATTCCTGATCCGCCGGCTTGGCCGGAGAGAACGGATCGAGGAAGCCCTTGTTCTCACCGGCTGTGATCAGGCGGCGCTCCACGCCGAGCTTGGTCATCGTTCCGGTAAAACCGAAACCATCCATCAACACGCCGATGGAACCGATCAGGCTGGCCTTGTCCACGAAGATCTTGTCTGCTGCCGCCGCCACGTAATAGCCGCCGGATGCGCAAATATCCTCGACCACCACATACAGCGGAATGGCAGGATACTTGGCGCGCAGGCGGCGGATCTCGTCGTTGATCTGCCCGGCTTGCACCGGACTGCCGCCCGGGCTGTTGATGCGCAGGATCACACCTTGCGTACCCTTGTCCTCGAACGCATCCTGCAGACTGGGGATCAGATTGTCTGCACTCGCCGCGCTATCCGCTGCGATCACGCCCTGCAGATCCACCAGCGCAGTGTGCTTGCCGGTGCTCAGCGCGGATTCACTATCGCCCAGCCAACCCATGAAGATGAACAGGACGATGAACAGATAGCCGAAGGTCAGCGCCTTGAAGAATATTCCCCAGTGCCGCGCGCGGCGCTGCTCCTGCAGGGCCGATACCGCCAGCTTCTCCAGCACGCCGCGTTCCCAGTTGTTGTTTTGGTCTGACATTGCGACTCCTTAATATTTATTCGGGCAACCTATGACCCCGTCATTCCGGCGCAGGCCGGAATCCAGTCAATCAAACAAACTTCCCCGCAACGCGGGGACAAAATCAACTGCATGTTTAATAAACCCATCTGGATTCCGGCTTGCGCCGGAATGACGTACTTAAAGCTTTCTACGCATTCGCCCTGAACCAGGCACGCAATACCGCAAAATCCTCCACCAGCGCGAGCGGATTCAACACCTGCAACTGGTCCGGCAGATGCGCGCCATGTCCCACCGCCACCACGTCCACCTTGGCATTCTGCGCCATCTGCACATCGTGGGTGGTATCGCCCACCATCAAGGTGCGTTCGGCACTGACCCCCAGTTCCTCCATCAGTTCAAACAGCATGGCCGGATCGGGTTTGGAAAAAGTCTGGTCCGCAGTGCGCGTCGCATGAAAAAGACCTTTCATGCCGGAGGATTCCATCGCCCGGCTCAATCCCGCGCTGCTCTTGCCGGTCGCCACGCCAAGCCAATAACCGGCATCGTGCAGCTCTAGTATCGTCTCTCTCGCGCCCTCGAACAACGGGATATTCTCATCCTGCGCCAGAAAATGATGGCGATAGCGCGCCACCAGATCGGGGTACATCGCCACCGGCAGAGCGGGCACAGCATAGCGCAATGCCTGTTCCAAACCCAGACCGATCACATGCCGCGCAGTCTCGTCATCGGGAACGTCCAAGCCCAGATCGCGGCACGCGGCCTGTATCGAACCGGAGATCACCGCCGTTGAATCCATCACCGTGCCGTCCCAATCGAAAACAATCAAATCGTAGCGTTTTGCCATGCCCACAGCCAAAAAATCAAGGCGCGGATATTACCACCTTCGGGCGCCTCACCCAAAACCTATGCCACAATGCAAATATGAAGAATACGACCATCACCCACTGGCTGTTGTATTGCCGCCCCGGCTTCGAGCAGGATTGCGCGCAGGAAGCAATGCGTCAGGCAAAGCAACAAAAGCCCGTCATTGGTATAGAACAACCCGCCATCTTCGCCGACAGCGGTTATGCTACCGTCGCACTCAATGAACAAAAGCTGTCCTATCGTGAACTGATCTTCACGCGCCAGCTGATCCGTCTGCATCACAGCATCGCCACGCTGCCGGAGCGCGACCGCCTGACACCGATACTTGATGCCATCAGCACCCTGCCCGGCAGCTTCGGCGCGCTGTGGCTGGAAGTGCCGGACACCAACGAAGGCAAACTGTTGACGACCTTTACGCGCCGCTTCCAGCCGTTGCTGGAGACCGCACTGCGCGAGCAGGGGCGACTGGTGGGTGATTCCATTTCCAATTCAAAACAGGAAAAATCCATTTTGTGGGAGCGGCCTCCTGGCCGCGATAAAGTTTTTCGCGGCCAGGAGGCCGCTCCCACGGGTGCCCGGCTGGAAGTTTTGCAGACCAATACATCACTTTCGAATGAAAATCTGAATGGACTCTCAAACACGAATAAACACTTGCCGCGCCTGCACATCTTCTTCCCCGACAAATCATCCGCGCTGATCGGCACCAGCGACCCGCACAACAGCGCAGCGACTATCATGGGCATCGTGCGTCAGTCCATGCCCGCCGAAGCGCCAAGCCGTTCAACAATGAAACTGGCCGAGGCCATCGAAGTGTTCATGGACCGTAGCGAACAGACGCGCTTGTTGCGGCAAGGCATGACAGCCGTCGATCTCGGCGCGGCTCCGGGCGGCTGGACCTGGCAACTGGTCAAGCGCGGCATCCGCGTCACCGCAGTGGACAACGGTCTGATGAAGGGAGCGCTGGCGAATCATCCGCTGGTGCAACACCTCAAGCAGGACGGCTTCAAATACGTGCCGCGCAAAGCGGTGGACTGGCTGGTATGCGACATGGTCGAGCAACCCTCCAAAGTCGCCACGCTGATCGGCACATGGTTCGCGGCAGGCTGGTGCAAACATGCGATCTTCAATCTGAAACTACCGATGAAAAAACGCGTCGACGCGTTGGACACCGCATTGGGTGGCATCCGCAAACGACTGGATGAAGAAGGCATCAATTACCGCATGATGGCGAAACAGCTTTATCACGACCGCGAGGAAGTGACGGTGTTTTTAACGAAGACTAAGGGGTGAGGTTAGAAAACGTGGCCTCTTCCCTATTGTTATTAGAATCCTGAAAGTGTTGCGCTCATTTTAGGGAGTGATTAGAGTAAGTGCCATGGGAAAAGCCAAGCGGCTTAACAAACAAAACTTCTTGAGGGAGCACCCGCTTTGCTGCTTCTGCGGCGGGACAACGCCAGCAGAAGAAATTGACCATGTACCTGGGCGAGTATTCTTCAGGGATCGGCAATGGCCAAATGGATATGAGTTTCCAGCTTGTATTGAATGCAATCGCGCTACTCGTTATGAAGAAAAAGTAATCGCACTTTTTTCTCGTTTCAACAGTAATAACGAAACTGAAGCAGATAATGCAGAGTTCGAAAAAATGGTTGCTGAAGTAGCTAAACACGACCCAGAGTTCATCTCTGATATACGTCCATTAAGCGCCAACGAGATACGTCGTTTTCTTAAAGATCGTGACATTGAAAAACCAGCAGGCATTGCCACATCTGATATACCTATCGTCAAATTTGGCGATATTGTAAACAAATCAGTTCGCAAATTTGGACGAAAATTATTTTTGGCATTGTGGTACAAACATACTGGTACGGTCTTGCCAAAGTCAGGTGGGATGCGAATCATATGGATGACAAATGCTTCACCAGCAATTGATGACGCAACTCTAACTGCCATGTTTCAGACACTAAATGGCATCCCGCCGATAATTAAAAACAGCCGCCACTTGCATGATCAATTCACATACAGATATGTAGTTACAACTACTGGAGATGGCGCTGGTTTCTTCGTATGGTTTCGACAGTCTTTTGGGTTGTTATGCACAATGGCTGTAGACAAAAGCATGATTCAACGTGACCACGAAAATATTGAAGTCACGTTCTAAAAATAATTGGGATATAGCCAGCGTAGGGCGCAATAACCAACGGGCATTGCACCGGATGAAACACTTGTGGCGCAATGCCCGTTGGTTATTGCGCCCTACAAAATCTGATTTTAAGGTTTTGAATTTCGGTTTTTCTTCCCCTCATCCGCCACCGAGTAGCGCAGGCTGGTCAGGGGATTTCGGCGAGCACTGTTTGAGCACGTGGCCGCGTAGCGGATCGTGCGAGTTGCGCAGCCGCCTGACCAGACGAGCAACGCAGGGAATCCCGAAGGGATGGCGGATTGGGGTCGCCTTTTCTTGGGTTACTTTCTTTTTGGCGAAGCAAAAGAAAGTGACTAGCTGCCGGGCTACCCCCGGCGAAGTTTTTTGTCATTCATGCTTCGACAGGCTCAGCACGAACGGCCTAAGTAGGGTGCGCTGTGCGCACCATGGTGCGTGAAACGCACCCTACCTTGCTGCATCCAACCTCGCAATAAAACTCTCCAACTCCTTCGGCAACGGCGCAACCAGCCGCATCGGCTCGCCCGTCAGCGGATGCGCGAACGCGATGCTGTATGCATGCAGGAACATGCGCTTCAACCCCTGTTTCATCAATACCTTGTTGCGCGCGAAGTCGCCGTACTTGTCATCTCCGGCGATCGGGAAGCCGAGATGCGCGAGATGCACGCGGATCTGGTGGGTGCGTCCGGTCTTGAGTTGCGCTTCAAGAAGGGTGAATTCCGGCCAGCTTCTTTGCAGTGCGAAGATGGTATGCGAGGCTTGCCCGTCTTCCCTGACCATCACGCGTTTCTCGCCTTGCGGTGTGTCAAATTTGTGCAGCGGCAGTTTGACGTGCTGTTTGGCGTTCTTCCATTGCCCCAGCACCAGCGCGAAATAACGCTTGTCGCTGTTGCCTTCGCGCATGATCTCGTGCATCGCGGTCAACGCGGAACGCTTCTTCGCCAGCAGCAATACTCCCGAGGTTTCGCGGTCCAGCCTGTGCACCAGTTCCAGAAATTTGGCCTGCGGACGCGCCCGGCGCATCTGCTCGATGACCCCGAAGCTGACCCCGCTGCCGCCATGCACCGCAAGACCCGAGGGTTTGTTCACTGCCAGCAGCGCGTCGTCTTCATAGAGGATCGGAAATTCTACTGCCGGGATGTGCGCTTGTTCGACCTCTTGCTTTTCCGCGACACGAATCGGCGGGATGCGCAGCAGATCGCCCAATTTCAGCCGGTAGGTCTGGTCGATGCGCTTCTTGTTCACCCGCACTTCCCCGCGCAGGATGCGATAAATGTGGCTTTTGGGCACGCCTTTCAGATGCTTGAACAGGAAGTTGTCGATGCGCTGATCCTCGCCACTTTCATCGATTGTCAGAAAAGTGACAGATTCTTTGCTTAAACCGTTCATTTTGCTTATACTTCGCCGCTCGCGCGTTTTGGATTGGGTAAGTTTGGGATGTAATTTATATCCCTACGCCATAAAAACTGGCCGCCAAGGAACTATTGGCACAAGCGACGGCGCTCTGCGCCGCCACCCTTCCAGCCGCAGCCCGGTTAATATCACTCACCGGTACCAGCAGTGATAGTAATTGATTTACGCGCTCAAAGCACCTGTGGATTTTTCGTGAGGCAGCCAGCATGGCTGCCCCGCCCCCAAGGAATTTTTGCATCAGTCGGCGAAGCGAATGCAGCAATGCACCCGCAGCCACCGGTACAGAAGTCCAAAAGAACGATTTTTTTAGACCAGCTACCGACAGAGAACTTAATTGACCAACCGTTTGCACAATACAAGAATCATTGCACGATTGCTCCTCTCTCACGCCTAACCGCGTGTAGCCTGGTCTCGCCCGTGTCAGAGCGCGGGAGACGATAAAATGAAACGCATGTTATTCAATGCGACACAACCGGAAGAACTCCGTGTCGCCATTGTCGATGGTCAGAAGCTGATAGACCTGGACATTGAAACCGCCGGCAAAGAGCAACGCAAGAGCAACATCTACAAAGCCGTCATCACCCGCCTCGAGCCCAGCCTCGAAGCCTGTTTCGTCGAATACGGCGGCAACCGCCACGGCTTCCTCCCGTTCAAAGAAGTTTCCCCGCAATATTTCCAGCCTGGCAGCGGCAATCGTCCTTCGATCAAGGAAGCGTTGCGCGAAGGCCAGGAATTGCTGGTGCAGGTGGAAAAGGACGAGCGCGGCAACAAGGGCGCGGCGCTGCCCACTTACATCAGCCTGGCCGGCCGCTACATCGTACTGATGCCGAATAACCCGAGCGGCGGGGGCGTATCGCGCCGCATCGAAGGTGAAGAACGCGACGAATTGCGCGAAGTGCTGGCGCATGTCGCAGTGCCGCAGGGCATGAGCATCATCGCGCGCACCGCCGGCATCGGCCGCAACGAAGAAGAGCTGCAATGGGACCTCGATTACCTCAAGCAATTGTGGGATGCGATCGAAGGCGCGGCTGAATCGGAAAAAGCGCCATCGCTGATCTACCTGGAAAGCAGCCTGGTCGTGCGCGCCATCCGCGACTACTTCAACCCGGAGATCGGCGAGATACTGATCGATACCGAAGATGTCTATCAGCAAGCCTTGGCTTTCATGAGCACGGTGATGCCGAACAACATTGACCGCATCAAACGCTATGTGGACGACGTGCCGCTGTTCTCGCGCTTCCAGATCGAGCATCAGATCGAATCCGCGCATGCGCGCGAAGTGCGTCTGCCCTCCGGCGGCGCGATCGTGATCGACCACACCGAAGCCCTGACCGCGATCGACATCAACTCGGCGCGCGCCACCAAAGGCTCGGACATCGAGGCCACTGCGTTCAACACCAACCTCGAGGCTGCCGAAGAGATCGCACGCCAACTGCGCTTGCGCGACCTGGGCGGCCTGATCGTGATCGACTTCATCGACATGGAGAACAGCCGCAACCAGCGCGACGTGGAGAACCGCTTGCGCGATTCGTTGCGCTATGACCGCGCGCGCGTGCAGACCGCCAAGATCTCGCGCTTCGGCCTGCTGGAACTGTCGCGCCAGCGTTTGGCGCCCAGCCTGGGCGAAAGCAACTATATCGCCTGTCCGCGTTGCAGCGGCATCGGCCACATCCGCGGCACCGAGTCTTCCGCCTTGCACATCCTGCGCATCATCCAGGAAGAAGCGATGAAGGAAAGCAGCACGGCAATCCATGTCCAGGTACCGGTGGATGTCGCCACTTTCCTGCTCAACGAGAAGCGTGCCGACATCCACCGCATCGAATCGCGCCTGAAAGTGGCGGTCACGATAATACCCAACCCGCATCTGGAAACGCCCAACTACAGCATCAGCCGCCTGCGTCTTGATGACATGACCAGCGAAGTGCTGCAGGCCAGTTACAAGCTGGTGGAAAAGCCGCTTGAAGAAAAGCCGCTGACCGCCGCGCAGGAGCAGCAAAAAGCCACCCGTGCGCAAGCCGTGGTGCAGGGCGTCACCCCGATGCAACCCGCACCGATGAAGGCTGAAGCAGTTCAGCCTTCGATGTTCGGCAGATTCTTCGCCTGGATAAAATCATTGGGTGAGGAAGAACTACCCAAGGCCAGACCGTCCGCCGGCAGGCCACGCAACGCGCAACGCCCCGAACGCGGCGAACGCGGTGAAGGTGGCGGCGGAAAGCGTCGCGACCGCGGCGGACGTGGTGACCGCGGCGAAAGCGGCGGAAGC
>DATBWQ010000154.1:0-9624 GCA_036514695.1 Gallionella sp. | reverse complement strand
CTTTAACCCCTTCTTGTTTGTTGTAGTAATCCAGCCACTCTTGAGTAACGGCGGGATCGGCGAGATCGGCCTTGTTGAGGATCTTCAGACAAGGGCGCTGGCGGTGCTCGCGCAGCTCCCTGATCATCGGGTTGCAGCTCGCTTCCGGCGCGCGCGCATCCAGCACCTCGATGACGACGTCGGTGAACTCCATCGTTTCGGCCGCTTTTCTGCGCGCCGAGGTCATGTGACCGGGGAACCACTGTATGGACATTTTGGGTACCTCTAAAAATCCAGATTTGCGAGCATCCGCTACGCGGCTTGCCTGCTTACCCCACTTCATCCCAACTGCTGCGTTGCGTAAAAAATTTCTTGCTCACATATACACCATATGCGGCGCTGCAAAACGAAGTTTCAGTGCAGGGTAATCTTTAGGTTAGCCGGAACTAAAAATTTTTCCGCGCCTTGCATTTGGGCGAACTCTGAATTTTTAGAGGCACCCGTTTGTGATGGGCTGGTTGATTAAAAACGGATTTTACTCTGTGCCGCCTGCCAAGTCTTATACATCACCGTGCAGGTAGCTTTAGACTGGCACCAACAGCGCCAGCTGCGCCGCATCCAGATAACACCATTCGCCTTCCGCCAGCCCCAGCTCATCGAGTTTCAACTTGCCGATCTGCGTGCGGCACAGCGCGACGCAATGGTTCCCGGCAGCGGCCAGCATGCGCTTGACCTGATGGTATTTGCCCTGCTCCAGCACGATCTCGATATGGCAGGTATCGAGCATGCGGCAGGTCACCGCCGCCAATGGCGCGGGTTCGTCGTGCAGCTTCACACCGGCCAATAACTTCATGACCAGTTCAGGCGTGACCGGGTCATGCGTGGTGGCCACATAGACCTTGGGTATGTGCCGCCTGGGCGAGGACTGCCTGTGTATGAACGGCCCGTCATCCGACATCAGCAACAAGCCGGTGGTGTCGTGATCGAGGCGGCCCACCGGCTGCATATCGCGCCGGGTGAATTGTTCCGGCAGGATGGTCAGCACACCGGGGTGATGGCTGGCCTTGCGCGAACACTCGAAACCGGCGGGCTTGTTCAACGCGATGTAGACATGCACGCGGTAGGCCCACGTCTCGCCGTAGACCTTGAACACCAGCCCATCGGTCTCGATGGCGGCACGGCTGCCGGTAACGGTCACTCCGGCGATGCTCACCTCACCGGCGGCGATCAATTCACTGCACCATTTGCGGGTGCCAAAGCCCTGCGATTGCAGGATGCGGTCCGGAGTTATTTTGCCCATGCGCGGACTTTAGCAGAAGGTGCGGGCGATTCGTGAATCGCTCCTACAAAATTATTGTATGGCGTAGGGGCAATTCACGAATTGCCCTTTTACAAACCGCCTGTGCACTAATAAGATGCGCTCATGAGCCATCTGCTTCCTCTTTCGCGCGTCACCAAACTGATAGGAATATCACGTCATGCGCTGCAGGAAATGATACGGGGCGGGGCGCTGGATACTTTCGATGGCATGGTCGAACTGGAAGAGTTGCTGCGCGCTTTTCCCGAAGCGAAATGGGATGAAGATGCAGAATTCCGCCGCATCACCGAGATCAAGGAGAAGGCTTTTGGCAAGCGCGTGTTTGAGCGTGCCTTGCCTGGCAAGGAAGTACTGGCAGCCCGTCTGGCCGAGCTGGGCAATGAATATGCCGCCACAAAAGCGTTGTTGATGCATTACAGCCAGGTGTTATCGTGGCTGGATGAGAAGATCGACGAAATCGAGGAAGACCAGAGCGCCGAGACACATCATGCACTGCACAACCTGCGTGCTTTTCTGGCACGCCATTTAACCGAGTTGCCGCCCGATGCAGCGAAAGCACAGGCGGTGATGGCGCAAGAGAGGATCCTGAAAATCATGTCGGCGCACGTCACCATCCGGCCCAGCGGCCATGAATTTTTTGCCGAGGGCAACGATACGATTCTTGACGCCGCGCTGCGTGCAGGTGTGTCGCTCGATTACGGGTGCAGCAACGGTAATTGCGGCGAATGCCGCGCGCGGCTGGTATCAGGCAAAGTCATGAAGGTCCGCGCGCATGACTATGTGTTGCGGCAGGACGAAAAAGATGCCGGCATGATCCTGCTGTGCTCCTGTGCGGCGGTGAACGATGTGGTGATCGAGGCCAATGTGGCCGGCGCGGGCAACATCCAGGCGCAACAGATGGCGGCCAGGGTCAAGTCTATTGAAGTGTTCAACCCGCAGGTGGCTGCCCTGCATCTGTTGACACCGCGCAGCCAGCGGCTGCGTTTTCTTGCCGGGCAGTCGATCCGGTTATCCGTGAATGGCGCGAGCGGACACTATCCCATAGCCAGCTGCCCTTGCGAGGACAGGCATATCGAAATACAGATAGCGCGCGATGCAGACGATGCCTTTTCGGAAGCCTTGTTCAGCAGTTTAAAAACGAATGACCGCGTCGACATGCAAGGACCTTACGGCGAATTCGTGCTGGAAGACGCTTCCACACGCCCGGTGATCTTTGTTGCGTTCGGTGTGGGCTTCGCGCCGGTCAAAAGCCTGATCCAGCATTCCATGTCGCTCGATCTGGCCGAATCCATGGATCTGCACTGGCTGGCGGACCGGACGGGACACTACCAGAACAATCTCTGCCGGTCCTGGGCCGATGCGCTGGATAATTTCAGCTACTATCCGCATGAGCACACCAGCGCCGTCGAAAAGGCCGCGGCCGGTATCGTTGCAGCTTATCCCGATCTTCATCGATTTGACGTCTACGCAGCCGGCACGACGGAGCAACTGCAAATCGCCAGACGCCTGTTCCTGGAACATGGCTTGCCGGAACAGCAATGGCATGCTGGCACTATGGATATGTGAACCGTCGTGATGGCGGAAAATGCGTAGAGTGGGCACAGTTTTATCGTGCCCACGCGGACGAACAGCGTGGGCACAAAGGCGTGCCCACCCTACTTGCCTAAAACTTTGCGTTGACCCGGCAACGTTGGTACTCTGAGTCTATCCACTCACAGGAGCGTCTCATGTCAATGCTTACTCATGATTTCCTGGCAGCTTACTGGTCGGCTCCGATCGTCGAAGCCAACATCGTGGTCTTCTTCAACCTGCTCGGCGCGCTGTTGCTGGGCCTGCTGGTCGGCTACGAGCGTTCCTACCACGGCCGGGCGGCGGGCATGCGCACCTACGGCCTGGTGTGCCTGGCTTCCGCGGCGCTGACCGTGATCGTCGGCTATCCCGAGTTGTGGTTCGGCGGACACAGCCAGTTGACGTCCTACCCGGATGTGACCCGGGTCATCCAGGGGATCGTCACGGGCATCGGCTTTCTGTGTGCCGGCGTGATCATCAAAGAGGGATTTACCATCAGCGGCCTGACCACGGCGGCTTCCATCTGGACGGCATCGGCGATCGGCGTGCTGGTCGGCATCGGCTTCTACTTTGCCGCCATCATGTTGTCCCTCATGTCAGCCAGCGTGATGATGTGGATCTCCAAGCTCGAGTCCTGGCTGCCTTCCCGTCTTGCGATTGCTGTCGTGCTGACCTTCCGCAAGGGTTTTGAACCGGGAGAAGAAATGGTATCCAGCGCAATGGGTGAACATGGCTACAGGATCGCCGCAGGGTCATTGGTGATCAGCACAAGCGAAACGGGGCAGGTGTGGCAATTTGCGGCCTTCGCGCTGCGGAATGACACCAGCTATTCGATACCCGCCATTTCACGGGAGCTGGCCAAGATCAACGGAGTGGAAAAATTCCAGCTTTCCTTTGCCAGGAACTGATGGCATTGAAAGCCGGCTCGATCAGGATTGTGAGCCTGATGATGCCCGATGGCGGTGACTACGGTTGGATTTTTCTTCAGGTCTTGCGCTGGGCAGGGGTGCCGATACGCTCACTCAGCTTCTCATCAGATGACCAGATGACCATGAAGATATCGAATTGCGCCTGCTTGCCCTTGAATTCAGCACGCATGAGTTTAAGCGTCTTGTCCCGCAAAGCGGGCGGCAGGACATCTGCCACTGCCTGGGTCATCAGGATCTGATTTGCCCGGGTTATCGCGGCTACCCTTGCTGCGATATTAACGGTATCGCCAAACACGTCGCCGGATTCGTGGATCACCTCACCGAAATGAAAACCGATGCGGATGTGCATCGGGGTGCCGTCCTGATACCTTTCATTTCCCACCGAGCGCTGCATTGCGCAGGCGGCATGAAAGGCCTGCTCCGCACTCGGGAAGGTGCACATGATTTCATCGCCGATGATTTTAACCAGGGTACCCTGAAAAGCGGGAAGCTCTCCGGTCATGATGCCAACACACTGAGCTATCGACTGGAGTGCCCGCTCGTCCCCGAGTCTTTCGTAGAGCTCTGAACTTCCGGAAATATCGGCAAATAAAACCGCTAGTTTTTGTTGATTTCCTGACATTTAGCGCCTCAGAGTATTGCGAGTTTGAAGATTGTAATCTATTAACAGAGCAAAGTGGCCCGGGTTGGTTTTTGGGCACGGCGATGGTTTTGTGGTCATCTGTCAGCGGGACCGAGACCGCCATGCAATATCTGCGGCTCGATCTCTATCATTCCGGCATCGCTGGTCATCATGATGTGGCCTTCCTGTATGGTGCACTGCAACTGCATGGTGCGGCTGGCCAGCGCGGCGAGTGCCAGCGTGGTTACACTCGGCAGCTTGAGCACGGTGAGGTTGTTCTGGCGTTGCAGTTTGTCGCGATTCTCGTTCCACCAGATGCCGGCTGCCCGTCCATAGCTCAGCACCACCACCCGATCGGCGCGACCGCAGGCTTTGCGGATGACACGCTCGTCCGGCAATCCGACTTCTATCCAGCGTTTGATCTCTCCGGTAAGGTCTTTAAGCCACAGATCGGGCTCGTCATCGCCGCTCATGCCCTTGCCGAAAGCCAGCGCATCGTCTGCGAACAGCGCAAAGGCCAGCAGCCGCACCATCATGCGCTCATCGGTTTCCGACGGATGCCGCGCCAGCGTCAGGGCATGGTCGGCGTAATAGTGGCGGTCCATGTCGGCGATCTGGAGGGTGGCTTTGAAGACGGTTGCTTTGATGGCCATGTGTTTGGGGCTCCCCTTGGATTTACCGGGCATTTTGATGCCGCGCATTCTAAGCGACTTGCCCGAATCGCGCCGGATGGTATTGCGCCGCCGTTCCGTCTATAATCCGCCCCCACACTGATTTACTGTTGGATATATCAGAATGCAGCTATTCACCTTTGGTATCAACCATCAAACCGCGCCGCTGGCCGTGCGCGAACAGGTCGCGTTCAATGCGGACGGGATGGAGAACGCCCTGCGCGATCTGGTTGATAACGGCGGTGCTAAAGAAGCGGCGATCCTGTCCACCTGCAACCGCATGGAGTTGTATTGCAACGCCGAGCACCCCGAACAGGCCATCGACTGGCTGGCGCAGTATCACCATCTGCCGCGCAAAGACATCGACCCTTATCTCTACACGCTGCCGCGCGAGCAAGCGGTGAAGCATTCGTTCCGCGTGGCCAGCGGGCTGGATTCGATGGTGTTAGGCGAGCCGCAGATCCTCGGACAGATGAAGCAGGCGGTGCGCCAGGCCGAGCAGGCCGGCACGCTGGGCTTTTTGCTGCACAAATTATTCCAGCGCACCTTTTCGGTCGCCAAGGATGTGCGCACGCAAACCGAGATCGGCGCGAATCTGGTCTCGATGGCCGCCGCTGCGGTGCGGCTGGCCGAGCGCATTTTCCCCAGCATCTCCGAGCAGCGCGTGCTGTTCATCGGCGCGGGCGAGATGATCGAACTCAACGCGGTGCATTTCGCGGCCCGCTCGCCGAAACACATCACCGTCGCCAACCGTACCATCGAACGTGCGCAGGTGTTGGCGCGGCGCATCAATGGTCATGCGATCACGCTGACCGATCTGCCGGATCAGCTGGCACAGCACGACATCATCGTCACCTGCACCGCCAGCCCGCTGCCTATCCTGGGCAAGGGCATGGTGGAACGCGCACTCAAGGCGCGCAAGCATCGGCCGCTGTTCATTGTCGACCTGGCGGTACCGCGCGACGTGGAAGCGGAAGTTGCCGAACTGGACGATGTGTTCCTGTACAGCGTGGATGACATCGCCGAAGTGGTGAAGGACGGACTGGATGCGCGCCAGGGCGCGGTCAAGGAAGCCGAGGTCATCATCGATTCCAGCGTGTCCGAATTCATCCACTGGATGGAATCGCGCGAAGTCGTGCCTGCGATCCGTGCGTTGCGCGACCATGCCGAGCGCAACCGCCGCCACGAACTGGAAAAGGCACAGCGTCTGCTGGCCAAGGGCGATGATCCCGAGAAGGTGCTGGAAGCCATGAGCAACAGCCTGACCAACAAATTCCTGCATGCACCAACCCAGGCACTGAACCAGGCGCATAGCGGTGACCGTGAAGCTTTCCTCGAGGTGATCCATCGTCTGTACCACCTTCGCCCTGACGAATGATCAATTCCACTCCAAATCAAGCGCGCCTTTCTGTAGGGCGGGCTATGCCCGCCGGAACAAGCTGTCGGGCGTAGCCCGACCTACGGATTGTTTTATCTTTTAAGTGGAAATGAAATCACAGGCACATAATCAACCAAAAGAATGAATCCCAGCATCGCCGCCAAGCTCGCTCAACTGAGCGAGCGTCTGCTTGAAGTCAATCAATTACTGAGCACCGAAGAAGCCACCCGGAACATGGATGCGTTCCGCAAGCTGAACCGCGAACGCGCCGAACTCGAACCGGTCGTGGAGTTGTATCACGCCTACCAGGCCTGCCAGGCCGACATCGAGGCTGCGCAGGGAATGGCCGGTGATCCGGAAATGCGCGAATTCGCCGAAGCCGAGATCAAACAGGGACAGGAACGGCTGGCGCAACTCGGCAGCGAATTGCAAGTGCAGTTGTTGCCCAAAGATCCCAACGACGAGCGCAGCGTGTTCCTGGAAATACGCGCCGGAACCGGCGGTGACGAGGCGGCATTATTCGCCGGCGATCTGTTCCGCATGTATGCACGCTACGCCGAACGCAAGCGCTGGCAGGTTGAGGTGATCTCGGAAAGTCCGGGCGAGATGGGCGGCTACAAGGAGATCATCGCGCGCATCGTTGGGCAGGGTGCTTACTCGGTGCTGAAATTCGAATCCGGCGCGCATCGCGTACAGCGCGTCCCCACCACCGAAACGCAGGGCCGCGTGCATACCTCGGCGTGTACCGTGGCGATCATGCCGGAAGTGGACGAGGTCAACGATGTGGTGTTGAACTCCGCCGATCTGCGCATCGACACGTTCCGCGCTTCCGGCGCGGGCGGCCAGCACATCAACAAGACCGATTCGGCGGTGCGCATCACCCACCTGCCGACCGGCGTGGTGGTGGAATGCCAGGATGGCCGTTCGCAACACCAGAACAAGGCACAGGCAATGCGCGTGCTGGCAGCCCGTATCAAAGATTCACAGGTTCGCGAGCAGAATGCCAAGACCGCCGCGGCACGCAAGAGCCTGGTGGGCAGCGGTGACCGCTCCGAACGCATCCGCACCTACAACTATCCTCAAGGCCGCGTCACCGACCACCGCATCAATCTGACACTGTACAAAATGGATGCGATCATGGACGGTGACATCAACGAACTCACCGGTGCGCTGATGGCCGAGCATCAGGCCGAACAGCTTGCCGCGATGGCGGAAGATGTTGTCTTCTGATTTAACGCGGGAATATTTCAGCAAAGTAGCCCGGATGGAATGCAATGAAATCCGGGAGAATACCGGCAACCACAACCCGGATTTCGCTGCGCTCCATCCAGGCTACAGGTTCGCATGAATTCGCCCATTCAAGACATTCTCCGCCATGACAGCCAGCGACTGGAATCCTCGCTCGGACTTGATTCAGGCAGCGCGCGCATCGAGGTGCAATGCCTGTTACAGGCCGTGTTGCAAGTGGATCGCGCCTGGTTGCTCACTCACCCGGAACAGTCACTCGACGCAGATCAACATGCCCGATACATGGCATTGCTCGAGCGGCGCCTGCGCGGCGAACCGGTTGCGTACATCCTGGGCGAACGCGAGTTTTACGGGCTGAATTTCATAGTTTCTCCCGCGACCTTGATCCCGCGCCCCGAAACAGAATTGCTGGTCGAGCTGGCTTTGCAGCGCATCCCGCAACTCCCCTCACCCCAACCCTCTCCCGCTTACGGGAGAGGGGAAATATTTCGCGTGCTGGACCTCGGCACCGGCAGCGGTGCGATCGCCCTGAGCATCGCCCGTTCCCGCCCAGATGCAGAAGTGGTGGCGGTGGATGCGTCGCAAGACGCATTGGATGTAGCGCGGGAGAATGCGCAACGCCTGAATATCGGCAACGTGCGGCGGCTGTGCAGTGACTGGTTCTCCGCGTTACGCGGCGAACATTTCGACCTCATCGTTTCCAATCCCCCTTACGTCGCTGCGGATGACGCGCATCTGGCGCAGGGAGACCTGCGCTTCGAACCGCGCGCCGCGCTGGTTTCTGGCACGGACGGGCTGGACGACATCCGGCGCATCTGCGCACAAGCGAAAGCGCATCTCAATCCTGGCGGATGGCTGCTCTTGGAACATGGCTACGACCAGGCTTCACAGGTGCGCGCGTTGTTGCAGCAAGCTGGATTTACAGGGATATTTTCCGCGCGGGATCTATCGGGAATCGAACGTGCAAGCGGCGGCTCGTTAAGAGCCTCGATATCTGGCTGAAGCGGCCGCTTCATGAAGGGGCGAGCGCGAAATGCTCATAACAATTCCCTGGCTTCACTTCGTCCATTGAATTGATGGTGCGCCCGGCGGGAGTCGAACCCACGACCCTTGGCTTCGGAAACCAATACTCTATCCAGCTGAGCTACGGACGCATTCTGAGAAGGCGCGCAGCATAACGGTTTTTGGCCGGACCGTCCACGCCACACCGCTGCGGAAATGAAGTTCACAGGGATGGGTGATTTGTCGCCCAACTCGCAAAAGTGCTATCGTGCCGACCGTACCCATCATCAGATCAGGCTGACGTGACTTTCTCCAATCCCGAACCGGAACAAATCCGCCAACTGCTGCACCGGGTACACAGCATCGCCGTGGTCGGTTTGTCGCCGAACCAGGCGCGCCCCAGTTTTCGCGTTGCGCGCGGCCTGCAAGGTTTCGGCTATCGCATCATCCCGGTGCGGCCACGACACGGTGGGGCGGAGCCCTCTGGTGCGGGAGTGGCCGCATCGCACCTCCTCCCGCAATCGGCTGGCTACGCCAGTAACGTGTCGGAGGTGCGCCCACTGGTCAGCGAGGTGCTGGGCGAGAAAGCCTTTCCGGACCTGGAAAGCCTGCCCGAGCTGCCGGATATCGTGGATGTTTTCCGTGCACCGGAGCACGTTCCCGCCATCGTGGAAAGCTGCATCAAGCTGGGCATCAAGAATCTCTGGCTGCAGGAAGGCGTCATACACGAAGCGGCGGCGCAACGCGCCAGGGAAGCAGGCATAACCGTGGTGATGGATCGCTGCATGTGGAAAGACTGTGTGCAACTGTGCGAGCATCAGACGTGACTCAGGAACTATGAGCCCCAATAATCCACCAGTCCGTCATTCCCGCGCAGGCGGGAATCCAGCGAGGACAAACATCCCGCG
>DATBWQ010000153.1:0-14307 GCA_036514695.1 Gallionella sp. | reverse complement strand
CTGCAACCGCATTGCGGCAGCCCTGCCCGATCCATTCCAGCCATTCCGGCATACCCTCGCCGCTGGTTGCCGAGATGCGAATCACTTGCAGCTTGGGATTGATGCGACGCGCGTATTCGATGGCGAGACCGGCATCGAATTCCAGATACGGCAGCAGGTCGCATTTGTTGAGCAGCATCACGCCGGCGGCGCGGAACATGTCGGGATACTTGAGCGGTTTGTCTTCGCCTTCGGTCACCGACAGGATCACCACCTTGTGCGCCTCACCCAGATCGAAACCCGCCGGACAAACCAGGTTGCCGACGTTCTCGATCAGCAGCAGGCTGTCGTCCTGCAAGTCCAGTTGCTGCATGGCTTGTCCCACCATGTGGGCATCCAGATGGCAGCCCTTGCCGGTATTGATCTGCAGCGCAGGGGCGCCGGCGGCACGGATGCGCGCGGCATCGTTGTCGGTCTGCTGGTCGCCCTCGATCACGGCGAGCGGTTGTGCCCCATTCAAGGCTTCTATGGTTTTCACCAGCAGTGTGGTTTTGCCGGAGCCGGGACTGGACACCAGATTGAGCGCGAAGATGCCGTGCGCGGATAAGTAACGGCGGTTTTGATCGGCATAGTCGTTGTTCTTGGCGAGGATGTCGCGCTCGATCTTCACCATGCGCGCCTGGCTCATGCCGGGCGCATGCGTGCCTGCCGGTCCCGCACCAGAATCAATCGGGTCATGTATATGGCCGTGCGGATGAACATGCGTCATTCCCTCCCCACGCACGCGATAATGCATCTCCCCGCCGGGTTTGCGCGGTCTCTGAATCGCATGGCCTGCTATCAGCGTCTGGCCGATCCCACACCCGCATGTAGTACACATATCTGCTCCTTTATTCGACTTCCAATTCCTTGACCCGCATCTCTTCGCCGCCCGTCACCACGATCCGGAAACCGCCGCAACTCGGGCAAGGCTCGTAACGGGCCGTCACTGCCACATTGCAGGCGCACTCCATGCACCAGCCTTGCCCGGCGGTCTCGATGATTTCCAGCCGCGCATCCTGGGCAACGCTGTCGCGCGTCACCACATCGAAGCAGAAACGCAGCGACTCCTTTTCCACGCCAGCCAATTGGCCGATTTCCAGCCACACCGCCTTGACCTTGTTGTAGCCCTCGGCTCGCGCCGTATCTTCAATGATTTGCAGCACGCTTTCAGCAATCGACATTTCATGCATGACAAGCTTCGTTCATATCATTGCTCATAAGCCAGACCAACATCTTATTCCCTAAACGGTTGCGAGCATCCATGCGCCGCTGGCGGCGATGGCGATACCCAGCGATCTTGACAGGAAGGCGTAATGGTTGCGTGTGAGTATACCGGCCGTGATGCCGGTTAAATGGAGGGTTGCGGTTGCGGCGAGGAAGCCCATTGCGTATGCGGACGGTACGGCAGACTCAGGCAATTCCAAGCCATGCGCGTAGCCATGCATCAAGCCGAACAGTGCGGTGACCGCAACGCTGAGCATCACGGGGAGCCGCAGCGACAATGCAATCAGCAGACCCAGGGCCAGCACCGAGGCGGCGATGCCTGACTCGACCAGCGGCAGGTATTGCCACTGTATGGCGATACCCGCACCTGCTGCCATCATGGCCATGAACGTGGCGGGCAGCAGCCACACCTTGCGTCCGCCACGCTTCTTGGTGTTTCCTTGGGCAGCCCACAGCCCCACCGCTACCATCGCGAGCAGGTGATCGAAGCCGGAGAACGGATGCATCAGTCCCGCAGCCAGGCCGGTGACGTTATGTCCGGGATGTGCGAACGCGGCGCTGCTTGTGGCGAGCAGAAAAATTGTGATCAAAAATTTTGTGGTTGGGTTGCGCATGATATTTCCTTGATGTGTGTCTCTAAAACCATCTCGTCATTCAGACGAAAACCGAAATCCAATGTAGGTCGGGCTTCGCCCGACATGGCGGGCAGAGCCCGCCCTACAACTTTAACAACAATGATCATGTAGTGTGCGTTATACGCACCAACGATAATGGTGCGTAGAACGCACATCATTGCACTTTCAATTTAGAATGGAATTACCCCGCTGTCACTCGTATGTCAGCAAAACGCCGCCAATATTGCAGGCTCGCAGCCGTGCACAATTCAACAACCAGTTTCGTTGCCGCTTCCAGATTGGCAGATGCCTGATCAGTCAGTGGGTCACCCAGCGCAAAATCATAGCCGCGTATGCGGAGCAGAAAAGCCGGTGGCGCATCTTTTCCATACACCTGCCTGAAGGCGTGCAGCAAGGCCGCCGGGGTCATCGCGTGGCTGGTGTAGCTGCCATCTTTTTCGGGCTTGATCCCGGAAAGGTCGAACGGCTCCGCGCAGGATATATCGGCATCGATGAACAACACCTGGTCACAGTCAGCCAGGTCGGTGACATGCTCGACTTGCAGTTGCATGTCGCTCTGGCATTCGACACCGGCGAGATGCATTTGCGCAATGCGCCCGATCAACTCCGGGCCGAGCGCATCGTCGCCGCGCCCGGGATTGCCGTATCCGAACAGCAGCAGTTTCGCCATGCCTTAAGTGCACCCCTAAATATTCAACAATGTCATTCCCGCGAAAGCGGGAATCCAGCTAAAGAAAAAATCCATTTCGCAGCAAGGACAAACCCAAAAAAACATATTGAATAAAACCGCTGGATTCCCCGCTTTCGCGGGAATGACGGATTATTAGAGGTTCACTAAACAGAACGTGTGATCTCACCGCTGCTGCCTTTTGTTAAGCGATCAACCAGTGCACCGCCTGCATCGAACAACTCCACCTGCAACGGCATCTTGCCCATCGCGTGAGTGGCGCAGGAAAGACAGGGGTCGTAGGCGCGCACCGCGACTTCCAGATGATTTAGCAAACCCTCGGTGAGCTTGTGACCGTCCAGATATTCATTGGCGACCGAACGCACCGATTCATTCATCGCCTGATTGTTGCTGGTAGTCGAGACAATCAAGTTGGCCTTGGTTATCAGGCCTTGTTCGTCGATCTGGTAATGATGGAACAGTGTACCGCGCGGCGCCTCGATCACGCCGACACACTCGCGCCGCTTTTCTCCCGGATCCGCGACCAGATCGGCGCCGGTGATGTCCGGATCATGCAGCAATTCATTGATGGACTCGGCGCAGTGCAGCGCTTCGATCATGCGCGCCCAGTGGTAGGCCAGCGTGTCATGCACGAAACCGCCCCGGCCGAATTCCCTGAAGCGTTTGCGTGCCGCTTCCGCCAGCGGGGTTGCGATTGAATCGCAGTTGTTCACGCGCGCCAGCGGACCGACGCGATACCAGCCCTGTTCCTTGCCCAGTTCGATCAGATACGGGAACTTCATATAGCTCCACGGGCGCACTTCCTCGCGCAGGATGTCCTGATAGCCGCGATAGTCGAACTGGTCGAACAGGCCGGTGCCGTCTGCCGCGCACGCGCGCAGACCGCCGTGATACAGCTCCAGTTCCCCGCCGCTGCCGATCATGCCCATAAAATTAGTCCGCAGCGTGGCAAAACCGGCGTGCTCGGGATGCGCGGTGTGTATTTGCTCGTTCAGCGCCACCGCATCCTGGCTCCAGGCCAATATATCCTTGATATCCACCAGCAAGGCATCGCGCTCGGCAACCGTGAGCGGCTTGTTCATGCCGCCCGGCACGGTGGCGGTGCCGTGGATACGCTTGCCCGCGATCGCCGCAATGATCTGCTGCCCGTACTTGCGCAGTTTCACGCCTTTCAGCGCAAGATCGGGATATTTGCCCAGCACGCCGACGATGTTGCGCTGCGCCGGGTCGCTGCCGAAGCCGAACAGCAGATCGGGAGAAGACAAGTGAAAGAAATGCAGCGCGTGCGATTGCAGCGTCTGGCCGAAATGCAGCAGGCGGCGCAGCTTTTCAGCGGTGGGCGTGAGCCGCTCCACGCCGACCAGTTGGTCCACCGCCTTGGCTGCCGCCAGTTGATGGCTGACCGGGCAGATCCCGCACAGGCGCTGCACGATGAACGGCACTTCCCAGTAAGGCCGGCCCTGGATGAATTTCTCGAAGCCGCGAAACTCGACGATATGAAAGCGCGCCTCATGGATATGATCTTGATCATCCAGCATCAGCGTGATCCTGCCGTGCCCCTCGACGCGCGTGACGGGATCGATGGCGATGCGCCTGAGGTTGGGTGAGGATGTTATGTTTTGTTCCATGGCGGGAATAGCCTTTCGGTATGACCTGAGGAAATTATCTGTGGGAGCATTTCACAGGGCGGAAGCCCCACAGGGGCGTTCCGCCGCAGTTCAAAAACCATCCTGCGGAACCGCATTGCGTTCCTACAAGAGCTAATCATAATGCAGCAAATTTTTTGGAAGCGCAGGCTCTTTCCCTTCCAGCAGATCGCCCAGCACCTTCAGAAATTCATCGGCAGAAGGCGGGCAGCCCGGCAGGTAATAATCCACATGCACCACATCATGAATGGGATGCACCTTGTCGAGCAGCAGCGGCAGTTCCGCATCATCCGGGATCTGCGGATTTTCCACGCCAACGCCATTCACATAAGCCTCTTCCAGACACTCGCGCAAATGGAAATGGTTGCGCATCGCGGGCACCCCGCCATTGATGGCACAGGCCCCGACCGCGATCAGTATCTTGCAGTTGTCGCGGAACTCGCGCAGCACATGCACGTTCTCCGCGTTGCACACCCCGCCCTCAATCAGGCCGATGTCGCACGGACCGCAGTGCTTGATGTCGGTCAGCGGCGAGCGGTTGAGCTCGACATGTTCCAGCAACGCCACCAGTCGCTCATCCATATCGAGGAACGACATATGGCAGCCGAAGCAACCGGCCAGCGAGGTGGTGGCGATCCTGACTTTACTCATCGGTGTGCATCACTTTAGCCAGAATCACTTCTTCCAGCCCGATTTCGCCGACCTGGTGCAGATCGAAAGTACGCCGCCCGATCGGCACCTCATAGCCATGTTCCTTGATCAGGATCGCGCCCACCGGACAGATATGCGCGGCCATGTCGCCGCTTTCAAGACCGCTATCCGCCAGCTTGCCGCTGGGTGAATTCACGATCAGATGTGCATTGATGCCGCGCCCGGCGATGGCGAACACGTTCTTGCCGTCCACTTCGCGGCTTGCCCGCACGCACAGTTCGCACAGTATGCAACGGTCTCGGTCCAGCATGACGGTCGGATGCGACGCATCCACCTCGCGGCGCGGGAAGAACTGCGGGAAATGCCCGTCCAGCATACCCAGATGATAGGCCATCGCCTGCAGCGTGCAGTCGCCGGTCTTTTCACAGGAAGGGCAGATATGATTGCCTTCGATGAACAGCATCTGTGTGATGGTCTTGCGCACCTCGTTCAGCGCCGGCGTGTTGTTGCTGATCTGCTGCCCGGCTACGGCGGGTGTGGTGCAGGCCGACACGCTCCTGCTGTCGGTATCGACCGAAAATTTTGTTTGCACCCTACGGTCCGAATCATGGGTCGACACATCCCTGCTGCCGATATCGACAGTACAAAGCTTGCAACTGCCGTGCGGCGTGAGTCCCGGACGATGGCACAGATGGGGAATATAGACGCCTGCGGCCAATGCCGCATCCATGATGGTCTGCCCTGCATTGAACGGGATGTCCTGCCCGTCTATGAATATGGTATTTGGCGTGATGGTATTTGTTTCTGCGCCCATGTTTGTCCCGTTGAATTTTCAATCACAGGTTAAAGCGCCTGCATTAGCCGCCATGTCATTTGATTCCATTTCAAAGGAAAACAATCCGTAGGTCGGGCTACGCCCGACAACCCTTCGACAAGCTCAGGACAGGCTTGATCCGGCGGGCATAGCCCGCCCTACAGAAATGCACGTTCCCGCTTATTCAAAATGAGCCGTCGCATCATTGCGCTGCGTGATCTGTCGCGCTTCCTCCAGTGCTGCGTCCAGATTGAAATGCGGCACAAAATCGCGATGCACCAGCCGCTGCTCAAATACGTGCGGGAACCGTTGCAAGCCGTCCATGATGGGGTTCGCTGCGGTCTGTCCCAAACCGCAATGCGAGCGGCGCTTGACCAGCGCGCCGATGCGCTGCATCTCATCCAGGTCATATTGTGTACCGTGTCCGCCGGCGATCTTGTCCAGACCGTTCTTGAGCAGCGTGGTACCCACCCTGCAAGGTGTGCAGAAGCCGCAACTCTCATGGGCGAAGAAATGCGCAAAATTGACGATGGTTGCCAGCAGGTCGCGCTCCCGGCCAAACACCATGAACGAACCTCCGGTGGGTAGATCCTCAAAGCAAAGTCTGCGATTGAATCCCGCTACGCCTATCAGCGACCCGGAAGGGCCGCCGATCTGCACCGCCTGAACTTTCTTCGCGCCGCAGTCATTAAGAACCTGCTGGATTGTGATACCGAATGGATATTCATAGATTCCCGGTCTCGCACAGTCACCGCTGACACTCAAAATCTTGCTGCCCGCCGATTTTTCCGTGCCCGCTGCCCTGAACCATGCACTGCCGCACAGCGCGATATGAGCGGCGGCGGCAAATGTTTCCACATTGTTGACCACGGTAGGCTGGCCGAGATAGCCATGTGTCACCGGAAATGGCGGACGGTTGCGCGGCACTCCGCGCTTGCCTTCCAGCGATTCGATCAGCGCCGATTCTTCGCCACAGATGTATGCACCCGCCCCGACTGCGATCTCGATGTCGAAATCGAATCCGGGATGACCGAGAATGTTGCTGCCCAGCAGGCCCAGTTCGCGGCGGCGCGCCAACACGGCCTCCAATTGCGGCAACAGGTAGCGATACTCGCCGCGCAAATAGAGAATACCCTGTTCTGCGCCGATCACGGAAGCGCACACGGTCATTCCCTCGAACACCGCATCGGCATGGCTGCGCAACAGGATTCGGTCCTTGAACGTGCCCGGCTCGCCTTCATCGGCATTGCATACCACATAGTGCGTATCGCCCCGCTCTTCGCGGCAGAACTGCCACTTCATGCCGGTGCTGAACCCCGCGCCGCCCCGGCCGCGCAAACCAGACTTGATGATCTCGCTCAACGTGTCTGCCGCGCCGCGCGCCAGCATCGCACGCAGACCGTCACCCGCTGCAAGATCATCCTTGAGCAGCAGGCCGCTGACGCGGATATTGTCGTCAACCTGGAACCATCCGGCAGGCCAATCCGCCAGCGGCGTCCCTGCCTCTACCAGGGCGGCGATGCGGTCTATCATCGCGGCATCCAGCCGGACGATCGGCATGCCGTTGACCAGCAGTGCCGCGCCGTGGTCGCACATGCCGATGCAGGAAGTCTCACCTATGCTGACCAGACCATCGGCGCGCGTGCTGCCGGCAGTGATGCCCAGCCGCCGGGCGAGCATGGCCATCAAATCCTCGCCCCCGGCCATATAGCCGCAACTGGTGCAGTTGCTGAACAGAATATCGTATCGTCCGCGCGGGATTTTGTGAAAGAAGGAATAGAACTCGACCACCGCATCCACCTGGCTGAGCGGCAGACCGAGATGTGCGGCGACTTCGCGGGCAGCCTCATCGGAGATATGCAGGAACTGCTGTTGCAGCGCATGCAGCACGTGCAACAAACGGGGCGATTCTGCACAGGCTCCGGCGATAACCGAACGTAGCAAGCTGGTCGTATTCGCAGCGTTCGAGCTTGTTATCGAATCATTCCACAAGATGGCTCCCCATTCATCGTACTACCGTGCAAAGAGTACTATCAGGTTGGGTTTACGGTCAATTGATATTCACCTCATGCGCAGGGTAAATTTGTTCTCGGCGAAAAATGTAGGGTGGATAAGCGCAGCGCATCCACCTTTTTGAGCTGGCATGGTGGATGCGCTGCGCTTATCCACCCTACTACATCATGCGCGGTATTGCCACGCAGCAGCCATCCCAGGCCTGACCGGCAGGGATGCATGATTTGAATTGCCGATGGCTTGAATTGCCCACGGGTTGAATTGCACGGAATAGCCGGTTCGTGCCACAATCCTCAGTCTCCAGCGTGCGCGATGATTTAGCACTATTTTCTGGAGAGCATGAAGCAAGGCGTTTAATTAGGACAGGGACATGACTACCGCAAGCGAAAAATCAGATCGGAAAATCGACAGCCACATAGACGAAGTTGGGCCAGCCATTTACCAGACAAACCAGGTAATCGCGGAACGCCGCGCCAAACTTGCTGCGCTACGCAAAGCAGGCGTTGCCTTTCCGAACGACTTTGAGCGCAAGCATCTCGCCGCTGATCTGCACGCCGAGTTCGGCGGGAAAACGCATGACGAACTGGAGGCCGCGCAGATACCTGTTGCAGTAGCCGGACGCATGATGCTGAAGCGCGTGATGGGCAAGGCCAGCTTTGCCACGGTGCAGGACATGAGCGGGCGGGTCCAGTTGTTCATCAGCAACAACGACACCGGCGAGGAAGCGCACAATGCGTTCAAGCATCATGACCTCGGCGACATTCTCGGCGCGGTGGGTGTGTTGTTCAAGACCAAGACCGGCGAGCTTTCCGTGCGGGTCGCGCAAGTGCGTTTGCTGACCAAGGCGCTGCGCCCGCTGCCGGAAAAATTCCACGGCCTGTCCGATCAGGAGCAGAAATACCGCCAGCGGTATCTCGACCTGATCACCAATGAGGATGCGCGCAAGGTGTTCATCACGCGCACGAAGATCATCCAGACGATACGCGAATTTTTCATCCGCCACGGCTATCTGGAAGTCGAGACACCGATGATGCACGCTATCCCCGGCGGAGCGGCCGCCAAGCCGTTCGAGACACATCACAACGCGCTGGATATGAAGATGTATCTGCGCATCGCCCCGGAGTTGTATCTGAAACGTCTGGTGGTGGGCGGCTTTGAAAAGGTGTTCGAGATCAACCGTAACTTCCGCAACGAAGGACTTTCGACGCGGCACAATCCCGAATTCACGATGCTGGAATTTTACGAAGCCTATCGCGACTATCGCTACCTGATGGACTTCAGCGAAAGCCTGTTCCGTGAAATAGCGCAAAAGGTCCTGGGCAAGACGCTGATCAGCTATCAGGGCAGAGAGCTGGATTTTGGCAAGCCATTTCACCGCTTGACGATGGTGCAGGCGATCCAGAAATATCATCCGCAATTCACCGATGCGCAACTGAACGACCGCGACTTCATCATTAACGAACTGCAAGACCTGAAAGCGAAATACAAACCGCAGGATGGCATCGGCGGATTGCAACTGTCGCTGTTCGAAGAACTCGCCGAGGCGCACCTGTTCGAGCCGACTTTCATCATCGACTATCCGGTGGAAGTTTCGCCGCTGGCGCGCAGCAGCGACACGAACCCCGAGATCACCGAACGTTTCGAACTGTTCATCGTCGGGCGCGAGATCGCCAATGGTTTCTCCGAACTGAACGATGCGGAGGATCAGGCAGCCCGCTTCGACGCGCAGGTCGCCGCGAAAGATGCCGGCGACGAAGAGGCGATGTTCAAGGACAACGATTTTGTGCGCGCGCTGGAATACGGCCTGCCGCCAACCGCCGGCGAAGGCATCGGCATAGACAGGCTGGTGATGCTGCTCACCGACAGCGCCAGTATCCGCGATGTGATACTGTTTCCGCAGATGCGGCCTGAAAGCTGAAATGGCTCCGCATGGCACCGGCCTCAAACCCCTCCCGGCCTCCCCTTGTCAGGGGAGGAGACAACCTGCCCCTCCCTTGGCTCTCCCCCTGATAAGGGGGCTGGGGGGTTGGGGAGGCCGGGAGGGGTTAGTTGCAGTAGCGTGCGCTGTGCGCGCGACAATGTTTGGAGTCGTGCGCACAGCGCACGCTACGCCGCTATTCATGAATCGAAAGGGCGCGATAAATCGCGCCCCTACGAATATCAATGCTTGATAACCACACTCAATCCCGCCTTTTGCAGCAATATCAGATGCTGCGCGAACTGCCTGCTGCAGATCAGGCAGAACTGCTGGCAGCGGCGAGCGTGATGCATCTCCCGGCGGGAACGGTGGTGTTCGATGAGGACCAGCCTTGCCAGGGTTTTCCGCTGTTGCTGTCCGGCAATATCCGCGTCATCAAGGCCGCGCCGAATGGGCGCGAGTTGCAACTGTATCGCGTCACTCCGGGTGAGAGCTGCATCCTCACCAGCAGCTGCCTGCTCGGACACTCACGCTATCACGCGCGGGGCATCGCCGAACAGGCCTTGGAGATTGTGGTATTGCCCGCTGCTTCCTTCCATGCGCTGCTTGGCAGTCATGAAGCGTTCCGCAGCTACGTGTTCCATTTGTTCTCTGACCGGCTCACCGACCTGATGCAACTGGTTTCTGCCGTCGCATTCCAGAAGCTCGATCAACGCCTGGCCAGATTGCTGATTGGCAAGCCCAGCCCGATCCACGCCACCCATCAGGCGCTGGCCGACGAACTGGGCAGCGCGCGGGAGATCGTCAGCCGTTTGCTCAAAGGCTTTGCCGAACAAGGCTGGGTCAAGCTGGGACGGGAACAGATAGTCATCACCGACGCGCCCGCGCTCAAGAAATTCGCAGCGCTCTGATCCGCCACTGCCCTGTGTGATTTTTATCACAGACAGCAAGGTGCAACTCCTCTAATCTGTTGCTTCCCCCAACCAAACCCCAAGGAGCAAGCAATGAAACCCAATGTAGGCGGTATTGATCAAATCTTGCGTATCGTGACCGGCCTCGCGCTGATCGCACTGGCAGCCACCGGAACAATCGGCGTATGGGGCTGGATCGGCGTGGTTGTTTTGCTGACCGGCGTCTTCAAGTTCTGCCTGCCCTATGCGCTGTTCGGCATCAATACCTGCCCAATGAAGAAATAATTGTTTTCCTCCCCATTACGCCCGGCTTCGGTTGGGCGTTTTTTTTGGTCACCGCCATGCATGCAATGATCGCGTCGTCCACCCTGCCTACCCTGTCCGGCGCCCAATAAGTTTTTTGAGGTTTTCCGTGGTAAATTAGGCGTGACATGGATACCCGAACCGATCATGCCGAACTGCAAATCACCGGGATGCATTGCGCGTCCTGCTCGGCGCGGCTGGAAAAAGCGCTGAACCAGCTTCCCGGCGTCTCCGCAGTGGTGAATATCGCCACCGAGAAAGCCAGCATCTCCTTCGACCCGCAACACGTTGACATCGAGCGCCTGATCACCGCCGTGCGCGGGACCGGCTTCGATGCCCATCCGCCGCGCGACTTCGCCGCCGAGAAGGCGGCGCGTGCCGCCGCCTATCGCAGCGAGCAATTACAATTCGTCATCGCCGTGCTGCTCACCCTGCCGCTGCTGGTGGAAATGTTGCTGATGTTCTTCGGCATACACATGATGATGCCAGGCTGGCTGCAATTCGCACTTGCCACGCCGGTGCAATTCTGGAGCGGCCGCCGTTTCTATACCGGCGCATGGAGCAGCCTGCGCGGCGGCGGTGCGAACATGGACGTGCTGGTCGCGCTGGGCACCAGCGCCGCTTACCTGTTCAGTTGCGCGGTGCTGCTGGCAGGGTTCTTTGGAATGGCTCTCGATCAGCCGCTGTATTTCGAGGCGAGCGCTACACTCATCACGCTGGTGCTGCTCGGCAAATTGCTGGAAGCGCGCGCCAAGGGCAAGGCATCCAGCGCGCTGGAAGCGCTCATCAACTTGCAGCCGAAAACGGCGCACGTCGAACGCGACGGGGTCATGCAGGAACTCGCTGTCGAGCAAATGCAAGTGGGCGACGTGTTTCTGGTGCGTCCCGGCGAGAGCGTGCCGGTCGATGGCAGCGTGCTGGAAGGCGTGTCCAGCCTGGACGAAGCCATGCTTACCGGGGAGAGCCTGCCGCGAGAAAAACATCCCGGCGACAAGGTGTATGCCGCCACGCTCAACCAGCGCGGCCTGCTGAGATGCCGCGCGCTGGCGGTCGGTTCGCATACCCAGCTCGCCGCGATCATCCGGCTGGTCGAACAGGCGCAAGGCTCGAAAGCCGCGATACAGAAACTCGCCGACCGGATCTCCGCCGTGTTCGTGCCGGTGGTGGTAGTCATCGCGCTGCTGACATTTTTCACCTGGTGGTTGATGGGCGGCGGCTTCACCACGGCATTGATCAATGCCGTGGCGGTGCTGGTCATTTCCTGCCCGTGCGCACTGGGGCTGGCCACGCCGACCGCATTGGTCGTCTCCACCGGACGCGCCGCGCAATCCGGCATCCTGGTCAAGGATGCCGCTGCGCTGGAACGCGCCCACAAGCTCTCGGTGCTGGTGGTAGACAAGACCGGCACACTGACCGAAGGCAAGCCGGGTGTGACCGACATGCTCCCGGAGGCAGGGATCAATCAGCATGAGTTGCTGGAAACGGCGGCGATGCTGGCACAAGGCTCCACCCATCCGCTGTCGCGCGCGCTGCTAGACCACGCAAAAAGCCTGCAAATCACACCCGCAAGAACCGTGCAAATCGACGAATCGTCCGGGCAGGGCCTGCATGCGGAGATCGACGGCGTGCATTACCTGCTCGGCTCACCGGCATTCGCCATCAGCAAAGGGATCTCTGTTGATGAGCGGCGGGTGCTGGAGTTGCAGCAACAAGGCAAGACCGTGATCGCAGTCGCTATAGACGGCGTATTGCTGGGCTATATCGCGCTTGCCGATCAACTGCGCGCCAGCAGCCGTGCCGCAGTGGCGCAACTCGCCGCGATGGGCATCCGCGTGGTGATGCTCAGCGGCGACAATCAGGCCACTGCACAGGCCATCGCGAAGCAGGTGGGCATCAGCGAATTCCGCGCCGAAGTGCTGCCGCAGGACAAGGCCGCTGTGGTGCGGTCGTACAAATCGTCCGCCATTGCCACACCTCCCCAACCCCTCCCCAGCCCTCCCCTTATCAGGGGAGGGAGCCGCTGCCTCCCCCCTGATAAGGGGGGACTGAGGGGAGTTAAGGGGTTGGGAGGCCGGGAGGGGTTAGTCGGCATGGCCGGCGACGGCATCAACGACGCGCCCGCCCTGGCGGAGGCCGATGTTGGCTTCGCGATGCGCAGCGGCAGCGACATCGCCATCGAATCGGCGGACCTCACGCTGATGCACAACGACCTGATGAGCGTGGTGGACGCGATCTCGCTGTCGCGCGCCACGCTGCGGAAGATACGCCAGAACCTGTTCTTCGCCTTCGCCTACAACGTGCTCGGCATCCCGCTCGCCGCAGCAGGCATGCTCAACCCCGTGATCGCGGGCACGGCGATGGCGATGAGTTCGGTGTCGGTGGTGAGCAACGCGCTGCTGCTGAAGCGCTGGCGCGGGTCGCGATAACGACCTGATATTCCGGTCTGTTGTTCCGGGTGGGAGTGTCGCGCAAGGTGCAGAGTAATGCCATTCCCTGTCTGGCTTATACATTTCAAAGGTGCTTTTGCAGCCGCGTTTCCGAGCATCTACCTAAACCGGACCAGCCGGAACCAAAAAGGATTGTCATTTCGACCGAAGGGAGAAATCTTGGCGTTTTTGCCATGGTCAAGGAAATCAAGATTCCTCTCTGCGTTCGGAATGACAAGTTTTTATATTTTTCTTAAAGAGCATATCTTGCAATATATTGTTTTTGCCTGACAATCATGGGAGTCTTGTCAGGTTTTGATATCATTTGGTTTGTATAGAGACTAACGTTAGCCACATCAATTTCACGCCATGAGATACATCCTGCTGTTATTCGCACTGGCACTCAGTGCCTGCGCGTCGGACAGGCCCTATGTGCAGGCCCAGCATGGCAATGCCGGCAGCATGACGACCTATGCCAGCAGCCTGATCGGCGCACCGTACAAATATGGCGGGAATTCGCCTGCTACCGGCTTCGATTGCAGCGGCTTTGTCGGTCATGTGTTCCGTCATTCGCTTGGTATCAGCTTGCCGCGCAGCTCCGTTGAGATCAGCCGTGTCGGCAACCCGGTCCGCTCGAACGATCTGCGCACCGGCGACCTGGTCTTTTTCGACACGCTGCATCGCAGATATTCACATGTCGGCATCTATCTGGGTGACGACCGCTTCATCCATGCACCCAGCAATGGAGGGAGCGTGCGCGTGGAGAACATTCTGGACGATTATTGGCGGAACAACTACAACGGCGCGCGGAGGATCACTGCCACAAACTGAAACCAACCCCTCCCGGCCTCCCCTTGTCAGGGGAGGAGCAAAAGCAGTGAAGCATCTGCCGATACTACACCTCCCCTGGTTCTCCCCCTGACAAGGGGGCTGGGGGGCTGGGGGGTTGGGGAGGCCGGGAGGGGTTTAACGGCGCGCCGCTTTCAATTCCTCTGCCAACTGGAACACCGTCATCGCGTAGAAATCGCTATTGTTGTAGCGCGTGATGACATCGAAA
>DATBWQ010000152.1:0-14718 GCA_036514695.1 Gallionella sp. | reverse complement strand
AACAACGGCGGGTAGAACCCGCCCTACAAAAACTATCAGAACTGGAATCGTGATGTTAGACATTCAGGCGTTAAGAAATGATTTGAGCGGTGTTGCGGCACGGCTGGCGACGCGAGGTTTTGAGTTGGACACTGTGCAGTTTCAAGCACTGGAAGCACAACGCAAGACCATCCAGACGCGCACCCAGGAATTGCAAGCCAAGCGCAACAGCTCGTCCAAACTGATCGGACATGCCAAAGCGAAGGGCGAGGATACCTCTGCAATCATGGCTGAAGTTGCGAGCTTGGGTGACGAGCTCAAACAAGCTGAAGTTCAGTTGGATGAAGTGCAAAGCGCATTGCAGAAATTGCTGGAAGTCATTCCCAATGTTCCGCACAGCAGCGTGCCGCTGGGCAAGTCTGAAGAAGACAATCTCGAAGTGCGCAAGGTCGGCAACATTCCTGTGTTCGATTTCGAGGTGAAGGATCATGTCAGCCTGGGCGAAGGGCTGGGTGGGCTGGATTTTGAGACCGCCGCGAAGATTTCCGGTGCGCGTTTCTCGTTGCTGAGAGGCCCGCTGGCGCGACTGCATCGCGCGCTGGCGCAGTTCATGCTGGATATGCACACCGATCAGCATGGCTACACCGAAGTATATGTGCCGTACATTGTGCATGCCGATTCCCTGCATGGCACTGGGCAGTTACCCAAGTTTGGGCAAGACTTGTTTCAGGTAAGCTTTGGCGACATTGATACAAAATCAATTGAGTATGGGAATCTAGGGGTTGATCTTAAATTGGAAGGGCATCCCAGAACTGAATATGGGCAATCTTGGTATCTGATTCCCACCGCCGAAGTGCCCGTGACCAACATGGTGCGCGACTCCATTGTGCCGCTGGAACAGCTGCCGATGAAGTTCGTCGCACACACGCCGTGCTTCCGTTCCGAAGCAGGTTCCGCCGGGCGCGACACGCGCGGCATGATACGCCAGCATCAGTTCGACAAGGTGGAACTGGTGCAGATCGTGCATCCGGAAAAATCCTACGAAGGGCTGGAAGCATTGCTCGGCCACGCGGAAATGATTTTGCAGAAGCTCGGCCTGTCGTATCGCGTGGTGAAGCTGTGCACCGGAGACATGGGTTTCTCCGCCGCGCTGACTTACGACATCGAAGTGTGGCTGCCGGCGCAGAACACTTATCGCGAGATCTCCTCGTGCAGCAACTTCGAGTCGTTCCAGGCGCGCCGTATGCAGGCGCGTTTCCGCAACGCGCAGGGCAAGCCGGAGCTGCTGCATACGCTGAACGGATCGGGTCTGGCGGTCGGGCGCACGCTGGTGGCGGTGATGGAGAACTATCAGCAAGCCGATGGCAGCGTGTTGATCCCCGAAGTGCTGCGTCCTTACATGGGCGGCATGGAGAGTATTGCCAAGTGAGTGTCATTCATCTGCTCGGAATCGCCGGTGTCGCGGAGCACGAGCGTCCTCAAGCCAGAAAGTGGGCCAGACGTCTTGAGTGGCCGATAGCGGGCTTGGCACTGTGGATCGTTGTGCAGTGGTATCTGGAAGAGACGCGCGCCATTCCGCACGAATTGGCGCGCCTTGCCGATTGGCTGGTCTGGCTTGCGTTCCTGCTCGAAACGGCGATTCTGACCTCTCAAGTGAAGAATAAACGTGCTTACCTCTTCGGAAACTGGTTGAATCTCGTCATCATCACCGGTGGCTTTCCCTGGTTCTGGCAATTCGCGCCGCTGACAGGCTTGTTGCGCAGCGTTCGCCTGGTGCTGGTGCTCGCGCTGCTGTTACGCATGTCGAAGTCGGCGCGCAAACTGCTCTCGCAGCACAAACTTGGCACCACGCTGATCGTCGCACTGGTGACCATGGTGTTGTCCGGCATCATCATGTCACGTATCGATCCTTCCATAGGTTCGGCATGGGACGGCATGTGGTGGGCGTGGGTGACCATGGCCACTGTCGGATACGGTGATGTCGTGCCGCACACTGGTGCGGGAAGATTCTTCGCGTCGCTCGTGATCCTGTTCGGCGTGGTGCTGCTCTCACTGTTGACCGCGAATCTGGCGGCGTTCTTCATCGGCAGCGATGTGGAAAAAGTGGAGCGTGAAGAGAAGGAAGCAGATCGATTGCTCAAGGAAATTTCCGGGCGGCTGGAGCGTATCGAGCGCCAGCTGGAAAAGCAGCAGTCAGTGAAGGATAGTTAGCGCAGCAAGCGTTGCAGCGGTCCGATCAGTTGATATGAAATCTGCTCCGATGCAGATTGCGTTGGGCCGGGTTCCAGCCGTTTGAGCATGTCATAGTAGTTGCGGATGCTTTCCACCAGGATCACCGCCTCGCCGCCGCGCGCATAACCGTGTTTCAGCGTCCGGTAATAACCGGGCCGGTTCAGCAGCGGCATCTGCTTCTTCACGTCCAGCCAACTGTCGCGGTTTAGCCCTGCGCGATGGGTCAGAACGCGCGCATCCTCCAGATGACCATAGCCATTATTGTAGGCGGCCAGTGCCAGCCAGGTGCGGTCCGGTTCCGGGATGCGGGACGGCATCTGCTCCTTGAGCAGCATCAGATATTTCGCGCCGGCGAGAATGCTTTCGCGCGCATCCAGCCGATTGTTCACCTTCATCCTGTCGGCGGTATCTTCGGTCAGCATCATCATGCCGCGCACGTTGGTGTAGGAGGTGGCGAGCGGATCCCACTGCGATTCCTGATAAGCCAGCGCCGCCAGCAGTCGCCAGTCTTCTCCGGTGATCGTGGCGGCCTCCTCGAACAGGGGGCGATAACGCGGCAGCACGGTTCTGATGCCGGTGATGAAAGCGGCCGCATCCTGCCTGTCCAGCCGGTTGTTGTGTCCATAGTAGCGATCCATCAGGCGATGCAATGTGCCATCCTGCCGGATGCGGGCGAAAAAAATCTGCACTTGCCCGAGCAGGCCGGGGTCAACATCCATGGGAAATCCCCAGGCGAGTCTGGATGGCGGGGCAACATCCAGGGCGGCGACCAGATTGGGATGATAGTTGCGCGCTTCGGCAAGCTGCAATTGATTGGCTACCGTGCAATCCAGCGTGCCTTCCGCGACCTCGGCCAACAGATCCATTGCAGTGAAGTTGTGGCGGGCCTGCCATTGCAGTGCTGGCAGATTTCCCTGTGCCTCGCGCAGTGCCACTTCCTGAGCCGAGCCGGCCACCACGGCAAATTCTTTTCCTTTCAGATCAGCGAGTTCTGTCATGGATGATCTGTCGCGATTGCATACCAACAGTTCGCGCACACTCTGGTAACTGGGGCCGAACTGCAGCGCGGTATTGTTGATCTCGCTGCGCAGCGAGGCTGCTGCCAGATGTGCCTGATGTCCGGTCAATGCGGCGCTGATCTTGTCTTGCGACAGCGGAACGGTTTCGAGTGTGGCATGCAACTGCACGGCAAACAATTGCGCCAGTTCGCGCTCAAATTCCGCTTCCGCCCCCTGTTCGATTTCCGGGACGACAATCACCAGCTTGCCAGAATGCCATGCCGGAAGCTGCTGACCGCAGGCAGCCAACAGCAGGGTTGAGCAGATCAGTAGTGCTGGCATACATCGTGTCGAATTCCTCATGCGAACATTCTGCACGAAATTCAGGAGTTATTGGTAGAATGCGCGCCGCTGCCGGCTGGCTCACCACGGAGAGGTGTCAGAGTGGTCGAATGTACCGGACTCGAAATCCGGTGTGGCGTTATGCGTCACCGTGGGTTCGAATCCCACCCTCTCCGCCAAACAACAAAGGACATCCGCAAGGATGTTCTTCGTTATATTTTGGCGATTCAATTCCGAAACGCAACGTTTTTGGGAGGCAGAAGCCGGCCTTGCAGGGTGTATAATCGGCTTGCCGTTGGTGAGCAGTGCGGCTTTGCAGGTTACCGCGACAAGTTGCGTGCGGGTGCTGTCATTATCCGGATCGCCGATATTGCCGCGATTGTCCTTGAAGTACAGCTTTTTAGTGAGAAACATATGACAGCTGTCGTACAAATGATGCCAGGCGAGTCAGCGTTCGCACGCCTTGCAGACAATGAAGTTTGCTCTCCGGTTACCTGCAGGGATTGCGGCATCTATGGCTTATGTCGCGAGGTGAATGGTCCCGATGTGGATCTGCGCCTGCCCGAAACGATAGTCAGAAACCGCAGACTGTTCAAGCGTGGCGATTTGCTCTATCGGATAGGTGAGCCTCTGCGCAACATCTATGCGATCCGCTGTGGTTCCGTCAAGACTTATGTCCTGACCAATGATGGCCGGATGCAGATCACAGGCTTCCATATTGCCGGTGAGTTGCTCGGCTTGGGTGCTATCGCATCCGATTGTTTCACCAGCGAAGCCAGAGTGCTGGAAACCACGATGGTGTGCGAAGTTCCCATCGACGTGCTGGAAATGTACAGCAGGGAAATTCCTTCCGTCCGTCAGCAGATGCTCAAGATCATGAGCCAGGAAATCCTCGACAACCAGGAGTTGATGCTGTTGCTCGGAAAGAAGAATGCCGACGAGCGTTTGGCCACTTTTCTGCTGAGCTTGTCCCGGCGCTTCCAGAGGCGCAGTTACTCTCCCACCAAATTCAACCTGAGCATGTCGCGCAGCGATATCGGTAATTACCTCGGCATAGCCGAAGAAACAGTGTGCCGCGTGTTTACTCGTTTCCAGAACGATGGTCTGCTGGCCACCGAACGGCGGCAAGTGCAGCTCCATGATCTGGATAGACTCAATAACATTGCTCGCGGCTAGCAGCCTGTCGGACTTAAAAAAATCCGCCTGAGCGATCCATATTTCGCCGCAAGGCGAAAGCTCGCAAAATCTGTCCTCGCTCAATCGAATCCTGGTTCCGGCCAACCTGAAGCTTACCTTAAACACCGAAACTTTATTTTCGAGCAGCCGCTGCGCGGTTTGCCTGCTTGACCCATGGCGCTTCGTTAATCCTTAAAACCGTAGTTGAACCACGAAGGGCACGAAGAACGCGAAGAAAAACTATGCTCTGCACAGAATACGAGCATCACCATGCCGGTGAGCTTCCAATATCACGCAACGCCATGAAAAATCTTCGTGATCTCCGTGTTCTTCGTGGTGAACTGGGTTTTTCAGGATTATTCAACCCAGATTGTCCATTAGGCAGAAATTCCACCCCAACCCCTCCCAACCTCCCCTTGTCAGGGGAGGGGCAGACCGGGCACTCCCCCTGACAAGGGGGAGCTGGAGGGGGTTTCGAGGCTAATGGATTATCTGGGTTCAAGTCACACAGACTGCCGAATTTATATATACGGTTTCCGAGCATTTTAATCGGATATGCGGCCGCCAATTAAATGTAGTTTGGTTGACCCATGTCAGTGAATGCACGTACGTTTACAGTTATGTTACGCAGCGTTGTGCCGGGGTTAATAAGGCGTATTATTCCGGTACAGTTGCTGCGTTGAGTGGGGGTGGAACGGTCAGCGTAAGCACAAGGGGATCATGATAGAGCCCATCTTCGGATGTGGCGGCATGAAACCGGAAAAGCCGCAGCCCGGCATGTTGATTGCATGGCTTTAAAGCTGTAACGAAGAGGTGTGTTATTTGTCTCGTGGCTGGAGGTAAATGACGCATTATTTTTAACTTGGCTCTCGGGAGGAGATACTTGTGGAAGCGACTCAAGCGACACCGGTAAAATACGACATGGATGTGGTCAGATGGTTCACCATCATGGCGTGCGTCTATGCGGTTGTGGGTACGCTGATCGGTGTGTATATTGCATTGGAATTGGCGTTCCCGTTTTTGAACTTTGATATACCACAAATCACTTTCGGTCGTCTGCGCCCGCTGCATACCAATGCGGTGATTTTCGCGTTCGGCGGCTGTGTGCTGATGGCGACCGGTTTCTACATCGTGCAGCGCACGGGTCAGACCAGGTTGTGGAGTAACGGTCTTGCATGGTTCACCTTCTGGGGCTGGAATCTGATCATCGTCCTGGCCGTGATCACTTTGCCGCTGGGGTTGACTACAGGCAAGGAATACGCGGAACTGATCTGGCCGATCGATATTCTGATTGCGATCGTGTGGGTGGCGTTCGGTCTGAACCACATCATGACCACGGCGATCCGCAAGACCTCGCACATCTATGTGTCGAACTGGTTCACGATGGGCATGATCGTGATGATCACCTATCTGCACGTGGTAAACAGCATGGCGCTCCCGGTCAGCCTGACCGAATCCTTCTCCATTTTCTCCGGCGTGCAGGATGCCATGGTCCAATGGTGGTGGGGTCACAATGCGGTGGGTTTCTACCTGACCGGCGGCTTCCTTGGCATCATGTACTACTTCATTCCCAAGCAATCCGGGCGCCCCATATTCTCCTATCGTCTGTCCGTGCTGCACTTCTGGACACTGACTTTCGGCTACGTCTGGCTGGGCGCGCACCATCTGCAATACACCGCGCTGCCCGACTGGACCGGTTCTTTGGGTGCTGCGGTCTCTCTGGCGATGATTATCCCGTCCTGGGGTGGAGCGATGAACGGCATGATGACTCTGTCCGGTGCATGGGACAAGCTGCGTGAAGACTATATCCTGCGTTTCCTGGTGACTGCGATGGCGTTCTATGCGATGTCCACGTTCGATGGCCCGGTTATGGCGATCAAGACTGTGAACGCGTTGTCACACTACACCGACTGGACTGTGGGTCACGTTCACGCCGGCGCATTGGGCTGGATGGCGATGATCTCATTCGGCGCGATCTACCACATGGTGAAGAAGCTGTGGAATACCGAAATGTATTCTGACCAACTGGTGAATGTGCACTTCTGGGTGGCATTGATCGGCGCGGTGACTTACATCGTGGCGATGTGGGTATCCGGCATCATGCAGGGCCTGATGTGGCGTGATTACGATGAGTACGGCACCTTGACCTATACCTTCGTTGAATCCGTGTCGGCGATGCATCCATATTACGTGATGCGTGCCGTCGGCGGCGCGATCTTCAATCTGGGTACATGGATCATGTTGTTCAACGTGGTGATGACAGTGCGTCAGGCGGGTGCTGAGCGTGGTGTTAAAGCCGTGCCAGCCAAAGCATAAGGGGAGAAAAACATGTCTGATCACGACAAAATATATTCGTCCAAACTGCAGGACAAGATCGAACGCAACACACTGCTGATGTTCATCTTTACCGCAATTGCGGTGGCGATTGGAGGCATCGTGGAAATTGTGCCTCTGTTCTATCTGCCTAATACCGCGATGGCGGGTGGTGACGGCACGTACAACAACACGTCACACAAGGACTTGCAAGGCAATGCCATCTCGATGGACAAAATCGTCTGGAATCCCGCCACATCCCGGCATAAAACCCTGGTTGCATGGCAGCCCGGCGATGGTGTGCGTCCTTACAAGCCGCTTGAGCTGGCTGGCCGCAGTATCTTCATCCGTGAAGGTTGCTTCCTGTGCCACTCGCAGATGATACGACCGTTCCGCGACGAGAAGGACCGTTATGGGCACTACTCGATCGCCGAGGAGTCGATGTACGACCACACCTACCAATGGGGTTCCAAGCGTACCGGGCCGGATCTCGCGCGTGTCGGCGGTAAATATTCCGATGAGTGGCATCGCCGCCATCTGATGTATCCGCGCGACGTGGTGCCTGAGTCCGTTATGCCAAACTACTTCTTCCTGGATAAGGCGATGGTCGACGGAGACAATACCGTCACGACCATGGAAGTCATGACCAGAATGCCGTTCAATCCTGTACCCAGGAATATCTACACTGACGCTTACATTGCAGGCGCCAAGGCAGAAGTCCAGGGCAAGACGGAGATGGATGCAGTCATCGCTTTCCTGCAATCCCTGGGTAACCACGTGAAGTTCGAGGAAGGCGTGAACTACCGTGACTAAACTGATGGACTACCTGCACACGGATTGGGCAGCGATGACCCGCAATGACTGGCTGGGTGTTTTTTTTACCGTGCTGGCTTTTGTGGCGATGGTTGCGGTCTACGTGCTGGTGTTCAATCCCAGGAACAAGGATGCGCTCAACTCGCAAAGCGATATGGCTCTGCGGGATGAGGGCGAGTATAACAATTCGGGAGATAAAAAATGAGTGACAATCAAGACTCCGCCGGTGGTGTGCCAACCACTGGGCACGTATGGGATGATGATTTGGCCGACTTGACCAATCAGCCGCCGAAGTGGTGGATGCTCGGTCTGACTGCCAGCGCAATTTGGGTGGTGGTGTATTTTTTGATGTATCCAGCCATTCCCATTGCGACTTCCGGGACATTCTTCAAGGGAGTCGGTTTGCCTGGTTCGGGCCAGTGGACTGCGATCAAAGAGTTGGAGGCTGACCAGAAAGTCCTGGATGATGCCCGCAGCAAGTACGAAAACAAACTGAAGGACATGATTCCGGCTGCGATTCTGGCCGACGCAGAATTGTCCGAATATGTTGCCCGTTCCGGCAAGGTGTTGTTCGGTGACAACTGCGCAGCCTGTCATGGTCAGAACGGTGTCGGCACACAAGACAAGCAAGGTTTGTTCGCGCCTATCCTGAACGATGATGATTGGCTGTATGGCGGAATGATCGGCAACATCCACGAGTCCATCGCCGGCGGCCGCCAAGGCATGATGATGGCACACAAGGACATGCTGACCGCCGCCGAGATCGATACTTTGGCCAGCGCGGTCGCGAAGGGCCAGCCTACCTCGACCCCGTTGTTTGCGGAAAAGGGATGTACGGCTTGTCACGGTGCTGATGGCAAGGGTATGCAAGCGATGGGATCAGCTAATCTGACCGACAAGATATGGCGGTTTGACAGCTCTCCGGAAGGCATCAAGCAGACCATTATGTATGGTGTGAACTCCGGTGATCCAATGGCCCGCGTCGCAGTCATGCCGAACTTCACTGAGGCGGGTAAATTGTCCGCTGTCGAAATGAAGAAGCTGGCTGTTTACGTGTTCAAGTTCGGTGGCGGTAAGGCCGAAGAGGCAGCTGCACCCGCGGTTGCAGCTAAAACCAGGTAAATGTCCATTCATCTGCATGGTTATGCACCGTGCAGATTTTGTGAAAGGGAAATCGAAATGTCACATGACTTTGTTTTTTGGGGCTTGATGATAGGCACTGCCGGGGCTTTCGGAACGGTGATCGCTGCATTGATTTGGCTGTTTTTTAACGCAAGGAATAAAAAACGCGGCGAAAAATAAAAGCGCTGAAATCAGGAAGGAGGAGGCTAGCCTCCTCTTTTTTTTTGGAGAATTGCGATAATCAGGGGCACTCCGAGTTAATTTCCCCATCTATGGTAGAGTTTAAGCAGAGTTTTCTTTCCATAAATTGCCCGGCAACGCCGGGCAACACAAAATCGCAGGAGCAGGAAATGAGCGAACCGGTACAAAAAACAACTGCAGAAGCCGGCAGTGTAACGGGTCTATACCATGAGCACGCCGAGTGGGCAGTCAATGTGGGTGAAGCGACTGTGCACGCCAAACGCATGCCGGGCCGTTTCCGCACGCTCAAATATATCACCGAGTCACTTTGGCTGATTTTCTTTTTTGGCGCCTATTTGCGCTGGAATGGTAAACAGGCGATATTGCTGGATATAAACAATCGTCAGTTTCATATCTTCGATCTTACTATTCTTCCCCAGGATATCTGGATGGTTTCGCTGCTGCTGCTGCTGCTGGCAATGACTTTATTTGCGGTGACTTCGGTCGCATCGCGCGTATTTTGCGGCTATTTCTGTTTCCAGACAGCCTGGGTCGATTTGTTCACCTGGATCGAAGAAAAAATTGAAGGCCGTCCCAATGCGCGCCACAAACTGGACGCCGCTCCATGGAACGGCGACAAAATCCGGAAGAAGGCCGCCAAACACGCCATCTGGCTGGCGATTGCAATACTTACCGGGATCAGTTTCACGATCTGGTTCGAGGACGCTTTTCAGTATTGGCATGATCTGCTGAGGTTCAACTTGTCATTGCTGGAATGGTCTGTCCTGATCGGATTTACCCTGGGTACGTATTTTTTTGCAGGGTTCATGCGCGAGCAGGTATGCCTGTGGATATGTCCCTATGCGCGTATTCAGGGGGTGATGGCCGATTCGCAGACTCTGCTACCGGCCTACGATGAGAAGCGCGGTGAGCCTCGCGGACGACTGCATCGCCATGGCGGCGAACAAGCCGGCACGAACAGGGGTGATTGCATCGACTGCTATCAGTGCGTGCAAGTATGTCCCACCGGAGTGGATATACGCCAGGGCCAGCAACTTGGTTGTATCACCTGTGGGCTGTGTCTGGATGCATGTGATTCTGTGATGGACAAGATCGGCCGTCCTCGCGGATTGATACGCTATGCGTCGCTAAATGAATTGGAAGGGCGTCCGGTCAAAAAGCTGTACCAGCATCCACGCACATTCGTATACATTGGGATATTAATAATGTCGCTGGCAGGTATCATCTACGGGTTGAATCACCTGGGGGCGCTTACCTTGAGAGTCGCGCCGGAAAGGCAGCCGTTATTCGTGCGCATGAGCGACGGATCGATTCAGAACAAATATACATTCAAGGTGCTCAACAAGACCGGCAAGGACGTGTATGTGAATGTTAAAGCCAGTGGCGGTGTGAAAGATCAGGTGATTATCGGAACCGAACAGCCGAAATTGGTCACTCACGGCAAAGCAACATCTTTTACTATTTTCGCCAGGGCGCCGGATGAGAACATTCTGAAGGAAGTGACCAGCATTGAATTCCGGGTGGAAAACACGGAAGACCCGGCGATGGCGGCGGAATACACCACCAAGTTCAATGCACCCAAGCGTTGATCGGTGATCTTACAATCGGGAGACTAATCATGATTTCGCAAAAAAACAAACAGGGCTGGCGCAATCCATGGGTGCTGGGTTTGCTGGCAATCATACTGTCCGGGGTGTTGATCAACGGCCGTATGCTGTGGAGTGTCCTGAATCACCCCGTGCGCCTGCTCGACGATAACTACAACGTCAAGGCTCACAATCAATATGATGCAAAATGGGTGCAACAGCAGGCGGAACGATCCACTCTGGGCTGGCAGGCCGAGTTGCATTCGCCGCAGCAATTGCAGAATGACAGCCAGGCCACAGCCAGTGCGGTACGTTTTATTTTGTTGGCCAGCCCGGCGGAATTGAAATTCGGGTTGAATGACCGCGGCGGACAGCCGATTCAAGGCGCACAGGTGGAGATCAACGCGCAATGGCCGGGAGATCCCACGTTCGATTTTAAGGGTACTCTGCATGAAATTGCTCCAGGGCAATACGAGGGCAGCATGAAGTTTCCCCGGGCGGGCAATTGGGATCTTCTCATCAGGGCGCAATATGATGACCGGCAATTCGACATGGAACAGAAGGTCTTTGTTGCCATCCCGAAATAAGCAAAGCGATATGTTAGATGCCACAGAATGAAGCAAGCCACCTCGCTCATGCGGGGTGTTTTCATTGTGGCTTGCCGATTGCGGCGGATGCTGTTTACCGTAGTCAGCTTGAGGGCAAGGAGCGCGATTTCTGCTGCTTCGCCTGTCAGTCGGTATGCGAGGCAATTTACGATGCGGGTCTGCAAGGCTATTATCAGCGTACTCCGCAGGGTACGCTGCTGGCTCCGCCGCCAACACCTCCCAAAGACATCGAGATGTACGACCTGGACGATGTGCAACAGGACTTCGTCAGTTGCCAGGGTGATATCAGCGATACACATCTGCTGGTTGAGGGTATACATTGTGCCGCCTGTGTGTGGCTGATCGAACGGGATATGATGCGCATGCCGGGAGTATTGACCGCAAACGTCAATCTGGCCGGCAAACGCCTGCATCTGCGCTGGGATAACCGGCGCGTCAAGCTTTCTGCCCTTATCCGTGAGCTGTCCAGGGTCGGTTATGCGGGCATCCCTTACGATCCGGAAACCGCCGAAGGATCGATCAAAAAAGCCAATCGTGCCATGCTGTATCGCCTGTTTTTCGCAGGTTTCACGATGATGAACATGTTCCTGATATCGGTGGCGCTATACAGCGGCGCGAATGAAGGGCAATACCGCGATTTTTTCCACTGGATGGGATTTTCACTTGCCACGCCCACCCTGTTCTATGCCGGATATCCATTCTTCAAGGGGACATGGAGTGGTTTGCGCAATGCGCGCCTGACCATGGATTTGCCGATCGTGATCGGGCTGTCAGTAACTTATGGCTATTCGTTCTATGTGACGGTTACCTACAGCAGGATAGGTGAGGTCTATTTCGATACGGTGACCAACCTTATTTTTGTGATCCTGGTGGGCCGCTATCTGGAAGGCATGTTCCGCCACCAGGCGGTGTCGGCGACCAATCGTCTGATGGAGTTGCAACCGCGCGCGGCGACGGTGCTGTCGCAGGGGGAAGAAAAAATCACTTCGATCCGTGCGGTGAAAGTGGGCGAGCATGTGCTGGTCAAACCAGGTTGCAAGATACCGATGGACGGCGTGGTGATCGAGGGGCACAGTTCGGTGGACGAGTCCATGCTGAGCGGCGAATCGATGCCGGCCGGCAAGAATGCGGGCGATCGGGTCGCTGCGGGCACCCTGAATGGCAGCGGTGCACTGGTGGTAGAGGTGCAGGCTGCTGCGCAGGACTCTGCCTTGTCCAAAATCATCCGCCTCGTGGAGGAGGCACAGTCATCCAAGGCACCGATACAGCGGCTGGCCGACAGCATCGTGCCCTGGTTTGTCCTGGTCACGCTGATCTGTGCAGGAATCACTTACTTTGTATGGTCAGAGCATTTCGAGGTTGCGCTGATGGCGGCGACTTCGGTGCTGATCATTACCTGCCCTTGTGCGCTGGGCATGGCTACGCCGATGTCCATTGCCGTGGCTTCAGGGCTGGGAGCCAAGCACGGTATTCTGGTAAAGAATGGTGTGGTATTGGAGACGCTGTCCAAGGTTACGCATTTTGTGTTTGACAAGACCGGTACGCTGACCGAAGGCAAGATGCGCGTGGAACGTGTGATTGTAGCTGCGGGGCAGGATGTGGCAAGTCTGTTGAAACTGGCGGCAGCCGTGGAGCGCTATTCCGAACATGGTGTGGCGCAGGCTATCGTGCGCGAGGCGGACGAACGCAAGTTGTCTTATCGCGGCATCGCAGTGCAGGGTTTCCATGCTTCGGCCGGATTGGGCGTGGAAGCCGTGCTGGATGGGCAACGCGTATTGCTGGGCACGCTCGAGTGGTTGAAGCGCAATCAGGTCGCGTTGAGTGACGAGTTGCAAGCGCAACTTGATGAGCAGGAAGCGCAGGCAAAGACCTGTGTGCATTGTGCCGTGGCGGGTCGGCATGTTGCGATGCTGGTGCTGGCTGACACTTTGCGTGCGGATGCGCTGGATTTGGTTGATGCCTTGCGTTCGGCAGGCATAGGCATGACTTTGCTGAGCGGCGACCGCAGGCCGGTGGCCGAAGCGATCGCGCGCCAATTGGGCGGCATGGAGGCGATTGCCGAAGTGTTGCCGCAGGATAAAGACAGGGTAATTCAGCGGCTGCAACAGCGCGGTGAATGCGTCGCGATGGTGGGCGATGGAGTCAATGACGCTCCGGCATTGATCCGGGCAGATGTCGGCATCGCATTGGGTTCGGGCACGGATGTTTCGGTAGAGAGCGCGGATATCGTGCTGATGCAAAATGAGCTGAACAAAGTGCGGCTTGCCACGTTGCTATCGCGACGCACGTTGCGCACCATCAGACAGAATATCGGACTGTCGTTCGCGTATAACAGCATCATGGTGCCGTTGGCGATGATGGCGCACGTGACCCCGCTGGTTGCGGCGATCACCATGCCGGTCAGCTCGCTGCTGGTGATCGGCAATGCTGCGCGTATCCGTAACCTGTTCAAGTGACAAGAAAGGTGGAAAGAGAATGGATGTGATCTATAGCCTCATCCCCGGCATGATGTTCTTCGGGCTGCTTATGGTCGGCGTCCTGATCTGGGCGGTGCACAAGGGGCAATACGAAGATATGGAAGGCAATGCCAGCCGCATCCTGCTGGATGATGACGAAGACGCGATGCTGATTGACACCCCGGAACCGGACAAGAAGAAGGATAGTGAGCCGCCATCTTCCGCGCAATAAGAGGCGCCTCTGAACGCTATAGAACATTTCCCAAATTAACAGGGACAGGATTCAGCGTATAACACCACGGGCTGTATCCAGGATCACGAGGGTTTGAGTCCGCGTGGGCACTGGCGTGCCCACACCCTACTTATTTTCCCTGATCGTGCGGCACGGTCACCGTGGCGCTGGCTGTGGTTTTATTGCCCGATGCATCAGTGGCGGAATAGGTGACGGTGTAGGTGCGTCCGGCCTGATTGGTTCCGGCGCGCTTGGCAACCAGGTAAAAATCCCGGTCATCGGCGCCGAGCTGGGCGTTCTGGATGTCGCCGTCTGCCAGCGTCTTGTTCGCGGTGATGGATTCTAGTTTGATTTCTGGTGCGGGATCGTAGTCGTCCTTTGTCGTGATGGCCGCAGTGATGGGCACCAGCTTATCATTCGGCGGCCAGAGCGTGTTGGGGCTTAGGCTCACCGTGAGGCTGGGCGGGGTGGTGTCGAGGCGTTCGATAGGGACGGTAAGTGTAGTTGGATACTGTGGCTTTGACCTGCACCCCGTAGACCGTACCAGCTAGAAGTTAGTAAAGTCCGCTTTTGAAGAGAGGCGGAAATGAAGAAGAGTCGATTCAGCGAAGAACAGATTATTGGTTTCATCAAGGAAGCAGAAGCCGGAATGCCGGTTGC
>DATBWQ010000151.1:0-3505 GCA_036514695.1 Gallionella sp. | reverse complement strand
CGTTCATGCGCGGCGACCATCTCAGCACGGTGTACAGGTAGGCGTCGGCGACGGTAAAGGTCTTGCCCATCAGGTAGTCTTTGCCTTCGAGCGCTTTGGCTGCGATGTTGAGTCTTACGGCGAGCCGTTCCTTGAAGACGGGATTGGTGGCTTTAGGCGAAATCCCTCCCAGCCTCCCTAACCCCCCAGCCCCCTTGTGCGAGCATCCGCTGCGCGGATTGCCTGCTTGACCCACTTCAGGGGGAGAGCCAAGGGAGGGGGTGAGAATAACTATTGATCGTGGTGGCTAAGTTCGACGCAAGCAAGGTTCTGCTCTGTCAATGCATGCTCGATTTCTTTGTGGTGATCCAACAGGATGTTGAGCACGATCGTTTTGGAGTGGTTCGGGATTTTCAGCCAGACAACTTGCGGCGGGTGGCCCGCAACCAGCAAGCGTTCCTGAAAATCCGAATCACGGCTGAAGATCACAAAGCCGTTGTCTTTTGCGTATTGCCAGATTTCAGAATCGCTCTTGCTTTCCTAGCCAAGTAAGGCAACTTGTGATGAGCCGGGGAAGGCGGTTTGGAGGAAGGGGACGATGCGCCTCGACAGATTTTCGTCGAGCAGCAGTTTCATCACACGGCCACGGTGTACAGGTTGTGTTCGCGGTCTGCGGCAAAGGTGAGGCAGGCGCGAATATCCGCAGGCTCAAGCTCGGGGAAGTCTTCGATGATGTCTGTTTCGCTCATGCCTTCGGCAAGCATCTCCAGCACGTCGTAAACGCTGATGCGCAGATTGCGGATGCGGGGACGCCCGCCGCGTTTGCTGGAATCAAGTGTGATACGAGAGTCAGTCATGTTTTGCCACCTTGCGGGTTAGGTTGTTGAGCGCACTATAAGGGACATAGCGCGATTATTCAACAGCGTTATTGGTTTGGCCTGATTGCCGGGGTGGAAAAGGAAATGTATTTTGCTGCGGTACAAGAGGGGATGGCCAAGAACTACCAACCGATGGAAAAGCTGTTTGCCGAAATTATCGGGAAGAGCGTTGCGTCGTTTTAAGCGGGGCAGTGTTCTTGGTTTCTTCCAGCATGCGCGCGATTGATTCAACCGATGCACCTGTTTCGATGGCAGTGGAACTTGCGACGCTAGTGATCAGCGCCTTGCGGAGTTTTTCCGGGTCGCGCAGATAGGGGTTGGTCTCGATGAGAGGCTTTTGTTTCATGGTTATATTATAGCAAAGGCAACCCCGGCAATGGCGGTTCGCCTTGAACGAAAATCCCCGCAAGCTTGCCAAAGCCAAATGCTGTCCTCTATGCGGGATATTTGTTTTACTGGATTCCGGCCTACGCCGGAATGACGGGGAGGCGGTTGACAAAAGAACGTTCGTTCTCTACGATGTGGTTGTCGTTCTGCACGTTGATTCCCATGACTTGGTCCGGGAATAAAGCAGTAGCTGGGAGGAGAACATCATGAGCAAAAAAAACACCATGCCAGACAAACCGGAAAACCACCTTGTCGTCTTTCAGGAAAAAGCTATCCGCCGCACCTGGCATAACGAGGAGTGGTGGTTCTCTGTTGCGGATGTTGTCGCCGTTCTCACCGATAGCGTTAATCCAGGTGACTATATAAAGAAAATGCGCCTGAGGGACAATGAGTTATCTCAAGGGTGGGGACAAATTGTCACCCCCCTTCGAGTTGAAACTGAAGGCGGTGTGCAGCGGGTTAATTGCGCCAATACCGAGGGGTTGTTCCGCATCATCCAGTCCATTCCTTCGCCCCGTGCCGAGCCCTTCAAACGCTGGCTGGCGCAGGTGGGCTACGAGAGGGTGAAGGAAATCGAAAACCCGGAACTGGCCGGCGCACGTGCACGCGAGCTGTATCAGGCCAAGGGTTACCCGCAGGCGTGGATCGAGAAGCGATTACGCTCCATCTCGATTCGCGGCGAACTGACCGACGAATGGAAGGCGCGCGGTGTAAAGGAAGGCAAGGAGTATTCGATCCTCACCGCAGAAATCGCCCGCGCGACCTTTGGCGTAACACCAGATGCGCACAGCCGCCTCAAGGGGCTGGACAAGGTCAAGACCGGCAATAACTTGCGCGACCATATGACCGATCTGGAGCTTATTTTTACCATGCTGGGCGAAGCAGGTACTACGGAGATCGCGCGGCGCAAGGATGCAAAAGGTTTTGTGAATAATCGCAAAGCGGCGAAAGAAGGCGGTGCAGTGGCGGGCAATGCGCGAAAGGCGCTGGAATCCAAGAGTGGCAAGCCGGTGGTGAGCAAGGAGAATTATTTGCCGCCCGCAGTGAAGAAATTAGGGAGAAAATAAATGAAACCCCAGCCAGCCATTTTTGAAGAGCATGAAATCCGCCGTGTGTATGACGAGGAGACGGAAACCTGGTGGTTTTCGGTGGTGGATATTGTGCAGGTGTTGACGCAGCAGCCGGATTACCAGACTGCTCGCAAATATTGGAACAAGCTGAAAGAGCGGCTGGGCAAGGAAGGCAGCGAGTCGGTGACAAAATGTCACCGACTGAAATTGCCCGCTGCCGATGGCAAGAATTACCTGACCGATGTGGCTACCGCCGAGACATTGTTGCGGCTGGTGCAGTCCGTGCCCAGCCCGAAGGCAGAACCGATCAAGCTGTGGCTGGCGAAGGTGGGTTATGAACGAATGCACGAGCTGGCCGACCCAGCCCGTTCGCTGGAGCGCGCACGCGAGACTTGGCAGAAGCACGGGCGCAGCGAGAAGTGGATACAGCAGCGCATGACCGGGCAGGAGACGCGCAACAAGCTGACCGATTATTGGGCGAATCACGACATCAAGGAGGGCGAGGAATACGCGATCCTCACCAATATCATTCATCAAGAGTGGGCTGAAGTGCGGTCATGACACGGTGCGCGAATGCGACGGGTGCGGGAATGACCGCATTGCACCTCCTCCCGCAATCGGCTGGCTTCGCTAGTAACGTGTCGGAGGTGCACGTGAAAGCGCACAAGGCGATGAAAGGTTTGAAGACGCAGAACCTGCGCGACCACATGAGCGAGGCGGAACTGATATTTACCGCACTGGCGGAATTATCCACGCGCCAGATCGCTGAGAGTGTGGAGGCTACCGGCATGAACGAGAATGAGGCTGCGGCGAAAACCGGTGGTGGTATCGCCAGGAAAGCGCGGCTGGAGCTGGAAGGTAAAACGGGCAAGAAAGTGGTTTCGTCAGAAAATTATTTGCCGCCTGCCAGGAAAAAATTAGGGAAGAAATAACGGTGCATGGTTGTAAGGGGGAGGGCAATGGCTGACAAGAAGTTGATTGCGTCTCTTGAAAAGATCGAATCGCGGATATTTGTTATCCGTGGCCAGAAGGTCATGCTGGATGCCGACCTGGCAGAGCTCTATGGGGTGGAAACCAGGCGCCTGAACGAACAGGTGCACCGTAATAGCGAGCGGTTCCCGGAAGATTTCATGTTCCAACTTACTGTCGAGGAATTTGAAAATTTGAAGTCGCAATTTGCGACATCAAGTT
>DATBWQ010000150.1:0-3166 GCA_036514695.1 Gallionella sp. | reverse complement strand
ACCGTCACCCGCCCCATCCAGCGTTTGGGATAGGCGGCGTCAATCTCCGGGTCGAGCGCCATCTTCACCTTATCGTGCAACGCGCGCAGCTTCGGATTGCGCAGCGCCTCGTCAGTGAAATCGGCCAGTCCCGCCCGGCCGTAATTGGCAATCAGCGCCAGCACGAAGCCCATCGAGAACTTCGACTGGTGAATCGTCTGCGGATCGGTGACCGGTCCCAGCACGTCGATCGCGCTCCGATGCACATGCGCGGTCACCGACTCGATGTCGTCAGCCTTAAGCTTGTGTTCGCGCATCAGCTCCAGCAGCGCATCCGCCGCCGGATGCGTGTGACGGCACGAGGCGTGATACTTGAGTGATGTTTCCGGCAAAACCCAGCGCGACCCGAGGCCGTCGGTCAGCCTGCGCGGATCAGCATCGGAGGACATGGCCGCCGCCATGCCCTGCTCGCCCTCCAGGATGCGCCGCGCGCCAGTGAACCCGTCACGCGCAATGTAGGCCGCGAACAACCCGGCGGCGGCGGCTTTCCCGGTGTGCAATTGCTTTGAGTCGGCAGCGTCGCGTAAGAATTCCCACAGTCCGGCTGCCTGCGTGCCCGCCGAACCCAACGCGTGCTGCAAACGACTGGCATCGAGATTGAGCAGCCGTGCCACACCGGCGGCGGCGGCAAGTGTGCCGGCAGTGCCGGTGGTATGGAAAACCTTGTAGTGCGAGCGGCCCAGAAACTCGCCAACGCGAATGCCCGCTTCATATCCGGCGACGGCTGCTGCGATGAATTCTTTACCTGAAGCGCCGGTCTCCTGCGCTGCAGCCAGCACCGCCGGAAAAACAACTGCACCGGGATGCAGCACCGCCCCATTGTGGATGTCGTCCTGCTCCACCACATGCGACGCCGCGCCGTTTATTAGCGCAGCGAACACGGGTGAGGTGCGCATGCGCGACGTCAGGACCTCAGATGGCCCGCTCGCCGGTCCCATCTGTGCAGTAAATTTTTCCAGCACCTGCACCGGTCGCGCGGCTTTCCCGGCAAGCGCCGAAGCAAACCAGTCGAGAAAGAGCTCTTTGGCGCGCGCCACAACATCCTGCGGCAGATCTGCATAGCGCAGCGCGGCAAGGAATTCCGTCAGCGCTTGGCTCGGTGGCACGGTAGCTTGCTGCTTCTTTGCTTTGGTCCGCAGGTCCATATTGTTCCTCAGGCTACTCTGGCTAATGCAACTTACACCACGCCTGCTTCCCGCAGCGTGGCAATATCCCCCCTACTGTAACCCAACTCGCCCAAGATGCGCTCGGTGCGTTTGCCCAACGCGGGCACCGCGCTAATGCGCGCCTCGTAATCTGGCATCGTCAGCGGCGGCAGCAGCGTCGCCAATGGTCCGGCTGGCGAGTCCATCTCGCGCCAGCGGTTGTGCGCTTTCTATTGCGGATGCTCTCACACTTCCTCTGGCTATTCATGCGCGCATTGGCGATACCTGTCGGATCAAGACGCTCGATCAGCTGTTCGGCCGTGGGCATCGCAAGGATTTCGGCGATCAAGGCGTTAATCTCGGCCCGCTTGGCAGCGCCCTTCGAGTTCGATCGTAGCGCGGATCTTGGGCCAGCCCGAGCTGCAGCAGCACTTTCTCGCAGAACATCGCCCATTCGCGCTCGTTCTGCAACCTGAGCATTATGGAAGATATTCAATGGCCCATGGCGCCTTTGCAGCACGTCCTCATCTGTCAAAGTAATAATGAGCCTATTATCAGAAACTATTGCCTCTACGACTTCTAACAGCCCACCATCTTTACCTGTTAACATCTCAAGGCCATAAGCAATATCCGCCATTCCTGAATCCCCCTTTTCTAGGCGTAAAAGGCCCCAAGTTCTGCGGGCAAGTTTAGGGTTTCAGGATCTCAGAAGTATCTTGGGCGGGTTGCTTTGGCTGAAGCGCGGGGGAAATGCGCTCAATGACCTGATGGTTCGAGCAAGGTTGATACCATGCTGGGGAAACCGTGACCGATCATCTCTTCATTCGTGTACCGCCATGCGTCGGAGCGCGGCGAGGATGGCGTTCTCGCTCATGGGCCGCTCGCGCGTGCGTGCGCTGGGGAAAATGTAGCACGGCGCGTTTGGCCTGGACGCCATCGGGCGGTTCGTCAACGGCGCTAACTCGTTCAATATCTCGATGGCTTGCTGAGATAGCGGCACGATGTGCTGCTCGCGCATCTTCATGCGCTCGGCGGGGATGCGCCATTCAGCCTTTTCAAGGTCGATCTCTGACCAGTGCCCTTTGCGCAATTAGCCAGGCCGGACGAAGACGAGGGGTGCCAGCCGGCGTCGAGCTGGCCCATACGTACCCGTTGCTATATTGTGGCGGCTGTCATAATTGAAGACCGATGTGGGATCTATATGGTTTTCATGTTTGAAAAGTTGGAGGTGTACCAGAGAGCCGTTAATTTCGCAGAGAGGATCACTGTCCTCACAAAAAGCTTTCCCGCCCAAGGGCATTATCATCTGGTGGATCAATTGCGTAGGGCGTCTCTCTCGATCTCTTTGAATATCGCCGAGGGCAACGGTAGATGGCACGTTAAGGATCGGAAGAATTTCTGGTGGATTGCTCGCGGGTCGGTCTTTGAGTGCGTACCGCTGTTGGAACTTTGCAAACGAGAAAAATTGATCACCGAAGACACCTGGGCGGATCTGAAAGCGGAGCTGGAGGTTCTATCCAAGATGCTCACGGCGCTGATCAAGGGAACCGATATGCGCGGCGAGTAGAACAGTGGACCGCATTGACGCAGTACCCTAAATGTGTCACTGGTCTACTCCCCAATGCGTCAAAAACGTCGGGATGAAAATAGAGCAGTGGAACAGTAGACCGCATCTTCGCATTCTCCATTGTTCCAATCTCGAATGCTCCAATGCTCTAAATTTTTGCTGCGCAAAATTTGGTGGAGGCGGGGGGAATCGAACCCCCGTCCGAAGGTTTTCCGCCAAATATGACTACATGCTTAGCCGCTGTTTTGATCTCGCCCTTCGAGCCCCCAACGGCTGGGTTTCGCAGGACCATCCGGTTTGGATCTCGGCCTCATCCCCTCCGGCAGGAGAATCGGCCTATCCCACTGAATGACATCTTATCCAACCCCGTGGGAGAAAGCCGGTAAGACGCTAACTGCGATTAGGCAGCTAGGGC
>DATBWQ010000149.1:0-7725 GCA_036514695.1 Gallionella sp. | reverse complement strand
CAGGATGCCGCCTGCGAAATTTGCAGCACTGCACCGTCAGAACAAAGATGGTGAAATACAACCGAGCAGTGAAATGGTTTAAGCTCGTAACCCAAGGGCTTTGCTACTTATCGATGGCAGGGCTATAGGGGGCAGGTCATGTGTCGTTAGTGACGGTTTGAAAAAATTGGAAGCGGACATTCCAGTAAGCTATACCGTGAGCCTTTTCAGTAAACCGCAACAGTCCGGTATGGCCGAGGAGCCGTCACTCGACGACACATCGTCGACCGACTGTTCAGTGTCGAAGTGCCGAATTTTGCGAAGTGCAGCTTTGGAGCAAGGAAAATCGTGCTTGGAGAAGGTGTGGCTGCCGTTTCCGACAGACTTTATTCCCTTAATGTCACTTTCCGACAGACTTTATTCTCGTCTGACAGACTTTATTACTTAGTATCAAATCCCTACCAGCCCGACTCGCGTTCCGGTGTCGCCGTGATCCTGTGCACGCTCAGGTCCGTACCGTTGAACTCCTCCTCGGCGCTCAAGCGTATGCCGACCAGCATCTTCAGCACGCCGTAAACCGCTAAGCCCCCAAGCAACGCGATCACCACGCCAAGCAACGTGCCGCACAGTTGGGACATGAAACTCACGCCGCCTCTGCCGCCCAGCGCATTGAGACCGAATATCCCGGCAGCGATGCCGCCCCACGCGCCGCACAGGCCGTGCAGCGGCCATACGCCGAGCACATCGTCGATCTTCCAGCGGTTCTGCGTCAGCGTGAACATCACCACGAACAGCGCGCCCGCCACGCCGCCGACGCACAGCGCGCCAATCGGGTGCATCAGGTCTGAACCTGCGCATATCGCCACCAGCCCGGCCAGCGGCCCGTTATGCACGAAGCCTGGGTCGTTCTTGCCGAGCCACAACGCGGTGAGCGTGCCGCCCACCATCGCCATAAGCGAATTCACCGCGACCAGTCCGCTGATGTTGTTGATGGTCTGCGCCGACATCACGTTAAAGCCGAACCAGCCCACCGTGAGTATCCATGCGCCGAGTGCCAGGAATGGAATGCTGGAAGGCGGATGCGCAGAGATACGTCCTTCTCCGGTATAGCGTCCGCGCCGCGCGCCGAGCAGCAGCACCGCAGCCAGCGCGATCCACCCGCCCACCGCATGCACCACCACCGAGCCGGCGAAGTCGTGGAACTCAGCGCCAAATGTCGCATTCAGCCAGTCCTGGATGCCGAAGCGATGATTCCATGCGATGCCCTCAAAGAACGGATAGATGAAACCGACCAGCATGAAGGTCGCCGCCAGTTGCGGGTTGAACCTGGCACGCTCGGCGATGCCGCCGGACACGATGGCCGGAATGGCGGCAGCAAAAGTCAGCAGGAAGAAGAACTTCACCAGTTCATAGCCGCTCTTTTGCGCGAGCTGGTCCGCGCCGGTGAAAAAATTCACGCCGTAGGCGATCATATAGCCGATGAAAAAATACGCCAGGGTCGAAACCGCGAAGTCGGCCAGGATCTTGACCAGCGCGTTCACCTGGTTCTTCTTGCGCACCGTGCCCAGTTCCAGAAAAGCGAAACCCGCGTGCATCGCCAGTACCATGATGGCGCCGAGCAAAATGAACAATGCGTCATTACTGATTTTCAGATCTTCCATAATTCTCTCCTTTGGTGCGAACCGCTACATGTACGCAAGATTTGTTCCACTACACTAAGCGACTGATAGTTATGGAACGGGATATTTTTTGACGAACGCGGATAGATCATCCTGGGCCGGATTGGTGCATTTTTTAAGGGATGCACCATTGCTTTGCACCAGTACGGTGCGCAAACCCCTCCCAAAGCCCCAACCCCTCCCAACCTCCCTAACCCCTCCAAACCTCCCCTTGTCAGGGGAGGCTTAACACCCACACCGACCCGCGCGGGATCAATACCCCGATCACGCTAAAACCTCCCCTTGTCAGGGGAGGCTTAACACCCACACCATACAGATGCAATAACTCCTCCCCTGACAAGGGGAGGCTGGGAGGGGTTAACGCCAATCCTTGAGATATTTCTCCAGCCAGAACAATCCGACCATGGTTTTGCTTTCGTTGATCTTGCCCATGCGTATCCACTCGATCGCCTCCGGCAGCGACAGTTCGAACACTTCCAGAAATTCGCCGTCATCCAGCTTGCGGCCCTGATGGGTCAGGCCGCGCGCCAGAAAGTACTCCATGCGCTCGTCGGCATAGCCGATGCACGGCCACGCGGTGGCCAGATGTATCCACTCGCTCGCCACATAGCCGGTCTCTTCCAGCAACTCGCGTTGCGCGGTGAGCAGGATATCCTCGCCGTGATCGATCTTCCCGGCGGGCAGTTCGATGAATTCGCGCTGCGGCGCGTAGCGGAATTGCCGCTCCATCACCAGGTTGCCGTTGTCCAGCAGCGCCAGCACCGCCACTGCGCCGGGGTGTTTGATGTATTCGCGGCTGCTCACCCTGCCATCCGGCAGGCGCACGCTGTCCTTGCGCACCTGCATGAAACCGCCGTCATACATCAGCATTGAATCCAGACACGTCTCCTTCATATCCACTGTTGTTCCTCCATCTCGTCAGCGGGCGCTCGATGCGCGCCTGACAAAAAGATAACCCGCCGCATCCTGATAGACAGCCTGCCAATCGGGATGGTTTTTCAGATAGTCCACGAGCGGATAGCGCTCGCCGGTCAAGACATTTCCGTAAGGCACCAGCGCCAGATCGAAATTCTCCTGCTCGAAAAAGCGCTGGCCGTCCGGCGTTGTCCACAATATGTGGGTATACGGGATCAGGCGTTCGGGATCCAGCACTCTGCCATCGATGAACACGGATACCCTGTCCGGCAGATTCCAGATCAGGTAGCCGCCCCAGTTCATTGAGCTGAATATCTTACCGCCCAACTGGTTGGCTTTGATGAAAGCAACCGCCCCGGTTGGGAATCTATTCTCCGGCGTGCCGTGCTGAAACACGCGTCCCTGTTTGAAACCGTAGCCCAGCAATGCGAGTGCGATGATCAGCACGGTGAGGTTGACCGCGCCGGCGGGCGGTCTGAACCGGCGCAGCATGCGCTCCAGGCTGCCCGCCACGTAAGGCGCTGCAAGCAACACGAAAAACGGGATGTAGCGATAGGCGGTGACACTGATCGCGCCGATGGCGATCACCACTCCCCCCTGCTTCCAATATTCCCTTTTCAGGAATCCCGGCAGGGACAGCAGTGCCGCGGCCATGAACACCCAGTAATACAGCGCGGTCTGCCACACTTCCCAGGGGCTGGCATATTCGGACGTGCGCTCGCGGATCGGGATAGGACTGCTTTGCAGATAGATGATACCCTTGATGGTCTCCAGGCCGTTCGGTGCCAGCACCAGTGTAACGGCGCTCAAGATAATCATCCCGGCCATCAGCCTGTTTTTCGGCGTATTGATGCACCCCTCCGCCAGACGATGCTCCAGCACATAACCTGCGCCGAACAATCCCAGCGCCACGATACCCAGTGCCGCGCCGCCGTGTGCGTTGTTCCACAGCAGCATCACCAGCGGGATGCAATAGAGCTGCCAACGCCTGCCGTTGACGATGAAACTGTCCAGCAGCAGGAAGATAAGCGCAAGACACAGGAATGAAAAAAGCTGCGGACGCTCACCGGTATGTTGCAGGATCGCCAACCCGGCCAGTGCCGTGATAGCCAGACCATACAGGCTGGCGGTCCCGGCAATGCGGCAGCGCAGATACACGATGGCCAGACAGAGGGTCAGCACCCCGGCGCGGAAAAGAATGATGCCGTCGAGATCGAACCAGCGGAAAACCGAATACAGCAACACCTGACCCAGCCATGCGCTTTTCAGTACGGTCTGCCCCTTCACACTGGAAGCATCATATACACCGAACGGATCCGTGCTCGGGATCGCGCCGCTTTCCAGGATGTTCCTGCCGGCGGCGATATGCCACCAGAAATCGATATCCCACACCTTGACCGCGAAATACCCAAAGAACGTGACGAGCAGCGCCGCAAGCGCCAGATATTCAAGCCGGCTTCGTTTATTCATGGCATAGCATCAGGAGTGATCGGGCAACTGTTTCACTTAAATGAAATAATCCATTCGGATGAAAAATGGCATTAAACATACCCCTTTGAATAGCGCGGCAACACGGTTCTCCCCCTGATAAGGGGGAGCTAGAGGGGGTTTGCTTTGTGCGAAAACTCTAACCCCTCCCAGCCTCCCCAACCCACCCCAGCCCTCCCTTATCAGGGAGGGAGCAAGGGAGGAGCGACGCAACCAACATCTAAAGGGATCCCCAAGACTAATAATTATCCGGGCTTAACTCTTCTTCACCACCTGCATCGCAGTGGCGACCAGGCCCGCGATGTCGGCGGCGTTGCCGGGGATGATCATGGTATTGCCCTGTTTGGCGATGTTGCCGAACGCATCGACGAATCGTTCGGCCACCTTGAGGTTGACGGCGGTGAGGCCGCCCTCGCTCTGAATCGCGTTGGCTACCACCTTGATCGATTCGGCGGTGGCATTGGCTACCAGCAGCAGGGCTTCTGCTTCGCCCTGCGCGTTGTTGATGGCGGCCTGCCGGGTGCCTTCCGACTCGCGTATCGACGCGGTCATCTTGCCTTCGGCGAGGTTGATCTCTTCCTGCTTCTTGCCTTCCGATTGCGCGATCAGCGCGCGCTTTTCGCGCTCGGCGGTAATCTGCTTCTGCATCGAGGCAAGCACTTGCTGCGGCGGGGTGATGTCCTTGATCTCATAGCGCAGCACTTTCACGCCCCAGTTCGGGCTGGCTTCATCCAGCGCAAATACCACGGTGCGGTTGATCGCATCCCGGTCTTCCAGCAATTTGTCCAGGTCGCGTTTGCCGCATTCGGAACGCAACGCGGTTTGCGCCAGCATCGTGATCGCGGCGAGGTAATTCGAGGTGCCATAGCTGGCGCGCGCTGCATCGGTCACCTGGTAATACAGCACGCCGTCCACCTGCACCTGGGTGTTGTCGCGCGTGATGCAGACCTGCGGGGCGATATCGATCGGGAACTCGGTCAGGCGATGGCGATAGGCGACGCGATCCATGAACGGAATGACAATGTTCAGGCCGGGTTCCAGTGTCCTGTTGAATTTGCCGAACCGCTCGATTACCCATGCGTTCTGCTGCGGCACGATCTTGATCGTTTTGAATGCCAGAAATACCGCGAACACTCCCAATACGATGACGAATATATCCATGCTTTTCTCCTCTTCGACCAGTTATTTCAATTCTATTTCAGAACAACGAAAACCATGCAGGGTGCGTCCCGCGCACCATGATTATTGGTGCGTGGGACGCACCCTACGATATTTTACTTTTGATTTGGCAAAGGAATTACTCGATGATCAGACAGCTTCCGGCGATATCCTTGATACGCCACACCTGCCGGGCTGCGTCCGCCTGAGCTTTGCCGGCCAGTTCGGCATCCCACTCGGCGCCGCGATAGCTGACCCGGGCATGGCGTTCGTCCGACCAATTCACGACATGCACGGTCTGGCCGATGTCATAGGCAAGATTGGTTTGGCCGTGCAGGTTGGGTTGCTTCTTCCTCCAGAAATAGATCCACCCCACGCTGATCGTGCACAGCACCGCCGCGATGACTGCCTGCGCTATCCACGCAACGCCCAGATAGGCTGCCAGACCCGCAGCCGCCAGCCCGAACGCCACGGCGATCAGATAGAACGTGCCGCTGAACATCTCGGCTATCACCAGCACCACCGCCGCCAACCACCAGATCCAATAAGCTTCCATCCCGGCACCTCACTATTTTCAGACAGGTGCATTTTGCCACGTTTGGCCCGCGTAGGGCGGAACGCTTGCGGTTCCGCCGGATGCATCGCGATCCCGCCGAACCCACAACGGTTCAGCAAATATTTTTGAATTGCGGCGGAACGCCCCTGCGGGGCTTCCGCCCTACCGATCTGCGGAGCCGCGTAGGGCGGAACGCTTGCGGTTCCGCCGGATACATCGCGGTCACGCCGAAACCACACGGTTCTGCATGTGATCTTGAATTGCGGCGGAACGCCCCTGCGGGGCTTCCGCCCTACTGCTCTGCGGAGCGCCGCAGTTGCAGGCGGACCAGACAGCGGTCTATCCATTGCGCGGTCAATTTTTCCTGTACCGAATTCTGCCGCAACCGGGCTTTCAGACCGGGGAAATCGACGCGGTCCAGATCCTGATCCTGATTGAAGCAGGAAAAGACGTAGGTGGTCTTGCCGGTCGCGGGATCGATCTGCGCTTGCAGGCATTGGGCGCAGATCTCTTTCATCATGCACTGCATCGGTGAATTGATCGAACCGATCGCAAAGTGATGCGGCTTCAGATACGGTTGCAGCACCGCATGGCGCGCCGCCGCTACCGCCGCCATCATGCTGTCGGAACCGATCGCGATGATGCGGTCGGCGTCGGCGAATGGAATGGCCTGTGCGCCCAGCGCGCCGCTCGCATAAGCCGCCATGGCCTGGACGATGTTTCCGGCGAAGCTGCGATCCTGAGTCCGAGCCGGCGCAAAACCGGGTTGCTCATCGCAGCACCAGATCACGACATCGGCGGCGTTCTCGATCTCGGCCACCTTGTAGCGGTCGATCACTTTCTTGTAACCGGCAAAGTAAAGCACTTTCGATCCGGCCGCGCGCAATGCCTGGCCGATCGAGAACAGCACGGCATTTCCCAGCCCGCCACCCACCAGCATCACGGTCTCATCGGCGGGGATTTCGGTCGGGGTGCCGGTCGGCCCCATCAACACCACCGGCTCGCCGGGCTTGAGCATTGCGCACAGATCGGCCGAGCCGCCCATTTCCAGCACGATGACCGAGATCAGCCCCTGCCTGGGATCGACCCATGCGCCGGTCAACGCCAGGCCTTCCATCGCCAGACGGGTGCCGTCGACTTCAAGCGCATGGGTCTCGTAATTCTGCAGCCGGTAGAATTGCCCCGGGCGAAAACTTTGTGCAGCCCGCGGCGCCCTGATGACGACTTCGACGATATTCGGGGTCAGACGGATGACTTCGTGCACGGCGGCACGCAACGCATGATTGATATCCGCCAGGAATTCGGCGTCGGACAATTTTGATGCCGGGCGCACCCGCTCCAGCACCGCGCTGACCGAAGGATAGCCCTGCCTGGCCGCGCCCATCGCTTTGACCACATTGCCGGAGTAAGAAGGATGCAGGTCGCCGAAGAAACTGATGAAGCGGCCATCGGCGTGTTTTGCCAACAGCACTTGCGCGATCTTAGGCTTGGTGTTTGCAAGTTCAGGCCGTACCGGAGCGCCATCTTCGTCGCATGCCAGGAAATAGCGGCCGTCGAGCTTGAAATGTACCGGGTCTTCACGCGCCAGCACGGTGTTCGGCTGGGTGCCGGCGGCGATCAGGACCGTGCGCGCCGCGATTTCGATCTCCGCGCCTGAACTCCAGACACCTTCGTTACTGCGATGTTGCTGCGACATCCGGACCGCACATGCGGCACCGGATTCATCGACCTCGATACGCGTCGGGTTGAGTCCCTCGGCAAAGCTTATCCCTTCTTCGAGGGCCTTCTCGATCTCTTCATGATTCAGCGTATACGAGGGGCTGTCGATCAGGCGTTTGCGATAGGCGATCGTGACGCCTCCCCAGCTTTGCAGCAATTCGACGATGCGCGGCTCGCGGCCGGCCGCAGCGGCGCTGCCGCGTTCGGCCTCGATGGCACTGGCATGGTTCA
>DATBWQ010000148.1:0-8098 GCA_036514695.1 Gallionella sp. | reverse complement strand
CGGATCGCGAAACGCAGACCTTCTTCCATCGCGATCGGGTTGATCAGGTTCACCGTGATGCTGACGTTGTCGCCCGGCATCACCATTTCGGTGCCGGCCGGCAGTTCGACCGCGCCGGTCACATCGGTGGTGCGGAAGTAGAACTGCGGACGGTAGCCCTGGAAGAACGGGGTGTGGCGGCCGCCTTCGTCCTTGCCCAGCACGTAGATCTCGGCAGTGAATTTGGTGTGCGGCTTGATGGAACCTGGCTTGCACAGCACTTGGCCGCGCTCGACTTCTTCACGCTTGGTGCCGCGCAGCAGCACGCCGACGTTGTCGCCAGCCTGGCCCTGGTCGAGCAGTTTGCGGAACATTTCGACGCCGGTGCAGGTGGTCTTGAGCGTGGGCTTGATGCCGACGATCTCGAGTTCTTCGCCTACCTTGACGATGCCGCGTTCGACACGGCCGGTGACCACGGTGCCGCGGCCGGAGATGGAGAATACGTCTTCGACCGGCATCAGGAAGGCGCCGTCCAGCGCGCGCTTGGGCTGGGGGATGTAGGTGTCGAGCGCGTCGGCCAGACGGAAGATGGCGGGTTCGCCCAGTTCGCCCTGGTCGCCTTGCAGGGCTTTCAGTGCGGAGCCTTTGATGATCGGGATGTCGTCGCCGGGGAATTCGTATTTGGTGAGCAGTTCGCGCACTTCCATTTCGACCAGTTCGAGCAGTTCCTCGTCGTCCACCATGTCGCATTTGTTCATGAATACGACGATGTAAGGCACGCCTACCTGGCGGGCCAGCAGGATGTGTTCGCGGGTCTGCGGCATCGGGCCGTCGGCGGCGGAGACCACCAGGATCGCGCCGTCCATCTGCGCGGCGCCGGTGATCATGTTCTTGATGTAGTCGGCGTGGCCCGGGCAGTCCACGTGGGCGTAGTGGCGGTTGGCGGTCTCATATTCGACGTGGGCGGTGTTGATGGTGATGCCGCGCGCCTTTTCTTCGGGAGCCGCGTCAATTTGATCATAGGCCTTGGCTTCGCCGCCGAATTTCTTGGCCAGCACGGTGGTGATCGCCGCGGTCAGGGTGGTCTTGCCGTGATCCACGTGGCCTATCGTGCCGACGTTGACGTGCGGTTTGGTGCGTTCAAATTTGCTCTTTGCCATGATTTTTCCTTATCAATGCCAAACGTTAATAATAAAAACAAAACCCTAATAATCTAAAGAACAACACGCTGCGCTAAATTCTTTGGTGCCCATGGCGAGAATCGGACTCGCGACCTCTCCCTTACCAAGGGAGTGCTCTACCACTGAGCCACATGGGCAGGCGTAAAACTGGAGCGGGTGAAGGGAATCGAACCCTCGTCGTAAGTTTGGAAAACTTCTGCTCTACCATTGAGCTACACCCGCAGTGCCCCCAACCAACAAAAGCTCCACCAACGCAACGGCTCTTACAAGCGATTGCCACAACGCCAGCCAATCAAACCGCCCACAAACAAACTCAAGTAATGCCAGGTACATTGGTGGAGGGGGAAGGATTCGAACCTTCGAAGGCAGAGCCGTCAGATTTACAGTCTGATCCCTTTGACCGCTCGGGAACCCCTCCAAACAGAACCCGCGATTATGCCAATCACCGGATTTCATGTCAAATTAAATTAACTTTGTATGCGGTGTCATGGCAAAAAGCATGGGGATCGGGTAATTTGGCCTTGGGGAATCGCTGATTCATCGCACCGCTCTCCGCAAAGAAGTAGATCACGATTACCTGGTTAGCGAGATGAGCCAGAAAAAGCAGTTGTCCACGAATCGGCTTTCGCTGCGCGACTTAACGCCCGCCTGCGCGGACATTAGCCTGCGCCGAAAACCACCCTTCCTGTGCTTAACTTCGTCAAGGACATGAAGAGCGTGGGCAGCTTTTGGTTCCGGCCATCGCTACGCGATTTAACGTCCGCCTGCGCGGACGTTAGCCTCCGCCGAAAGCTGCCATTCCTATCCTTTACTTCGTCAAGGACATGAAAAGCGTAGGCAGCTTTTCCGGCAACTGCGCCACCCGGTCGATGATGATGTATTGCTTGCCAAAAATATCCGCGACGTATTCATCAGCCTTGGGATCGAGGTTGATGCAATAAGTGTAAATGCCTTGCCGATCGAGTTCCTTGACTGCCTGACGCGCATCCTCGATCAGGATGCGCCCATCCTTGCTGTCTATGTCCGCCGGTTCGCCGTCGGTCAGGATCAGCATCAATTTTTTATCGGCCTGCTGTTTTTCCAGATAATGTGCCGCATGGCGCATCGCCGCACCCATGCGCGTGGAATAGCTTGCTTCCATCGCCGCCAGACGCCCTTTCACCCCATCGTCCCAATGCTCGCTGTAGCCCTTGATATGCAGATAACGCACATCGTGCCGGGTATTGGAATGGAACCCTGCAATAGCGAACGGATCGCCCAGTTTTTCGATCGTCCACCCCAGCAGCGACACCGCCTCATGGCTCAGCTCCAGAATTGTCTGTTCGCTACCGGTGGCTTTCCCGTTGAGCGATTCCGACAAGTCCAGCAGCAACATCACGGCGATATTGCGCCCGCTGGTCTTGTGGCTCATGTTGATACGCGGATCGGGCGTTGCACCGCTCTTGTAGTCGATCAGCGAACGCAACGCGACATCCAGATCCAACTCGCTGCCCTCTTCCTGATAGCGGATGCGCACCTTGTCCTGCGGCTTGAGCAGGTCGAGCATCTTCTTCAGTCGCTTGGCCAGTCCGGCATGTTTTACCAGCAATTTGTCGATGTCTGAGGCGTTGCCCGATGGATGCAGGCCTTCATACACGCTTACCCAATCCGGGCGATAGCTCTGATTGAGGTAATCCCACTCGTGGTAATGGCGCGGCGGCAAACCTTTCAACTCCTCGCCCGGCTCGATCTTTCGCGGTTCGTCGAACGCTTCTTCCTCGTCGCCTTCTTCGATGAATTTCCACATCTGGCGATTGTCGTCGCGGTAATCCACCACGGTATCCTTGAAATGCGTCTTGGCGGAGTTATCGCTTTTCAGCCGGGTTTTCGCAATAAAGGCAACGGCCAGACCGGCCATCGCTTGTGTGCTGGCTTTGCTGTTATCCAGCAAAGCATGGAACCTCTGCACGAACTCGATGATATGCGGGTTCTGATAGTGATGCCCCGGATCAAGTATGGCGCGCGACAACATCGCCAGACGATGGCGCACGCCGGACTCCTGTTCCACATCGCAGGCATCTTCCGCCGGGACAGGGTGCAGCGCCATGAAGATATGACGCAGACCCGGATACTCGCGCATCGCCAGATATTCCACCCGGCTGTCCTCGAAGAACTCCGCCGCCATGCGCTGGAACGGGCTCATGTTGTCGGCATAAATCGCCGTGGTCCAGCGCCGATGCCCGGCAATGTGAGCCAATGTTGCCCGGTAGCGGTTCAGTCCGGAAACACCACGGTCGTCGTCATACACATCCGGCAGACGTATGCCGAGCTTGTCATAGTAGGGGACAGGCTGGCGCAATTCGTCGAACGCGCTGGAGTAAGGTATCAGATGATCTTCTTCATTCCACAGCCCGCGCAAATACATATCCAGCTTGCGCTCGCTATCTGCCAGCAGCGTGCCATGCCGCTCGCGCTGCAACACTGCGCGGCTGTCCGCCGATTGCAGACCGAAGTAATCGATTTGCCGGTCGAGATGGCCGCTGTAATAGCGCACCCCGTAGTCCACCCAGTTCTTCAGTCCCATCAATGACAACTGGCCGAGCAATACAGGAACCTGCTTGAACATCTCCGGCAAGCCGGGGCTGGGGAAAGTCTGGTGGATGCCGTGGATAGAACTGGTGGTGCGCTCCATCAGATCCAGCGCGATGGCGAGGTAATCGCGCAACTGCTCGTGAGTATGCAGCCTGCGGACAGTCGCCGGCAACGATTGCAGGAACGGCGTGATCGCCTTGCCGTTGGGCGACTTCCACATTTTGCGGATGAACTCCATGATGTCAGGCAGCGCATCTTCGCCCGGCGTTCTGGCGACTGCCGGCCATTCTTCCAGAAAGATCAGGATAGGCTCCGCTCCGCGCCCCATCTTGCCGAGGAAACGCGCATTCTCGATATAATCTTCCACTCCTTGCCTGGACAACGACGCCAGCGCCTCGCGCATGCAATCGGGAAACACCTCGGCCACGCGCGGAAAACCGCAGTCGAGCTGCTTCCAATAAGCTTCCAGTTCAGCGGGGATGGTTACGGTTTCCATGACTTTTCTTTATGGAGTGCGGCGACGCGTCGCCGCTTTTAAAGCGCAGACGAGTCTGCGCACTCCAAACCATTAAGCAAACACCGCATCAATCGCGTGATCCAGCGTATCGCGAATATCCGCGTCGTCGGTGATCGGGCGCACCAGCGCCATGCGGCACGCGGCACGCGGTGCCACGCCGGCCTTGATCAGCGTCGCCGCATACACCAGCAAACGCGTCGAGATACCCTCGTCCAGACCATGCCCCTTCAGGTTGCGCGCGGCTTGGCCGATCTTTACCAGTTGCGCAGCCAGCCCGGTCTCAATGCCGGTTTCCTTGCTGAGTATCTCCGTCTCGACGCCTGCCTCCGGATAGTCGAAATCGAAAGCGGTGAAACGCTGCTTGGTGGATTGCTTCAAGTCCTTCAGCAGGCTCTGGTAGCCCGGGTTGTAAGAGATCACCATTTGAAAATCGGGATGCGCCTCGATCAGCTCGCCCTTCTTGTCCAGCGGCAGCGTGCGCCTGTGGTCGGTCAGCGGATGGATCACTACCGTGGTGTCCTGGCGCGCCTCGACGATCTCGTCGAGATAACAGATCGCGCCGATGCGCGCTGCAATGGTCAGCGGGCCATCCAGCCAGCGCGTGCCGTTGGCATCGAGCAGATACCGCCCGACCAGATCGCTGGCGGTCATGTCCTCGTTGCATGCCACGGTGATCAGCGGTTTACCCAGCTTCCACGCCATGTATTCGATAAAGCGCGACTTGCCGCAGCCAGTCGGGCCTTTCACCATCACCGGTAAGCGTGCCGCGTAAGCCGCCTCGTACAGCACGATTTCGTCAGATTGTGCATGATAGAACGGTTCTTTGTGAACCTTGTATTGCTCTTTGTTGGTCATTTTGCGTCCCTATAAACAGCAACGCCCCCAGTGGGCCGGAGGCATCGAGCCCGGTAGGTCGGGTTAGCGCAGCGTAACCCGACATCGACCAGCAGGTTGTCGGGTAACGGCGCAAGAAGCCGCGCCTAACCCGACCTACGACTACAGACCTACGATTACAGTCCGAGCTTACTTGTGTACGCCCAGTTTCTCGCGCCAGCCCGGATACAGCATGTCTGCATCTTTCGGGAAGGATTCGAATGCGCGCGCGAACTCCTTGTGCTGCTTCGCGTACTGGATCGGGTCCGCGCCGGACTTCCAGCATTCGTATGCCTGGCGCAGCGAGACCGCGCCGGCAGCCGGGGAGTCGATGTGCCCGTAAGAACCGCCGCCGGCGGTGTTGATCACGTTGCCGTGGCCGAGGTTTTCGAAGAAGCCGGGCAGACGCAGCGCGTTCATGCCGCCGGAGATGATCGGGGTGGTGGGCTTCATGCCGAACCACTTCTGGAAGTACACCGGGCCCTGGCACTCGTCGCGTTCGATCATATAAGCGATGATCTTGTCGTCGCCTTCGCCTTCCATCTTGCCGTAACCCATCGTGCCGACGTGGATGCCGGAAGCGCCCTGCAAACGCGACATCTTGGCCAGCACGAACGCGGTGTAGCCGCGCTTGGCAGAAGGCGAGGTGACCATGCCGTGACCGGCACGGTGGTAGTGCAGATACTGGTTTGGATACTGGCGGCGGGCGGTGGTGACCATACCGGGACCACCGACGAAACCGTCCACGAGGAACGCCAGCTTGTCGGCGTCGGGACCGAAGGTTTCCAGCGCGAAGTCGGCTCGGGCGCACATCTCATAGTGGTCGTCGGCGGTGATGTTCATCGAGAACAGCTTGGCCTGGCCGGTCTCGTCCTGCGCGCGCTTCATGGAATCGTAGACCAGCGGCAGCACTTTCTTGATCGGGGCAAAAACCTGGTTGCCCTGCGGCTCGTCGTTCTTGATGAAATCGCCACCCAGCCAGAACTGGTAGGCCGCCTTGGCGAACGGCTCTGGACGCAGGCCCAGCTTGGGTTTGATGATGGTGCCGGAGATGTAGCCGCCGTTCACAATCGGGCGGCCCAGGATACGCCACAGATCGGAGATGTCCTTGGCGGGGCCGTCGAACATCTGGATCACGCGGTCGGGCATGTAGAAGTCGATCATCTTGGCGTGTTCGATGTCGCCCATGCCCTGGTTGTTGCCGATGGCCAGGGTCAGGAAGGACACCAGCATGAAGCGGCCGTCGGTGACATTGCGGTCGAACAGCTCCAGCGGATAGGCGATGCGCATATCCTCGGTGGCTTCATCGATGTAATAGACCAGCGCGTCAACGCCCTTGGTGAAATCGTCGGTGGTGGAGACTTCCACGTTGGTGCCGGTGGAGGACTCGGCGGCGAAGTGGGCTGCGCCTTCCAGATAGCCGGTGCCGGCCTTGGGCTTCATCTTGTAGGCGACCAGAATATGCTTGCCGCCCTTGATCAGATCCGCTTCTTTCAGACTCAGATCCGCATAACGATTCGATTGATCCATAACTTCTTCTCCTCTATCTAACGGTTGATTTTCACTGGTTTCGACTTGCAACGGACGCAACTATAAAGAGATTGTTATATAAGAGATAGTCAATTATTTTTATTGAAACCATAAGCAACGCTTATAGTTTGTTATAATCGCGCCATCCTGATTCCCCGGCTCCAGCCCATGTTCCATTTCACGCTGCGTCAGTTGCAAGTATTTGAAAAAGTGGCCAGCCGCCTGAACTACTCGCGCGCTGCCGAGGAGCTATTCCTCTCGCAGCCCGCCGTGTCGATGCAGATCAAGCAGCTCGAAGCGCATATCGGCCTGCCGCTGTTCGAACAGATGGGCAAAAAGATATTTCTCACCGAAGCCGGGCGCGAGTTGTTCCATTACAGCCGCAACATCACCCAGCAGCTCGCCGAGATGCAAGCTCTGTTTGAAGAGATGAAAGGACTGGGACAGGGCAGGCTCACATTATCGGTGGTCAACACCGCGAACTACTTCACCCCGCAATTGCTCGCCAGATTCTGCCGGCGCTATCCCGGCATCAACGTGAACCTGCATGTCGCCAACCGCGATGCGGTGCTCAAGCAGCTCGCCGACAACAGCACCGACCTGGCAATCATGGGGCAGCCTCCGGATGCCATGGATGTCAGCGCGGAATCGTTCCTCGACAACCCGCTGGTGGTGATCGCCGCGCCCGGCCATCCGCTCACCAAACTCAAGCGCGTCAAGTTCGCACGGCTCGCAACGGAAACTTTTTTGTCGCGCGAGCCCGGCTCGGGCACCCGCAGCGCGATGGAGCGGATTTTCGCGGAACACGGAATCCAGCCGCACATCAGCATGGAAATGGAAACCAATGAAGCGATCAAACAGGCGGTGCAGGCCGGCATGGGGCTGGGCATCCTGTCGCTGCACAGCATCGAACTGGAACTGGAGACCAAGCGGCTCGCGATACTCAACGTCGAGCACTTCCCGCTGCTGCGCCACTGGTTCGTCGTGCACCGCAGCAGCAAACGCCTGTCCGGCGCCGCGCTGGCTTTCAAGGATTTTTTGCTGACCGAAGCGAAAAACATGAAGGCATCCCGCTGAACCACTCATCCAGCGCAAGACAGGAATTCACTTGCGTCACGTAGCTTGCCCTGTGCGCACACTGCATCGGCCACGTCTTGCAGGGCGCGAATCAGTGTAATTGAAGCAGCATTCTTATTGAGGATTACATATTTGAAGACAGTGTCTCCGCATCTCGTAGGTCGGGCTACGCCCGACGCGGCGGGCAAAGCCCGCCCTACGGTAAATCACCTAACAGTCATGAATTATGTAAGGTAATTAGGGCGAAACGTAACCAAAGTAGATAGCCAGGAAGAGTTTAAAAATATTTTCCTGACGATGATTGTAACGGTATTCAATTTCTTTCAGATACATGGGAAAGTGGTACCTCGATACGCCTCGATAGTTGTAC
>DATBWQ010000147.1:0-2122 GCA_036514695.1 Gallionella sp. | reverse complement strand
ATGCGGGCTTCCTCGATCTGCCAGTTGGGACTCAACGGATCCACCACAAAATAAATCGCCGCTCCCAAGGCTATCGCCTCGGCGGGTATGGTCAATGACTTCGACAGCACGATTGATTCGTTCGGAATCATGGGCCTGATGGTGCTCCCGGAACTGTCGGTGCCAAGGTTGCCGTTGCTCATAAAGCTGCCGCAACCGGCAAGGCCCGATAGCAGCAGCAAGGTGCTGAGATTTCGTTTCATCGTCGCATTTTCCCGTCACACATAATCGAACAGCGACAAGCCGGAAACTTTCATAAACGATTTTTGCGCCGCCTCGAGATACACCTGCTGCTGATTGAGCGTAGCGATCGCCTTCGCATAATCCACATCCTGCAATTGCGACAGGGTTTGTTGATATTGCACGGCAAGACCCTCGCCGGCGCTTTGCAAGGCATCCACTTCCTGCAAGCGCGTGCCGATCGCGGCGCGGATGCCGAGAATATTGTCGAGACCGTGGTCGAGATTCAGCAGCGCGCCATTCAGTCCGTTGATCAGCTTGGCGCTGCCGTTCTGGCCGCTCAGCGGCGCCGCCACCACGGCAATCAAATCACTGAGAGTCTTGAACAGGCTCCGGTTGGTGCTCGGCGCCACGGTAAACTGGTCGCCGTCAGCCGGCGTGCCCTGGATCTCCAATTGGAGCCCGTCGAAACTGATGCTGTTGCCACTGGCGTAAGGATTGGCGGTCGAAAGTGTGGTGGCAGTGGTGGTATCGACCACATTGTAGGTAATAGCGCCGGCCGCGACCGAGAAAGTGATCTGATAGTCGTGGCCGGTCAGGCTCGCGGGCGTGACGACAGTACCGGGACTGATCACCCCGCTGCCGGAATTCGCCGCGGCTGCCGTGGCCACAAACACGCCATTGCCGTTCTTGATGCGCTCAAAGACGTCGGTGCCGGAATCGCTTACCGCGATCTGGCGCGAGGCGGATGCCTGGATCAGGCGTTGCCCCTGGTCGCCGGAATACTGCACGCCCGCCGCGGTCTGGGCAAACGGCCTGGTGCGCCCCTGATAGCCAGAAAACAAATACTCCCCCGCGCCATCGACGCTGTTCGCCAGACCGATTAATTCGTCGAGCCTGCCGCGCAGATCGGTGGCGAGGCTCGCCCGGTCGCGATCGACGAGAGTCGGATTGCCGGCAGTGAGCGCCACTGCCCTCAAGTCATGAACCAGGCTTGTCACCGCCTGCAATACGCTATCCGCCAGACCGAGACTCGCTGTCGCGTGGTTGCGGTTTTCAGCGTACTGCGTATTGAGCGATTCGGCTTGCGTCACGTCGAGCGCCCGCGCCGCCGCCACCGGGTCGTCCGCAGGCGTCAGAATGCGTCTGCCGGTCGAGACCTGCTGCTGCGTTTTGAGCAGCCCCTCCTGCTGCCGCAGGATGGAAGCCACGCCTAGTTCGTATACGGAATTGGTGCTGACGCGCATGGCATGGGGTCCTTATCTGTCGAGATTGAGCAGGGTATCGAACAGCATATTTGCAATCTGCATCACCTTGCCGGCGGCCTGGTACGCCTGCTGATAACGCAACAGGGCGGCCGCCTCTTCATCGAGATTGACTCCTGAGACCGACTGCTGCGCTTGTTCGGTCTGCGCGACCAGGTTCGCCTGCGCCTTGCTGGTCACTTCCAGTTCGCGGGTCTTGTTACCGACCTGGCTCACCAGTTGCCCGTACGCCGACTGGTAGGTCGCGGTGCCGTCGGCGAGAGTGTTCTGAATCTGCAGACTACCCAGGAGCAGCGCGTTGCGGTTATCGGACGCGCCATTGCTGTTGGGCCCGATGGTGAACGTGTCTCCCGCGGCCGGGCTGCCGCTGATTTGCAACGTCCAGCCATTGAAACTGATATCAGCACCAGCGGTGTAGGCCTGATTATTTGCCGGTAGACCTGCGCCCGCCCCTGTCATGTCGAACTGGCCGTCGTACGGCGTATGAAATGCAATCGTCGCCGGTTGCTGCAGATCGACGTCGACCGGCGGCGGTGAATTGACGGTGCCGGCACTGATGGTTCCCGACCCGGAATTGGTCAGCGCGGCGGCAGTGCGGATCGGCGCGGCAGCAGCGATTTTCCCGGTATCGTTGATCG
>DATBWQ010000146.1:0-24405 GCA_036514695.1 Gallionella sp. | reverse complement strand
TGGCCGCGATAAGCCTGATCGCGGCCAGGAGGCCGCTCCCACAGAAGAAATTCATATTGTTTAAAATTGGAAATGGAATCAGGTAGAGACGACCGCGATTACCCAATAGCGCGCGAATTTTCCCGATGCCATGAACAGCGCGGCCTGCCACCAGCTGAGGCGCAGCCATCCGGCTGCAAGACATAATGCATCGCCTATCAATGGGACCCATGCGAGCAGTAACGCTGGTGTACCATGGTGGCGCATTTTTTCAACATGCTTGAGCCGCTGCGTTTGCGGCAGCAGCCAACCCATGCCGAATGTCACCATGCCGCCCAGCGTGTTTCCGATGGTGGTGATGATCAGTGCGCTCCATAGCATTTCCGGATAAGTTTTGAGTACGGCGAACAGCGCGGCTTCCGATCCGCCGGGGAGCAGCGTGGCAGCAAGGAAGCTGCTGATGAAGAGGGTGTAGAGGCTGGCAGTATCATTCATGCGAAAGTCGAGCGCAGCAGCTTGAACTAGAACTTGATCGCGGAGAAGACCTTCCTGGCCAAATTGCCGGTGGCTTCCAGGGGATTCGCGCGTATGGCCTTTTCCTGCTCCGCCATCATTAAAAATAATCCATCCATCGCCTTACGCGTGATGTAGTCGTCCAGTTTGGCGTCGCGTTCGTCCACCAGGCCGAACTTCGCACCTTTGCCCGCGAACTGGTCATATTTTTCCGCCAGTTTCACTTTCTGCATCGCCCTGCCCACGATGGGTTTGAACTTGCCGGCCAGTGCGGTTTCGGTACTGCTGCGAAAGTACCGGGTCGCGGCATCGTCGCTGCCGGTGAGTATGCCCTTTGCATCTGTCACGGTCATTTTATTGATCGCGCCTGCCAGCAGAGTCCTCGCTTCCGGCACGGCGGCTTCGGCGGCGCGATTCATCGCGGTGATCAGCTCATCCGAATATTTGCCCATGCCGAACCTGCGCATCGCCCTATCCGTTTTTTGCAGGCTTTCCGGCAGCGGGATGCGCACCCTGTCGTTGCCGAGGTAGCCGTTCTCCCTGGCGAGATTCGAGACGGCAGTCTCTGCGCCCTGGGTCAGGGCCTGCTTCAGGCTGCCGATCTGATCCTTGTTGCTGAAGCTGGAAAGGTCGAGCGCGGAGGTATTGCCGGAGGCAAATAAAAATGAGGCAATCAAAATGCTGCGTGTGAGATCATGAAACGGCATGGTGAGATTCCTTGAATAATTGATCACCCTCTCCCCTCGAGGGAGAGGGAGAGTTCGGTAGGGTGGGCACTGTGTGCCCACGCGGGAATGGTGGGCAAGATTGTCAATCCGTTAATGCTTCTTCTTCGGCGCCAACAGGTCGGTGATCGTGCCTTCCGCCATCTCCGCGGCGAAGCCCAGCGTCTCCGACAGGGTCGGGTGCGGGTGGATGGTCAGGCCGATGTCTTCCATGTCCGCACCCATTTCCAGCGCGAGTACCGCCTCGGCGATCAATTCACCGGCATTCACACCGACGATACCCGCACCGAGGATGCGGCGCGTCTGCGGGTCGAGCAGCAACTTGGTCGCACCTTCTTCGCGGGCTATCGAGAGAGCGCGACCACTGGCCGCCCACGGGAAATTGGCTTTTTCATAGGCTATGCCCTGTGTCTTGGCTTGCGTTTCGGTGAGTCCCATCCAGGCGATCTCGGGATCGGTGTAAGCGACCGATGGTATGGTCATCGGCTCGAACGCGGCATGATGTCCGGCGATGACCTCCGCGGCCACCTTGCCTTCGTGCACCGCCTTGTGCGCCAGCATCGGGTCGCCGACGATGTCGCCGATCGCGTAGATGTGCGGCACGTTGGTGCGCATCTGGATGTTCACCGGAATGAAGCCGCGCTCGTTGACGGTCACACCTGCGGCTTCCGCGCCGATGTCGCGTCCGTTGGGGCGGCGGCCGACGGCCATCAGCACGCGGTCATACAGTTGCGGCTCGGGCGCTTGCTCGCCCTCGAAATAAACCTTCAGGCCGCTCTTCTGCGCTTCGATCTTGCCGACCTTGGTCTTCAGGTAGATCGCCTCGTAGCGTTTTTCGATGCGCTTGTGCAGCGGGCGCACCAGGTCGCGATCCGCGCCGGGGATCAAACCGTCGGCCAGCTCGACCACGGTGATCCTGCTGCCCAGCGCGTCATACACGGTGGCCATCTCCAGCCCGATGATGCCGCCGCCGATGATCAGCATGCGCTTCGGCACATCCTGCAATTGCAACGCGCCGGTTGAGTCGATGATGCGCGTATCGTCATAGGGGAAACCGGGGATGCGCGCGACCCTGGAGCCTGCGGCGATGATCGCGGTATCGAAGCTGATGGTCTTCTTGCCGTCCCTGGTTTCAACAGTCAGGTGGTTGGGTGATGCGAACTTCGCGGAGCCCTGCACCACCTGTACTTTGCGCTGTTTGGCCAGCGCGGACAATCCGCCGGTGAGCTTGTTGATGACGCTTTCCTTCCAGCTGCGGATCTTGTCGATATCGATCTTCGGTTTCGCGTAGGTCACGCCGTGATGCGCGACTTCTTCCGCTTCGCTGATCACCCTGGCGACATGCAGCAGCGCCTTGGACGGGATGCAGCCGACGTTCAGGCACACGCCGCCCAGGTTGGCGTGCTTCTCGATCAATACCACCTGCTTGCCCAGGTCGGCCGCACGGAACGCAGCGGTATAGCCGCCGGGGCCGGCACCCAGCACCAGCACCTCGGCGTGGAGGTCGCCTTTGGCAAAGGATGCAGGATTGAGGATCGAGGATTGAGAGGAAGGCGCAACAGCGGGTTTGCTCGGAGCAGCAGCTGGTGCCGGGGTGCTGGCCGCTGGTTTTGCTCGCTCCTCGATCCTCGCTCCTCGATCCTGTTCTAGTGTCAGGATCACACTGCCTTCGGAAACCTTGTCGCCGACCTTGACCTTGAGTGCTTTCACCACGCCTGCGGCGGGGCTGGGCACTTCCATCGCGGCCTTGTCGGTTTCCAGCGTGATCAGCGATTGCTCGGCTTCCACCTTGTCGCCCGCCTTTACGAACACCTCGATGACCGCAACATCCTTGAAATCACCGATATCCGGTACTTTCACTTCGATGGTCTGGCCCATGCTTGATTTCTTTCTTGTGAATGAAGGTAGGGTGCGCTTGCGCACCGTTGTTTATTTTTGGTGCGCAAGCGCACCCTACTAATTTCTTACTTGTCCGCTGCCCAGCACGATGAATTTTTGTGAGGTCAGACCTTCCAGTCCGACCGGGCCGCGCGCGTGGATCTTGTCGGTGGAGATGCCGATCTCTGCGCCCAGGCCGTATTCGAAACCGTCGGCGAAACGCGTCGAGGCGTTCACCATCACCGAGCTGGAATCCACCTCGCGCAAGAAGCGCATCGCCTTGGTGTAATTCTCCGTGACGATGCTGTCGGTGTGCTGCGAGCCGTAGGTGCCGATGTGCGCGATGGCTTCGTCCAGACCGGCAACCACCCGCACCGCGAGTATCGGCGCAAGATATTCGGTGAGCCAGTCTTCTTCGGTGGCGATCTTCATCTGCGGCACCAGCGCGCGTGCGGCCTCATCACCGCGCAGCTCCACACCCTTGTCGAGAAAGATCCTGCACAACCTGGGCAGCACATCGTCGGCCACACCGTGCGCAACCAGCAGCGTCTCCATCGCGTTGCACACGCCGTAGCGATGCGTCTTGGCGTTGTCGGCAATACGTATGGCCTTGTCCAGATCGGCTTCGTCATCGATGTAAACATGGCAGACGCCGTGCAGGTGCTTGATCACCGGTATCCTTGATTCCTCGGAGATGCGCTCGATCAGGCTCTTGCCCCCGCGCGGCACGATCACATCCACATATTCTTTCATCGTGATCAGTTCGCCCACCGCGGCACGGTCGGTGGTGGCGACGACCTGCACCGCAGACTCCGGCAAGCCGGCGGCGCGCAGCCCGGTATGCACGCAGGCCGCGATGGCCTGATTGGAGTGGAGCGCTTCCGAGCCTCCGCGCAGTATCGCCGCATTGCCGGATTTCAGGCACAGACCGGCGGCATCCGCCGTCACATTGGGGCGCGACTCGTAAATGATGCCGACCACGCCGAGCGGCACGCGCATCTTGCCGACCTGTATACCGGACGGACGATAATTCATGTCGCTGATCGCGCCGATCAGGTCGGGCAGTCGCGCGATCTGCAGCAGGCCTTCGGCCATGCCGTTCACGGTCTTCTCGGTCAGCGTGAGCCTGTCCACCGAGGCATCGTCCAGTCCGTTGGCTTTCGCGGCCGCGACATCCTTGGCGTTGGCGGCCAGCAGCAGCGCTGTCTGGTGCTGCAGCGCGGCGGCGATCCCGGTCAGCGCGCGATTCTTGGTGGCGGTGTCGGCCAGCGCCATGATGCGCGAAGCCGCACGTGCGGCCTTTCCGATGCCCTGCATGTATTCCTTGACGTTAGTCATCGTGTGCATTTTGAAACGAATGGAGGAAACGAATGGGGTGCATTTTAACCCAAGTGCTAAAATGCGCGCCTTTCTTAAATATTGACGCAGCATGTCCGACATCCTCAACAAGATACTCGCGGTCAAGGCACAGGAAGTGGCTGCCGCGAAACCTGCCAAGCCGTTGCACCAGTTGCGTACCGAAGCCGCGCAGGCTGCTCCGCCGCGGGATTTTACCGGCGCGATACGCGCCAGGATCGCGGCCGGCCGGCCAGCCGTGATTGCGGAGATCAAGAAGGCCAGCCCGAGCAAGGGTGTGCTGCGCGAGGATTTTCGCCCCGCCGAGATCGCCGCCAGCTATGCGCGGCATGGCGCGGCATGTCTGTCGGTGCTGACCGACGAGCAGTTCTTTCAGGGCAGCGCGGATTACCTGCAGCAAGCGCGCTCGGCCTGTGCCTTGCCGGTGTTGCGCAAGGATTTCATCGTGGACGAATACCAGATCTATCAGGCGCGCGCGATGGGAGCGGACGCGATCCTGCTGATCGCCGCAGCACTGAATGTCCGGCAAATGCAGGCGTTCGAGACGCTGGCATACAGCCTCGGCATGGCGGTGCTGGTGGAGGTGCATGACAGCGTGGAACTGGATAACGCACTGCAACTGACCACCCCGCTGGTAGGCGTGAACAACCGCAACCTGCACACTTTCGAAGTGAGTCTGCAGACCACGCTGGATTTGTTGCCGCGCATACCCGCGGATCGCATCGTGGTCACCGAAAGCGGCATCCTCACGGCGGCAGACGTAAAGTTGATGCGCGGCCATCGGGTGAACGCGTTCCTGGTAGGCGAGGCATTCATGCGCGCGGATGATCCGGGTGTGGAATTGGCGCGAGTATTTGCTTATTGAGTCGGCCATTAATTATAGTGCGTAGGCTGGTGGTGAACGAAGCGAACCCCAGCATATTCGAGGCCGCCGAATGCTGGGGTTCGTGCCTCACCCCAGCCTACGGTCTAAAATACGGGAGATCTCATGTTAAATCTGGACCGGCTGATTGTGGAATTCGATAAGGGCTTGCGCACGCTGTTCAGCAAGGCGCACAGCGTGCGCCCCCACCCAGATGCGATGCTGCCCGAAGCGACTATGGATGAGGCCGGAAAAAAACAGGCCGCCGCGCTGATGCGCGTCAATCACAGCGGCGAGATCTGCGCACAGGCCTTGTATCAGGGACAGGCGTTGACGGCACGCGACCCGGTCGTGCAACGGACACTCCAGCGTGCTGCGCAGGAAGAGACCGAGCATCTCGCCTGGACGGCCAGGCGCGTGCATGAGTTGGGCGGTCACTTGAGTTTGTTGAATCCGTTCTGGTACACCGGTTCGCTGGCGATCGGTGCGGTTGCGGGATTATTGGGCGATCGGTGGAATCTCGGCTTCCTCGCCGAAACCGAGCGTCAGGTCGGGCAGCACCTGCAAAGCCATCTGGACCGCCTGCCGCCGCAGGATCAGAAGAGCCGCGCCATCGTGGCGCAGATGTATGCCGATGAGGTCGGGCATGCTGGCATGGCGAGTTCACTCGGTGGAGCGGAGCTGCCGCAACCGGTGCGGCTGGCGATGAAGCTGAACAGTAAGGTGATGACGGGCACTTCCTATTGGGTGTAACCGTTGTCCCAAAGCCGTCATTCCCGCGCAGGCGGGAATCCAGACAATCAAACAGTTCCTCGCAAAACGAGGACGAAACCCAAAAGCATATTTGATAAAACCGCTGGATTCCCGCCTGTCCGAAGGACAGTTTATCCTGAGCCTGTCGAAGGGCTGGAATGACGATAGGGCGGTTATTCCTGAATCACCTCAAAATCATGCGTGATCGCGGCGGTCTGGCCGAGCATGATGGAAGCCGAGCAATATTTCTCGGCCGATAGCTTGATAGCTTTCTCGACCGCCTCGGGTTTGATATCCTTGCCCTTCACGACGAAGTGCATGTGTATCCTGGTGAACACCTTGGGGTCGGTTTCGGCGCGCTCGGCATCCAGTTCCACATGGCAATCGGAAATCGCCTGGCGGCTCTTCTTCAGGATGCTGACCACGTCAAAGGCAGTGCAGCCGCCCGTGCCGAGCAGCAGCATCTCCATCGGGCGCGGGCCGAGATTGCGCCCGCCTGCCGTGGGCGGGCCGTCCATCAACACGGCGTGATTGCTTTCGGTCTCTCCCAGAAACGAGGCCTGTTCCACCCATTTGACGCGAGCTTTCATGTTGTTCCTTTCGTCGTCTAACTGTCAGAGAAAGCCAACTTTACCCGATACCAGATCAATCCGATAACTTCATGCACAAAGAATTTGCTGTCGCGCAGAGACTCGGCGCGCGGCAGGAACGCCAGCGGGTCGATCCGGAAACGCGTGGTGTAAGCAGTGGGAGCTTCGACGACCTCGAAGCCGGCATGGCGGAATGCATGGGCGGAGCGCGGCATATGCCAGGCGTGGGTGACCAGGTAGATTCTCCTGATGCCGGCCTTTTCCAGGGTCTGGAATGAATTGCGTGCATTTTCCAGGGTGTTGCCGGATGCATCTTCGGTCCAGCGCACCGGCACGTGGAAGTCCTGCTGGAGTGATGTGCGCATCTGCTGCGCTTCTGAAATGGCGTTGCCCATCGGCTTGCCGCCGGTCACCAGGATCGGTACGCCGTTTTCACGATGCAGTTTCGCGCCATAACGCAGACGGGGCAGCGTTTGCTCGTTGATGGTGTCCTGGCCTGAATATTCAGGTGCGTGGAAATATGTGCCGCCGCCGAGTATCACGATCGCATCCGCGCTCTGATGCTGACTGTCCAGCGCAGTTGCGCCTGATTCCAGCAAATGCAGCGCACCCTCGGCGAAAAAAGGCGTGGACGCGATCCAGAGCATGCTGAACGAGGCGATTATCAGCGGTTTGGCAAATTTGTGGCTGCGATACAGCAGGAAGATGCCGAATGCGAGCAACAGCAATAAGCTGAGCGGTGGCAGCAAGAAGGCGGCAATGAAGTTGGTGATGAACCAGGACATGGCAAAACCCCAGAATTTCAGAACGTGCGCATCTTACCGGGTTTTATTCGCTTTTCAGAAATACCCGCTGTGACTCTGACAGGAAGAGTGAATTATCGCGGGGTCAAATAGCGTTTGACAGCGGCGGGTGGGCTGCAATAGAATGCGCGCCCTTCGAGGTTTTTACTTATTGAATTTTTAGGAATTTTGGCTATGAAAACATTTTCCGCCAAGTCCCATGAAGTCCGGCATGACTGGCTCCTGGTAGACGCAGCAGATCAGGTATTGGGTCGTCTGGCTGCACAGATCGCTGCGCGACTGCGCGGCAAGCACAAGGCGATTTTCACGCCGCACGTGGATACCGGCGATTTCGTCGTCGTGGTCAATGTCGACAAGCTGCGCGTGACCGGCAACAAGGCGGAAGCCAAGCTGTATCATCGCCACACGACATATCCGGGCGGTCTGTACACAACCAACTTCGCCAAGATGCAGGCGCGCCATCCCAGCCGTGTATTGGAAAAAGCCGTCAAGGGCATGTTGCCGAAAGGCCCGCTGGGCTACGCGATGTTGCGCAAGATGAAGGTGTATGCCGGTGCGGCGCACCCGCATGAGGCGCAGCAGCCGAAACCTGTTAATTTGTTGAAGGCATAATCAATCATGAGCGTAAGTTATAACTACGGAACCGGTCGCCGCAAGAGTGCGGTGGCACGCGTGTTTATGAAGGCAGGCAAGGGCAACATCGTCGTGAACGACAAGCCGGTGGACGTGTTCTTTTCCCGCGAGACCGGCCGCATGGTCGTGCGCCAGCCGCTGACGCTGACCGAAACCCTGGGCAAGTTCGACATCATGGTGAACGTAACCGGCGGCGGCGAATCGGGCCAGGCCGGTGCGGTGCGTCACGGTATCACCCGTGCGTTGATAGACTATGATGCTTCGTTCAAGGCCGTGTTGAAGCAAGCCGGTCTGGTGACCCGCGATGCGCGTGAAGTAGAACGCAAGAAAGTCGGTCTGCGCAAGGCGCGCCGTCGCAAGCAGTTCTCCAAACGTTAATCCTGTACAGAGCCCGCGAAGGGCCGGCCGGATGCGATATCGGAAAGCCGCCTTCGGGCGGCTTTTTCATTTTGTTGTAGAATGCGCAGCATTTTAAACGGATGAGATGATGATCAAAGTTGGCATAGTTGGCGGCACAGGCTACACCGGAGTCGAATTGCTTCGCCTGTTGGCGGCGCATCCGCAGGTCACCTTGCAGGTGATCACTTCGCGTGCCGATGCCGGTACGCTGGTCAGTCAAATGTTCCCCAATCTGCGCGGATATGTGGATCTGCCGTTCACCCATCCGGATCAGGCGCACCTTGAAATATGCGATCTGGTGTTCTTCGCAACCCCGAACGGCATCGCCATGCAGCAAGCGCGCGCCCTGCTGGATGCGGGTGTGCGGGTGATAGACCTCGCGGCGGATTTCCGCATCAAGGATGTGGCGGAGTGGGAAAAATGGTATGGCATGACCCATGCCTGCCCGGATCTGGTTGCAGAGGCCGTGTATGGCTTGCCGGAAGTGAATCGCGCAAAAATCAAGGCAGCCCGGTTGGTTGCCAACCCCGGTTGCTATCCGACCGCGGTGCAACTGGGCTTCGTCCCGTTGCTGGAAGCGGGCGTGATCGAGCCGGGCAGTTTGATCGCCGATGCCAAGTCCGGTGTATCTGGTGCCGGGCGCAAGGCGGAAATGGCATTTTTATTCTCTGAAGCAGCTGACAACTTCAAGGCTTACGGCGTGGCAGGCCATCGGCATTTGCCGGAGATCAAACAGGGCCTGACGCGCGCCGCAGGCAAAGAGATCGGGTTGACGTTCGTGCCTCATCTCACTCCGATGAACCGCGGCATCCATGCCACGCTGTATGGCAGGCTGACGCGCGAGGTCGACTTGCAGGCGCTGTTCGAGCAGCGTTATGCCAACGAGCCTTTCGTGGACGTGATGCCTGCCGGCAGTCATCCCGAGACGCGCACCGTGCGCGGTTCGAATTGTTGCCGCATCGCGGTGTACCGTCCGCAGGGAGGCGATACCGTGGTGGTGTTATCGGTGATCGATAATCTGGTCAAGGGTGCGGCAGGCCAGGCGGTGCAAAACATGAACATCATGTTCGGGCTGCCGGAACTCGCCGCCTTGAACAACATTTCTTTGCTACCTTAAGATGGCGCGAGGAGCTTATCCCAAGATGTGGCGTGGTGTCGAACGGAGGTTCAGTATCTCAGCGCCGCAGATGACTGTGCGGCCGCACATCGCCTGGTATTTGCGCTGGGGCATGGTTTTGCCATTTGTTTTTGCCGCGGCCGGCCTGGCCTGGTGGGCATATGACAGCGGCCTGGAGTTTGCGGGATTTCACCGTGGCCAGACGCAGGAGGAACTGGCCAGGTTGCGCGATCAGGTAGCCAAACTGGAGGCGGAGAATGCGCTACTGAACAACCAGGTCGCGCAAAATGAACGGCAGATCCAGATCGAGCAAGCCAGCAACCGGGAAACATCAGACCAGCTGAAAAACCTGTCGGACGAAAATGCCAAACTTCAGGAAGACCTGGTGTTCTTCCAGAATCTCACCGCGACGCGCGGCAAGGAAGGCGAGCTGGGATTGCACCGTCTGATGCTGGAACGGGACAAGATACCCGGCGAATATCATCTGCGCATGCTGCTGGTGCAAAGCGGGCAGCGCGCCAAAAAATTCATCGGCAGTTATCAGCTGGTCGCCACGATAAAGGAAAACGGAGCTAGCACCACCCATGTATTTCCACAGGACGCGTCGGGGAATGCCCAATTCCAGCTCAGTTTCAAGTATTATCAGCGCGTCGAGCAGAGCATCCAGTTGCCACCCGATGCGGAATTGGAAAACGTGCAAGTGCGCATATTCGAACAAGGTGCGATTGAGCCAAAAGTGCGGCAAAACGTGAATCCATCATAAGCAAGGAGAAGACGATGTTCAGCAAAAAACCAAGCAAACCGCAAACACAGATAGACTCACTGATCGGCGCGAATACCATGATCGGCGGTGACCTGAATTTCAGCGGCGGGTTGCGCATTGACGGGCAGGTGAATGGCAATGTCATCGCCACGCCCGGCAAGCCGAGTACGCTGGTGCTGAGCGAACATGCGCGGGTGAATGGTGAAGTCAGCGTCACGCATCTGGTGATCAACGGCACGATCAGCGGTTCAGTGTCAGCCAGCGATTATCTGGAACTGCAAAGCAAAGCCAGGGTCACAGGTGACGTGCATTACAGAACCATGGAAATACAGCTTGGTGCAATCGTTGATGGGAGGCTGTTGCACAATAATCCCGAAGCAGAGGAAAAGGTGCTGGCGTTCAAGTCGAGCTCTGGCAGTGGTGAATGATACTTTAAGGAGAACGTAATGAATGCGATGACTGAAGTGCAGGATCCGCTGTTGTTCACTGACAGCGCGGCCAACAAGGTAAAGGAATTGATCACGGAAGAAGGCAACGCCGATCTCAAGCTGCGCGTTTTCGTCAGCGGCGGCGGCTGTTCCGGCTTCCAGTATGGTTTCAGTTTCGATGAGGTGACCAACGAGGACGACACCGTGCTGAACAAGAACGGCGTGCAACTGCTGATCGACCCGATGAGCTTCCAGTATCTGGCCGGGGCGGAAATCGATTATCAGGAGGGAGTGGAGGGTTCGCAGTTCGTCATCAGGAACCCGAATGCGACGACTACCTGCGGTTGCGGTTCGTCGTTTTCAGCATAGCCGTTTTGTCTGGTTTGAAATCGACGGGGCGCTTTGCGCCCCGTTTGCATTCATCCTGGAAAAAGCTATTGGTCCACGAAATACACAAAAGCACGAAATAGGGTAAGCAGGCATTCCGTCGCAAGGCGGAAGCTCGCAAAATATTCAAAGAGATACCATGCTGTAGGTCGGGCTGTGCCCGACAACCCTTCGACAAGGCCTTTAGTCCTGAGCGCAGTCGAAGGGTCAGGACAGGCTTGATCCGGCGGGCATAGCCCGCCCTTGATTGATCAGGAAATGGAATTATGCGTGATGAATCGCGCCCAGCACACAGGGATGCCTTGCGCCGGTGACCAGTGGCAGGTTGGCGGGTCTGCCGTACAGGGTCTGTTGCGCCAGCCAGGCGAACGCGATGGCTTCCAGATAGTCGCTGTCCACGCCGAGGGCGTTGGTCGTCTCCATGCTGCAATCATTCAGCAAGGCGGCAAGGCGGTTGCGCAGGGTTTGGTTATGCGCGCCGCCGCCGCATAAATAGATTTCCTTCGCGCCGCCGCAGTATCGTTGTATCGATTGCGCGATGCTTCGGCAAGTCAGTTCCAGCAGGGTGGCTTGTATGTCTTCCGCCCTTTCCCCGCCTATAAGTTTGCATTGCAGCCAGGACATGTTGAACAGATCGCGTCCCGTGCTCCTGGGTGGCGGCAGGGCGAAAAACGGTTCTTCGAGCATCTGCTTCAACAGTGTAGGCAGCACTTCGCCGGATGCCGCCCACGCGCCATTGTCATCGTATGACTTGCCGGTATGTTGCGCGCACCATGCATCCATCAGCAGGTTGCCTGGTCCGCAGTCGAAACCGGAAGTGGCGGTAATGACACGGTGCGCGCGAGCGTCTGGTGCGGGAATGGCCGCTGCCACCTCCTCCGGCAAGCTGTAGTTTTGAGATGATCTGTCGGAGGTGGTGGCATGGGGCGGCAGGTCGGTCAGATTGCTGATGCCGCCGATATTGACGATGACGCGGTGCTTATCGGGATGGCGCAGCACCTTGTCGTGAAATGCGGGAACCAGCGGCGCGCCCTGCCCTCCTGCGGCGATGTCGCGGCTGCGGAAGTCGCTGACCACGGTAATGCCGGTCAATTCAGCCAATAACGCAGAGTTGCCGATTTGCAGGGTGTAGCCGTGTTCGGGGCAGTGGCGTATGGTCTGTCCGTGGCAGCCTATGGCTTTGATTTCATTGTTCGATGTTTTGGTTTGAGTGAGCAGCAAAGAGACCGCAGCGGCATACAGCCGTGCCAGTTGGTTGCCGACGACCTGTGCCTGATGAAGTTCATTGGCTGCGGGCAGATGCAACGCGAGCAGATCGTCTTTCAGCACGCCATCAAAAGGCAGGTAATATTTTGCGAGCATCAACGGTTTGGGCTGCCCCAAATCAACAAGGACGGCATCGATGCCGTCCAGGCTGGTGCCGGACATCAAACCTGCATACAGTTCCGGCGGGTGTTGCACAGGCCTATCAGTCGAGTTTGGCGAGGTTGGTGTTGCGCAACAGGTTCAGGCGCGCGACGAAGTCGTCTGCCACGGATTGAAACGCTTCCTGGTAAGAACTGCTAATGGGTTCTGCATCCGGCAATTCAACGCGCATCGGATTATGGTGCTGGCCGTTGATCTTGAATTCATAGTGCAGATGCGGGCCGCTGGCCAGGCCGGTCATGCCGACATAGCCGATCAAATCTCCCTGCGTCACGCGCTGTCCGCGGTGCAGGCCTTGGGCAAAATGCGACAGGTGGCCGTATACGGTGGTATAGCGACCCTGATGCTTGATCTTGATGAGGTTGCCATAGCCGCTCTCGTTGCCGATGAAAGTAACCACGCCATCTGCGGTAGCCTTGATCCTGGTGCCAGCCGGTGCAGCGAAGTCCACACCTTTATGGGCTTTCCATTTGTTCAGCAAGGGGTGAAAACGCGAGTTGGTAAAACCGGAGCTCACGCGTGAATATTCGATGGGCGAACGCAAGAATGCCTTGCGCACGCTCTTGCCTTCCGGTGTGTAGTAATCGCCCTCTTGAGCATCTTTCTGGAAGTAGATGGCACGATAAACACGGCCTTGATTGATGAATTCAGCGGACTGGATGCGGCCGGTATTCAGCAACGCGCCGTTGTGGTAAGTCATCTCATACACCGCGGTGAATTTGTCACCCACCCTGAGGTCGTGGTGAAAATCGATGTCTCCGCTGAAAAGTTCATACAGTTGGTTGGCGGCGGCTTCCGGCATGCCGGCAGCGTCTGTGGCGGCATACAGGTTGGTTTTGATCTCTCCGGTGCGCACAAACAAGCGTTTTTCGAGCTGTGCGGGCAAGGTGCTGGTTTGGAACACGCCGTTTTGCCTGTCGATCAGGATCTGCTCGCCGTTGTTGCCGAGATAACGCAGCGTGATCAAGCCGCCCGTGGCAGAGGTTTCGGCCTGGATTTCCTTGCCGACCGGCAGTTTGCGGAAAGACTCGGTTTCAGCGGCGCTGCGCAGATAAGTGCTGGCAGCGGCATCTTCAATGTTCAAACGGCTCAGCAGTTCGGCCACGGTATCGCCGCGCTGCACCCGTTCGCTGCGCCAGAAGCTGGAAACGGTGACCGCATCATCGACTTTGGGCAAGGCGATCTCTTCTATCGCAACCTTGGCTGAAGGCAAACCGAGATCGCTTTGCGGCACCAGGCCGAAAGCGGTGAGCACACCCAGCAACGGCATGGTGGATAGCGTGACGAACCAGCGCAACTTCTTTTTACGTTCTTGGCTGAGCGGGTTTTGAGTTAACATTCGAGTCTCCTTGAATCGCTTTGCTTTATTGCGGCAACGCTTTGTATTTATGATTGATGCGCACTTTACCAGAAACGGGCCCCCCTCAATACAGAACTGATGGGTGGCAAACCCAGACCGATGAATGGTCGGAATGAATGGCCGAGCAGCAACACGAATGGAAAGCCGCCTTTCCCGCACTTGAATCGATGATGAATATGACTGAAATGACACACACCAACAATATGCATACGGACGCACTGGCAACAATCAAGCGCGGCGCTCACGAACTGCTGCTGGAAGATGAACTGAAACAAAAGCTGTCGCTTGGCCGCCCGCTGCGCGTCAAGGCGGGTTTCGATCCGACCGCGCCGGACCTGCATCTCGGTCATACCGTGCTGCTCAACAAGATGCGCCAGTTGCAGGATCTCGGCCACCATGCGCTGTTTTTGATCGGTGACTTCACCGGCATGATCGGCGATCCCAGCGGTAAAAATACCACACGTCCGCCGCTGTCGCGAGAGCAAGTGCTGGAAAACGCCCGGTCTTACCGCGAGCAGGTGTTCAAGGTGCTCGACCCGGACAGGACCGAGATTGTGTTCAACTCGGCCTGGATGGACAAGTTCAGCGCGGTCGATCTGATCCGCCTCGCCGCCACGCACACGGTGGCGCAGATGCTGGAACGCGACGATTTTTCCAAACGCTACAAGGGCAACCAGCCTATCGCCATCCATGAATTCATCTACCCGCTGGTGCAGGGCTACGATTCCGTTGCGCTCAAGGCGGACATCGAACTGGGCGGAACGGATCAGAAATTCAACTTACTGATGGGGCGCGAACTGCAGAAACATTACGGGCAGCCGGCGCAGTGCGTCATTACCATGCCGCTGCTGGAAGGCCTGGACGGCATCAACAAAATGTCCAAGTCGCAGGGCAATTACGTCGGCATCACCGACACCCCGCGGGACATGTTCGGCAAGCTGATGTCCGTCTCGGACGACCTGATGTGGCGCTACCTCGAACTGCTCTCCTTCGAAAGCCTGGCCACCATCACCAAATGGCATGAAGAAGTGGCTCAAGGACGCAACCCGCGCGATATCAAAGTCCTGCTGGCGCAGGAGATCGTTACGCGCTTCCACTCCAGACAAGCGGCAATGGATGCACTGACGGAATTCGAGGCGCGCTTCAAGCAGGGCGTGCTGCCGGATGACATGCCCGAAGTCGCCGTAACCAGCACGGATGGCCACATCGGCATCGCACAAATGCTCAAACAAGCCGGGTTGGTCGCCAGCACCTCCGAAGCGCTACGCATGATAGACCAGGGCGGGGTCAAGCTCGACGGCGAAAAAATCAGCGACAAAGCCTTGCAACTCAAGGCCGGTGCGGTCCTTGTCGCGCAGGTTGGCAAGCGCAGGTTCGGGCGTATCACCATCAATTAACCGCGATATTCAAAAGGCCTTGATTGAATATTCCGATCCCTTTGCTTACCACTGAACGATCACCGCCAGGCCTTCGGTTTGCGCCGCTGATCATTTTTTTCGCGCTGTTGTTCTTCTTCTGGCGCCCTATCGAGGACTATGACATCTGGTTCTACATGGTGTCGGGCCGGGAAGTCGCTGCCACCGGCAAAATCCCGGACACCATGTTTTACCTCTTGCCGTTGCTGGGAGAGCCGGCTTCCTACATCGAATGGGGATTCGGCCTGATTTATCACTTGGCCTACGTTTTGGGCGGCTACACAGGCATGACCGCACTCAACGCCGTTTTCGGCGCAACCACTCTGTTCCTGGCTTATCGCGCCGCCATCGCCAAACGCGAGTGGCTACACCCCGTTGTATTGCTGGCGCTGGCGCTGGTCGCCTGGTGGATCACGGCCCGCATCAACTACCGGGCTGAAACGGCGCTGCTGCTTTCCATGGCTGCCACCCTGCTTGCATTGGAAAGATATGCAGAGCAGGGAGATTGGCTCTGCCTCATACCCATCCCCATCACAGGCTGGCTGCTGATTCAGTTGCATCCTTCCACAGTCTTTTTGCTGCCGGTACTGGGTGCTTACGCGATTGAATTTTTCTTCTCTCCTCCCGCCGGACGCACACGCGGCCATGTCGTCTTTTTGTTGACTGTCACCGCCTTGGCCACGCTGGCGCTCGCCTCCATCAATCCCTACGGCTGGCGGCAGGTCGCGTTGCCATTCACCGCCCTGTTCTCGGGAAAAGACCTGATGAACGACATCACCGAATACCTGCCGGTGATGGATACGGAATATGCTTTCAATTTTATCGCAATGACTGCGCTCGGCGTACTGGCGCTGGTTTTCCAGCGCGAGCGCCGCATCAGCAGCGGTCTGTTGCTCGCCCTGTTCGGTATGCTGACTTTTCTGTATGTGCGCAACATCGGGCTGTTCGCGCTGGTGCTGCTTGGGCCGTTGGTGCGATTGGGGTTGCACACATTCCCGGATAAAATCCCACAGCGCTTGCAGCGTCTCGGCGTGTCTGTGGTGCTGGCTGCATGGCTTGGGTTGCCGCTTTGGCAGGGCAAGTGGGGAAGCGGTACCAAGCCGGGCGTGTTTCCCGAAAAATCTGCCGCCTATCTGAAGCAGAATCTGCCGGGCGGACACGTGCTCAACTTCTTCGATTACGGCGGTTATCTGGCCTGGGTGCTGGGTTCCGGGTTCCTGGTATTCGTTGACGGGCACGATACCATGTCCAACCGCGCCGTCCAGTTGCACGACGCGATTTTTCGCGCCGACCCCGGCTGGGAAAATGCCGTGACGCAATATCGCATCGATGCAATTTTCACGCCTGCAGTGATGCAGTTTTCCGGGCGCATGATTCCCCTGATTGAACACCTGGCATATAGCGACACATGGAAGCTGGTGGTACGCGAACCGTCCGGACTGCTGTTCCTGCGTGCCGATCTTGCTGTCAATGCGGAACTCGATAAACGCCAGGTGTGGGAGCAGTTGATAGAAGAAGCGCAGCGCGAACTGCACAAGTTCCCGGATCACCCCGACCCTTTGGCCGCGCTGGCAACGGCATATCTGGCCGTGGGAGATGCCGAAAAGGCGGAGGAGGCCATGCGGCAATACCGGCGCTTGAACACACGGATCCCGGTTGAATAAATTGAGGTTCCCCACAGCCGTTTTATTTCCTTCCTGGCTGCGGTACCATTCAAGTGCAATAGTAACAGCTTCATGGGGTGTCAGTGATAAATAAGCTCGGTAAATATGAAATCAAGCGTGAACTTGGTAGAGGTGCCATGGGCATCGTCTATGAGGGCTTTGATCCTTTTATTGAGCGTACCGTAGCCATCAAGACAATTCAGAAATCCATGATCGACAAATCCGAGGCTGAGGAAATACTCAGTCGATTTCGCCGAGAAGCGCAGGCGGCGGGGCGCCTCACTCACCCCAATATTGTTTCTGTTTATGAATATGGCGAGGATGGCGATGTGGTTTTCATCGCCATGGAATACATCGTTGGCATAGAGTTGAAAGAGCACTTCGAAAAGACGATACGATTCCAAATAAAAGACAGCGCTAAAATCATGGCTCAGCTTCTTGATGCGCTTGAATACTCACATACCCACGGTGTGGTACACCGGGATATTAAACCCTCGAACATCCTGATCACTAAAGATGGGCAGGTGAAGATTGCGGATTTCGGCATAGCAAAGATTGAATCTTCTGAGCTTACGCAAGCTGGAAGCGTGTTAGGTACACCCGCCTATATGTCGCCAGAACAGTTTATGGGGGTAGCCGCGGATCGTCGTAGCGATATCTATTCTGCAGGTGTCATCCTCTATCAGTTTCTCACCGGAGAACGGCCATTCACCGGCAGCAACATGACCATTATTATGCATAAAGTTTTGAATCAGGCGCCTCAACCCCCGGGTAATTTCAACCCCGACATTCCGGTATCGCTGCATGAAGTGGTAGGAAAAGCCATGTCCAAGCGGCCGGAAGATCGCTTCCAAACAGCGGCAGAGTTTTTGAAAGCGCTGAAATTTGCGATGGAATTTTCGGCTTCTGCCAACCATACATCTTCTGCGGATGCGACGCTAAAAGTAACAAGACCAGAGAAAAATCTGGGAGAGGCCGGCATTGGTCAAAACTCGAGTGTTGATTTCAACATGGCGGACTTTGACGAACGCCTGAAAGAGTCGCAACTGGAGTTTGACCATAAATCCAGCACGAAAAGTTTTGATAACCAAGCTGATAATTCATTGCGGGAAGTCAATCATGAATTCCGACGTTTTATTACATCTCAAGAGAATGGGGGGGCGACAGAAGTCGCAACTCCTGCTCCCATCCCTGACATTTTAAAGGCATCTGCGGCGGGGTCTGGCGAGTCTGGCCTGCTTGCCGGACTGGCGCAGGAAGCAAGAGAGCGGCAGGGCTTCAAGCAGTCTACATTGCTGGAAAACCAAACCAAGACGCGGCGAGTGGATGATGCGTTAAACAGGATCGTCAAATTTTTTAACCCGTTTATCCAGCACGTAAACAATGTGGAGCCGACGATTAACCGTATTTATCGCTTTGATGCGCGGACAATCTACTCCAACTTGAAGTGGCAGAATGCGACCATTGACTATCGCAAGCAGAGCCTTTCCGATATGGCACTTATGGACTATGTTGCATTCAGCGTTAAGCTGTGTGCTCCAGAGCCTGTACTGCTTAAACGGCCTTGGGGGCCGCTTGAAACGTTAAAGAAAGAGCTGCATCATTTGAGCCTACGCGTGATTGAAGATATCGAAGCTGTCAGCAAAAAACCGAAGCAAGAGTGGATTGAGGCGCAATTGGCTCCTGATTTCCCTGTGCAGATCAGGTTCCAAGGTAACTATACCGAAAACAATATCAACGTGATGTGCCGCAATATTGAAGCTTTCGAGGTCGTCGTCTGTAAACTCGAGCCAGACGATGTAACCCCCGCGTTTTTGGATGATCTTGGCCTTTTTCTCCTCGGACGCTCGGATAAGTTGCCAAAGCAATTGCAGCGCGTTTAGTCTTTGCCCAAGTACACCACGGGCATTAATCAGGGAGCGGCGTAAGACACCCACTCTGCTTTCGATAGAGCCTTGCAAATCAAGGCAGGCGCAGTCACCGCAGCACAGGTCAGCAAGCGCAAATTTGGCAAATTTGCCAAAATGGCAAATTTGCCAAAATATCAAATTGTTAAATTCCAGTTGTGGGAGGCAGGGCATTTTGCTAGAATCGCGCCCTCAATTTTTCAGTAGAAGGTAGTTTGTTCATGACAACAGTACGTGTTAAAGAGAATGAGCCGTTCGAAGTAGCGATGCGCCGTTTCAAGCGTTCCGTGGAAAAGACCGGTCTGCTGACCGATTTGCGCGCCCGCGAGTTTTACGAAAAGCCTACCGCAGAGCGCAAGCGCAAGCTGGCTGCCGCCGTGAAGCGCCACTACAAGCGCTTGATGAGCCAGGTTCTCCCTCCCAAGCTCTATTGATCTATTGCGCCCGATCTGGGCACAAGGATTAATTCCGGCATTTGGGCGCTTCTAGAAATTCAGAGCTCGTCCAAATGCAAGGCGCGAAAAGATTTTGCGAGCATCCGCTGTGCGGATTGCTTGCCTACCCCACTTCGCAGAGCGTATAAGTTCTTATATGTAAGCAAGAAAACGAAGTTTCAGTGCAGGGTAACCTTCAGGTTGGCCGGAACTAAAATCTTTGAGCAACGCAGCAGTTGGAATACAACGAAGTTGCAGTGAAGGCTAACCTTCAGGTTATGCCGGAACTAAAATCCGGATTTATAGAAGTGCCCAATGAGCCTCAAGCAACAGATCACTGATGACATGAAGACCGCGATGCGCGCAAGGGATACCGCGCGTCTGGGGGCGATACGCCTGTTGCTCGCCGCCATCAAGCAGCGTGAAGTGGATGAGCGCATCGAATTGTCGGACGCTGACGTGGTCGCCATCATCGAGAAGATGAACAAGCAGCGCCGCGATTCCATCAGCCAATATGAAGCGGCGGGCCGCCAGGATTTGGCTGATGTAGAAAAATTCGAGATGAGCGTGCTGGCTACCTATATGCCGCAACAACTCGGCGAAGCCGAAATCAGCGCAGCGGTCACCGAAGCGATTGCCGCGACCGGCGCGGCAGGCGCGCAAGACATGGGCAAGGTGATGGGTGTGCTAAAACCCAAACTGGCCGGTCGCGCCGACATGGGCAAGGTTTCTGCACTGATCAAAGCGCAACTCTCCAAGTAATTCCAAACTCGCAGTAGGGTGGGCGCAGCCCACGCGGATGCTTTGGTGGGCTGCGCCCACCCTGCAAAACCCTGGTTCTTATGCGAGCCGGAATAATACCCGATCAACCATTCCCCGGCTTGCAGCCGGGTGCAATGAAAAGGCGGTGTTGGCTTGATTCCAAAAAACTTCATTCAGGACCTGCTCAATCGTCTCGATATCGTGGACGTGGTCGAGCGTTATGTGCCGCTCAAAAAAGCCGGAACGAATTTCGTCGCCTGCTGCCCGTTCCACAACGAAAAATCCCCCTCTTTCACCGTCAGTCAAACCAAGCAGTTCTATCATTGCTTCGGCTGCGGTGCGCACGGCACAGCGATCGGCTTTGTCATGGAGCACGCCGGGATGGGCTACGTAGACGCGATCGAGGAATTGGCGCGCAGCATGGGCCTGGAAGTCCCTAACGAACGTCCCGCAGCAGGTGAGGCATACCAGAAAGCCGCGCCGGATCTGTATGAGGTTATGCAAACCGCTACCCGCTATTACCGCGAGCAACTCAAATCATCCCAACGCGCGATCGCTTATCTCAAGCAGCGCGGACTGAGCGGGGAGATCGCCGCAAGATTCGGCATCGGTTACGCGCCGGATGCCTGGCAGAACCTTGCCGCCGCGTTCCCGAATTATCAAGATGCGACCCTGGTTGAAACCGGTCTGGTGATTGAGTCTGACGGGGATAAACGCTATGACCGTTTTCGCGATCGCATCATGTTCCCTATCGTCAACGTTCGCGGCCAGGTCATCGGTTTCGGCGGGCGTGTGCTGGACAAGGGCGAACCCAAGTATCTCAACTCGCCGGAAACACCGTTGTTTGAAAAGGGCCGCGAACTGTATGGCTTGTTCCAGGCGCAAAAGGCCATACGCGCCGAGCAACGAGTGCTGGTGGTGGAGGGCTACATGGATGTGGTGGCACTTGCGCAGCATGGCGTGGAATATGCCGTGGCTACATTAGGTACCGCGACTACGCCGTATCACGTGCAGAAATTATTGCGCCTGACCGGGCACATCGTGTTCTGTTTCGATGGCGACAAGGCCGGGCAGCGTGCGGCCTGGCGGGCGCTGGAAAACGCACTGCCCTATCTGCAGGATGGCAAGCGCATCAGCTTTCTGTTCCTGCCAGTAGAGCATGATCCGGACAGCTTCATCCGCGAATTCGGCAAAGCCGCTTTCGAGCAGCGCGTGCAGGAAGCCATGCCCTTGTCCACCTATCTGTTGCGAGAAATCAGCGCGGGGCTGGACTTGCGCAGCCAGGAAGGGCGCAACCAATTATTGCAGCGCGCCAAGCCGTTGCTGACCGCGATCGCCGCACCAGCCACAGCATTGCTGTTGCGCAAGGAAGTCGCGGCACTTTCGGGGGTCAGCCAGGCGGAACTGGAAGCACTGTATGAAGTCGAACCGGTCGCGCGAGCAACTCGTCGGGGCTACCAAAAGGCCGGGCGTTCGACACCTTCATCTCACCGGCTATTGCTGCAATGCCTGATAGCAAAACCTGAGTTGGGCGCGCAGGTTTCCGCCAAATGGCATGGTGAAGGCCCGGAAGCCGAGGCAGTTGCCGCCGTGCTGCTGGTGTTGCGCGAAGCAGATTCTGCATTGAGCAGCCCCGCGCTCACACAGTTGTTCCAGGGCACCACACATGAAAAATCACTTGCAGCGGCAGAGGCAGATATGTTGAGCTGGGGCGAGAACTTTGACGTGGCTGCCGAATTTGCCGGGCTGATCAGCAAGCTCAACGAAGTCCAACGCCGCCAACAGTTTCAAGCGCTGCAGGCCAAATTGGCGCAAGGCGGTTTGTCCAACTTGACCGACCCGGAACGCGAGCAGTACCTGCTATTGCTGCAACGCGGCTAACCAGCGACTTAGCGGGCGTTCTTTGCCTGCTTAGCCGATTGGCTATGCAAAGCTAAGCATCTAAAGAGGTTAGGAAAATTCAGGCGGAATCGGGTATAATCCGCCGCTTTTCGGCGGCCTGACACAGTTCGGGCGCCTTACGCAATTGGGAATTTGAACATGGCAAAGCCTAAAGACAAGAAGAAACCGAGCAAGAAACAAGCTGAAGTCGTCGAGCAGCCGGTCCTTGACCAGCAGCAGGATATCGAGGCACGGCGCACGCGCCTGAAGGCCCTGATCATGCTGGGCAAAGAGCGCGGCTATCTGACTTATGCGGAAATCAATGATCATTTGCCGGATATGCTCGAAGTCGAGCAGATCGAGGGCGTGGTCAGCATGATCAACGAGATGGGTGTCTCAGTGTGCGACGTGGCTCCCGATGCCGAGACTCTGATCATGTCGGATGCCGCACCTGCGGCAGCGGATGAAGATGCGGTGGAGGAAGCCGAGGCAGCGCTTTCCACGGTGGACTCGGAATTCGGTCGAACCACCGACCCGGTGCGCATGTATATGCGCGAAATGGGTACGGTCGAGCTGCTCACCCGCGAAAAAGAGATCGAGATCGCCAAGCGTATCGAAGAAGGCCTGAAGCATATGATTCAGGCGATCTCCATGTGCCCGGCGACGATAGCCGAAATCCTGGTGCTGGTCGAGAAGATCAAAAACGATCAGATGCGCATCGACGAGCTGATCGATGGTTTCGTGGATGCCGAAGATGAGGCTGTCATCGGCGCAGAGGGCGAGGAGGAAGCAGAGCAGGTCCAAGCCGATGAAGCCGACGAAGAAGAAGATGAGGAGGCCGCAGCGGCAGCGGCCGCAGCGGCCGCGGCAGCCAATCTGGCACTGCTGAAAGCCAATGCGTTGGAGCGTTTCGAGGTGATCGCTGAATTGTTCACCAAGATAGGCAAGGCTTACGAGAAATACGGCTATCGCAGCAAGCAATACGACAAGCTCCAGGCCGGCATCTCTGACGAGTTGATGAAATTCCGCTTTTCGGCGAAGCAAGTCGATGCATTGTGCGACACCATGCGCGGCCTGGTCGAAGAGGTCCGCCGCAGTGAACGCACCATTCAGGAGATGTGCGTCACCAAGGGCAAGATGCCGCGTCCCTACTTCATCAAGTCCTTCCCCGACAATGAGGGCAATTTGCACTGGGTGGCCCAGGAACTGAAGTTGAAAAGACCTTACGGAGAAACGTTGGGGCGTTACCAGCACGCTATCGTGGAGCAGCAACAGCGCCTGCTGGATCTGCAACAGCGCGTCGGTATCCCGATTCGCGACCTGAAGGAGATCAACCGGCAGATGACCAACGGCGAAGCCAAGGCACGCCGCGCCAAGCGCGACATGATCGAGGCCAACCTGCGTCTGGTAATCTCCATTGCCAAAAAATATACCAATCGCGGTTTGCAATTCCTCGATCTGATCCAGGAGGGCAACATCGGTCTGATGAAAGCGGTGGACAAGTTCGAGTACCGTCGCGGTTACAAATTCTCGACCTATGCGACCTGGTGGATACGCCAAGCGATCACCCGTTCCATCGCCGACCAGGCGCGCACCATCCGGATCCCGGTGCACATGATAGAGACCATCAACAAGATGAATCGCATCTCGCGGCAGATCATGCAAGAGACCGGCCTGGAGCCGGACGTCGCAACTCTGGTGATCAAGATGGAAATGCCGGAAGACAAGATCCGCAAGATCTTCAAGATCGCCAAGGAGCCGATCTCCATGGAAACGCCTGTGGGAGACGACGACGATTCGCACCTGGGCGATTTCATCGAAGACTCTCATACCACCGTGCCTATAGATGCGGCGGTTTACGAGAGCCTGCGCGGTGCGACAGCGGACATTCTGGATAGCCTGACGCAGCGCGAGGCCAAGGTGTTGCGGATGCGCTTTGGCATCGAAATGAACACCGACCACACGCTGGAAGAGGTCGGCAAGCAATTCGATGTGACACGCGAACGTATCCGGCAGATCGAAGCCAAGGCGCTGCGCAAGTTGCGTCACCCCTCGCGTTCCGAGAAGCTCAAGAGCTTTCTCGATAGCGAAGACTGATCTGGCATAGGTTGAATTTTTCGGGTCTGTAGCTCAGCTGGTTAGAGCAGAGGACTCATAATCCTTTGGTCGAAGGTTCAAGTCCTTCCAGACCCACCACATTGAGGGATTAGCCATGTGCTAATCCCTTTTGTTTTGGTAATTAGGGCGAAACGTAACCAAAGTAGATAGCCAGGAAGAGTTTAAAAATATTTTCCTGACGATGATTGTAACGGTATTCAATTTCTTTCAGATACATGGGAAAGTGGTACCTCGATACGCCTCGATAGTTGTA
>DATBWQ010000145.1:0-5298 GCA_036514695.1 Gallionella sp. | reverse complement strand
ACAACTGCGTCCTGAAAATCGTTAAGAGGCATATTCATGAATCGCCCCTACTGCGTTGCGACAGAAGGTTAAGCAGGCGCGAAGAAAATCATTTGCAGAGCCAATATGGGAATTACTCGCTGCCTCTGTTCGACGGATCAGCAGCGTCCTGGGGGAAGTTCTTGTCCAGCACGCGCTGTGCATCGTCGTGCAGTTCCTTCATGCCCATCGCATCATAGCTTTGCACCAGTATCAGCAGCGCATCGCGCGTCGCAGGTGAATTCGGGTACTGCGTCAATACTTCCTTGGCGCGGTTCACTGCGGCGATGTGCGCGCCGCGGCGCTGGTAGTACCTGGCGACATGGATCTCATATTTTGCCAGCGCATTGATCAGATATTGCATGCGAAATCTGGCATCGGGTGCATATTTGCTGCCGGGAAAACGCGCAACCAGATCCTTGAAGGCCGCGAACGAATCCTGTGCTGCCCTCGGATCGCGTTCGGTGGGATCGCCCAGCAAGCCAAGCAGGCCGATCTCGCCGTGGAAATTGGCCAGGCCCTTCAGGTAGTAGGCATAGTCCACATGCGGGTTGTTCGGATACTGTTTGATGAAACGATCGGCGGCGGAGATGGCGGACTCCGCCTCGTTCTGCTTGTAATAGGCATAAGCGATCTCGAGCTGCGCCTGCTGTGCGTAACGTCCGTAGGGATAGCGCGATTGCAGGGATTCGAACTGCTTGATGGCCGACTCATAGCTTTCCTCGTTGAGGGTCGTCTTGGCCTCGTTATACATTTCCTCGGCGGAAATGTTCTTTGCCGCATCTGCACCCGGTTGCGACGAGGAACTGCAAGCAGTAATTAACGTGAACAGCAGGAATACGGCTAAACTATGGCGCATGGCGAATCCAGAAAATAATTTACGCGATTATACCAAAGGCAGGCAATCCACTACGCAGAAAACCGCGTGTGGAGTTGACACTATCGCAAACCCACATTCCCACGACTCGCTGCAGCTCGCGGTTCCGGATGACTGCGCAGGGCTGCGTCTTGACCAGGTTCTCGCAAAACTGCTGCCGGAGTATTCGCGCAGCCGTCTGCAGGAGTGGATCACCGGGCAGCAGGTCAAGGTGGATGGCGCCTATGCCACGACCAGGCAAAAGGTCTGGGGCGGAGAAAAGCTGGAGGTGTCGCCGCAATCACATGCTTCGGAGCAACCCCATCAGGCCGAGGACATCGCGCTCGACATCGTCTATGAGGACGATGCCTTGCTGGTGATCAACAAACCGGCCGGGCTGGTGGTGCATCCCGGCAGCGGCAACTGGGAGGGCACGTTGCTCAACGCCTTGTTGCATCACGCGCCGCAGTTGGCGGATGTGCCGCGCGCCGGCATCGTGCACCGGCTGGACAAGGATACCAGCGGCCTGCTGGTGGTGGCCAAGACGCTTACCGCGCAGACCTCGCTGGTGCGCCAACTGGAGGCGCGCAGCGTGCAGCGCGAATACCTGGCCCTGGTGTACGGCGAACTGACCCGTGCCGGCAAGGTGGACGCGCCTATCGGCCGTCATCCCGCCCAGCGCGTCAAGATGGCCGTCGTGGAAAGCGGCAGGGCTGCGGTCACGCATTACCAGATCGAAAGAAAATTCCCGAGCTGTACGCTGCTGCGCTGCCGCCTGGAAACTGGCCGCACCCACCAGATACGCGTGCATCTGGCCCATATCGGCCATCCCCTGGTAGGCGACAGCGTGTATCTCAAAGGCCCGCAAAAATGCGTCCCGCAACTGCGTGCCTTGTTGACCGGCTTCCCGCGCCAGGCCCTGCACGCGACGCGCCTCGCGCTGGTGCATCCGGTCAGCGGCGAAACGATGGAATGGCATGCGCTGCTGCCAGCAGACATGACGCGATTGCTGCAACAAATTCGCGAGGCAGTTTCCCCTCACCAAACAACCCCCCTCGATCACTCAACCCCTCCCGGCCTCCCCTTGTCAGGGGAGGAGGTTATCTTCCCCCCTGACAAGGGGGGATCGAGGGGGGTTGGGGTTCGCAACAAATGAACATCCTCAATCATTGCATCATCCCCGATTGGCACGCGCCCGCCAATGTGAAAGCCTTGCAGACCACCCGCCAAGGCGGCGTGAGTGCCGCACCTTATGACAGCCTCAATCTCGGCGACCATGTCGGCGATGCGCCGCTGGCGGTTGAGCGCAATCGCATATTGCTCAACACTCTGTTGCCCAGCGAACCGGTGTGGCTGGAACAAGTGCATGGCACCATCGTCGCCAACGCAGACAGCGCGAGTTGCCTGCCGCAGGCCGATGCCTGCATCGCGCGGCATCGCGCGGCGGTGTGCGTCGTGATGACCGCCGACTGCCTGCCGGTGTTGCTGTGCGATACGCAGGGCAGCGTGGTCGGCGCGGCACATGCCGGATGGAAAGGCCTGGCGGCAGGGGTGATCGAAGCCACCGTGCAGGCGATGGATGTCGCGCCGCAAAACCTGATGGTGTGGCTGGGCCCGGCCATTAGTCAGGATGCATTCGAAGTCGGTGATGAGGTGCGCGCCTTGTTTGTGGATGTTGATGCACAGGCCGCTTCAGCGTTCATTCCCGGACGATCCGGCAAGTGGTACGCCGACATCTACACACTGGCGCGCTTGCGTCTGAACGCGCTGGGCATCACGCGGATTTACGGCGGAAACTACTGCACCTACCGCGAGTCCGAGCATTTCTTTTCCTATCGTCGCGATGGTGCGACCGGTCGCATGGGAACATTCATCTGGCTGGAATAGCCAAAAGCGGATAGTTCACCTTTGGTATAATCCGCGCCCGAAACTCCCAATATCTGAATAGCCTCCATGTCTGTCTTGCTTTGGATCGTCGCAGCCAGTCTCATCGGCGGCGTGCTGAGCGTGCTGTGTGCCGCGCTGTTCGCGCTGAATGCCCGCGCGCATTGGGTGAACGCGCTGGTCAGCTATGCCATAGGCGCGTTGCTGGGCGCGGTGTTCCTGGACATCCTGCCGGAGGCGATAGAGCAGAGCAGCAGCGCGGCGGCGGTGAGCGGTACCGTGCTGATCGGCATATTGCTGTTCTTCACGCTGGAGAAATTGCTGCTGTGGCGGCATTGCCACCACGATCATTGCGAAGTGCATGAGCCGAACGAGCATGACGCGAACCGCCGCAGCGGCGCGATGGTCATGCTGGGCGACACCTTTCACAACTTTGTCGACGGCATCATCATCGCCGCCGCATTTTTGACTGACGTGAATCTGGGCATCGTCACCGCGCTGGCGATCATCGCGCACGAGATCCCGCAAGAAGTCGGCGATTTCATGATCCTGCTGCATTCCGGATACGGCAAGGCGCAGGCATTGCTGCTCAATCTGCTGTCCAGTCTGGCGATGCTGGCAGGCGGCGTATTGGCCTTTTTTGCCTTGCAATCCATGCAGGATATTGTTCCTACATTGCTGGCATTGGCCGCCGCCAGCATGATCTATGTCGCGGTTGCCGATCTGATTCCGGGTTTGCATAAACGGACCCAGTTGAGCGATACGCTACAACAGGTGCTGCTGATCGTGGCGGGAGTGGGCTCGATATTCCTGGTCAACCTTGTGGTCGGCGTATAGACAATGAAAGATTGTAATGAGTAAAGCCAAGCGGCCTCCAAAGGTCGGCTTCGTCTCGCTGGGCTGTCCGAAGGCGACCGTGGATTCCGAACACATCCTCACCCGCTTGCGCGCCGAGGGTTATCTGATCTCCGGCAGTTATCAGGATGCCGATCTGGTGGTGGTGAACACCTGCGGTTTCATCGACAGTGCGGTGGCCGAATCGCTGGATGCGATCGGCGAAGCGCTTGCGGAAAACGGCAAAGTGATCGTGACCGGCTGCCTGGGCGCGAAAGGCGATGTCGTGAGGCAGGCGCATCCCAGCGTGCTTGCGGTGACCGGGCCGCACGCCACCGATGAGGTGATGTCGGTGGTGCATCAATATTTGCCCAAGCCTGTCCTGAGCCATGTCGAAGGGCCGCATGACCCGTACATGGACCTGGTGCCTGTGCAGGGCATCCGGCTCACGCCCAGGCATTACGCCTACGTGAAGATCTCCGAGGGCTGCAACCACCGCTGCACCTTCTGCATCATCCCCAGTCTGCGCGGTGATCTGGTCAGCCGTCCGGTCGGCGATGTGATGCAGGAAGCGCAGAACCTGGTCAACGCGGGCGTGAAGGAACTGCTGGTGATCTCGCAGGATACTTCCGCCTACGGCGTGGACATAAAATACCGCACCGGCTTCTGGGGCGGCAGGCCGCTCAAGAGCCGCATGACCGAGCTGGCAGCGGCGATGGGTGAGCTGGGCGCGTGGGTGCGCCTGCATTATGTGTACCCCTATCCCCATGTGGACGAAGTGATCCCGCTGATGGCGCAGGGCAAGATCCTGCCGTATCTGGACATCCCGTTCCAGCACGCCAACCAGCGCATCCTGAAACTGATGAAGCGTCCGGCCAGCAGCGAGGACGTGCTGGCGCGCATCAAACAATGGCGCGAGATATGTCCCGACCTGACGCTGCGCAGCACCTTCATCGTCGGCTTCCCCGGCGAAACCGAGGAGGAATTCGAAGAGTTGCTGGATTTCCTGGAAGAGGCGCAGCTCGATCGCGTCGGCGCGTTCGCCTACTCGCCGGTGGATGGCGCGGTGGCCAACGCCTTGCCCGGCCACGTGCCGCCCGAAGTGCAACAGGAACGCCTCGCGCGGTTGATGCTGCTGCAGGAGGAGATCAGCGAGGCTTGCCTCAGGCGCAAGATCGGCAAGACCATCACCGTGCTGGTGGACGAGGTGGATGAGGAAGGCGCGATCGCGCGCAGTTCCGCCGATGCGCCGGATATCGACGGTCTGGTATACATCGAAGACGGCCAGCGGTTAAGCGTGGGCGATTTCGTCGAGGTGAAGATCACCGATTCGGATGAGCATGATCTGTGGGCGAGGATAGCCTGACTGGTGCCAGGACAAAAGACTCTCTTATCTTTGCTTGAATGGTCCACGAAACTCCGATACTCTGACCGAATGCCAACCCGAATAGAGGAGGTGCATCATGGTCAAAAAATCTGATTCGTCAGAAACTGAAAAAGTCTCCTGCTCGATCTGCCGCAAAGAGGTTCCGTTATCCGAGGCGGTGATCCCTGAGGCCGCTGACTATGTGGCGCATTTTTGCGGCCTTGAGTGTTATGCGAAATGGAAGCGTCAGAGTGAACGCCCGGGGCAGCAGGGCGGTGATACCAAAAAGCAGGTGTAGCGTGCGCTGTGCGCACGACCTTCAGTTTGATCGTGCGCACAG
>DATBWQ010000144.1:0-9201 GCA_036514695.1 Gallionella sp. | reverse complement strand
TCATTTATCTGGCTGGATTCCCGCTTTCGCGGGAATGACAAAACATTCTGGATATCGCCGGTGCCGTCCTCTTCTGCGCTGTCCACTTTGTAATCCCAGCGGCAGGAGTTGGTGCAGGTGCCCTGGTTGGCGTCACGGTGGTTGAAGTAGCCGGACAGCAGGCAGCGTCCGGAATAGGCCATGCACAGCGCGCCATGGATGAATACTTCGAGTTCGATGTCCGGGCATTGCTGGCGTATCTCTTCGATCTCGTCCAGCGACAGTTCGCGCGACAGGATCACGCGCGACAGGCCGAGCGATTGCCAGAATTTCACCGCCGCGTAGTTGACGGTGTTGGCCTGCACCGACAGATGAATCTGCATCTCCGGCCAGCGTTCGCGCACCATCGCGATCAGGCCGGGGTCGGCCATGATCAGCGCGTCGGGCCGCATCGCGATGACCGGCTCCATGTCCGCCATGTAGGTCTTCACCTTGGCGTTGTGCGGCATCAGGTTGCTGGCGACGAACAGTTTCTTGCCCAGCGCGTGCGCTTCCTGAATGCCGGTGCGCAACTCTTCCAGCTTGAATTCGTTGTTGCGCGCGCGCAGCGAATAGCGCGGCTGCCCGGCATATACCGCATCGGCGCCGAAGGCGTAGGCGGTACGCATCTTGTCCAGCGTGCCGGCTGGAAGGAGAAGTTCGGGTGCTTTCATCAAGCGATCCCCCTCTCCCTGACCCTCTCCCGCGAGGGGAGAGGGAATGGACTGGGCAGCATGAGGCGGGCTTTTCCCTCTCCCACAAGTGAGAGAGGGTGGCCGAAGGCTGGGAGAAGGAACGACGTAATAATTGTCACCTTACAGCCCCAGCCGCTTCCAGATTTCCAGCGATGGCCCGGACTGGTTCAGCGTATAGAAATGCAGGCCCGGCGCACCGCCCTTTAACAGGCGCTCGCACAAAGCGCAGACCACATCCTGTCCGAAAGCTTGCACCGATGCGATGTCGTCGCCATAACCTTCCAGCGTGCGGCGCATCCAGCGCGGGATCTCCGCGCCGCAGGCATCGGAGAAGCGCGCCAGTTGAGCGAATCTCACGATAGGCATGATGCCCGGCACGATCGGCACGGTGACACCCAGCTTGAGGCATTCATCGACGAAATAAAAATAGCTGTCGGCGTTGTAGAAGTATTGCGTGATGGCGGAATTTGCCCCGGCGGCGATCTTGCGCTTGAAATTGAGGATGTCGTCGTGCGCCGATCTGGCCTGAGGGTGGAATTCCGGATAGGCCGCCACTTCGATGTGGAAATGATCGCCGGTCTGTGCGCGGATGAATGACACCAGCTCGTTGGCGTATTGGAACTCGCCGGTGGTGGCCATGCCGGACGGCAGGTCGCCACGCAGCGCGACGATACGCTTGATGCCCATATCCTTGTATGTGTTCAGCATGCTGCGGATGTTCTCGCGGGTCGAACCCACGCAGGAAATATGCGGCGCTGCGCTGTAGCCCTCGGCCTTGATCTGTTGCACGGTTTCCAGCGTGCGCTCCTGGGTGGAGCCGCCGGCACCGAAGGTCACCGAGAAAAACTCCGGCTTGAGCGGCGCCAGTCGCTTGCGCGCAGCGGCGAGCTTTTCCACGCCTTCCGGCGTTTGTGGGGGAAAGAATTCAAAACTGAACACCTTTTTGTTCATGACTTCCTCATCAGTTGTGCGGCCGCAGCAGACAGCGCCCAGGAGAATATGCTGTAGAGCACCGCGCCCAATACGCCGTGCCAGAAGCTGTCTACCACAAAGCCCCTGAGTATCGAGCCGACGAACCAGAACAACAGCCCGTTGATCACGAAAATGAACAGCCCTATCGTGAGCAGCGTGACCGGCAAGGTCAGCAGCAGCAACAGCGGACGGATCAGCGTGTTGACCAGCCCCAGGAAAAATGCCGCGATCAGCGCGGCGGTGAATCCATCCACGTGGATACCCGGCACGAAATTCGCCACCGCGAGCAGCGCCAGCGCGTTGAGTATCCAGATCAACAATAATTCGATTTGCAGTTTCATTTGCGTTTTCCTTTTCCGGATTTACCCGCTTTGGCCGCCTGTGCACGTAACGCCGCACCCAAGTAGGGTGGGCACGGTCTCATCGTGCCCACGCGAGTTATGCAGCGTGGGCAGAAAAACCTGCCCACCCTACCGATCTGGCTGGTGTAAACGAACGGGTGGCTGCCTACCCGCTCGAATTGTGGTTCATTGCCCGCATCGGCCTTGAAGAAAAGCTGATCGTCCGCAATCAGCGCGAACATCGATCCTTCGCGATACAAACCATAGCCGCCGAACATCCTGCGTGCCATTACCGGCGCCCAGTCCGCCATGAGCTCCACCACATAATCGACAAACTCATTACGGGCGGAGGACATGTTCGCCAGGCTTAATAACGATATAGATTCGACTTGTATGGGCCTTCCTTGGGTACGCCGATGTAGGCGGCCTGCTGGTCGGTCAGCACAGAGAGCTGCGCATTAAGCTTTTTCAATTGCAAACGCGCCACTTTTTCGTCGAGATGTTTGGGCAGCGTATAGACACCCACAGGATATTTTGCGGTCTGCGTGAACAACTCGATCTGCGCGATGGTCTGGTTGGCAAAAGAACTGGACATCACGTAGCTGGGATGTCCGGTGCCGCAGCCCAGATTCACCAGGCGGCCCTTGGCGAGAAGGATGATCCTCTTCCCATCGGGGAATATCACGTGATCCACCTGCGGCTTGATCTCTTCCCACTGGTATTTTTCAACCGAGGCGACATCGATCTCGTTGTCGAAATGGCCGATATTGCACACGATGGCCTGATTCTTCATCTTCGCCATGTGGTCGTGCGTGATCACATGGAAGTTGCCGGTGCAGGTCACAAAGATGTCGGCCTTGTCGGCGGCATATTCCATGGTCACCACGCGGTAGCCTTCCATCGCCGCTTGAAGCGCGCAGATCGGGTCGATTTCAGTCACCCATACCTGTGCCGACAAAGCGCGCATGGCCTGGGCCGAGCCCTTGCCCACATCGCCGTAACCGGCGATCAACGCGACCTTGCCGGCGATCATCACGTCGGTGGCGCGCTTGATACCGTCCACCAGCGATTCACGGCAGCCGTACAGGTTGTCGAACTTGGACTTTGTGACGGAGTCATTCACGTTGATCGCGGGGATCTTCAGGTCGCCGCGCTCGTGCATCTGGTACAGGCGATGTACGCCGGTGGTGGTCTCTTCGGTGACGCCAATGATCTGCGCCAGCCGCGTTGAATACCAGGTTTTGTCGGTGATAAGCTTGGCCTTGATCGACGCGAACAATATGCGTTCTTCCTCACTGCCGGGTTTCGCCAGCACCGACTGGTCTTTCTCCGCCTTGCTGCCCAGATGCAGCAGCAGCGTGGCGTCGCCGCCATCGTCGAGGATCATGTTGGAATAACCACCGTCCGCCCATTCGAAGATGCGGTGGGTGTAATCCCAGTAATCCTCCAGAGATTCTCCCTTGACGGCGAAGACCGCGATGCCGTTCGCGGCGATGGCTGCGGCAGCGTGATCCTGCGTCGAGAAGATGTTGCACGAAGCCCAGCGCACTTGCGCGCCGAGCGCGGTGAGTGTCTCGATCAGCACAGCGGTCTGGATGGTCATGTGCAGCGAGCCGGTGATGCGCGCACCCTTGAGCGGCTGGCTCTTCGCGAATTCCTCGCGGATCGCCATCAGACCGGGCATTTCGGTCTCGGCGATGGCGATTTCCTTGCGTCCCCATGCAGCCAGGGACATGTCGGCGACTTTGCAGTCGGTGAATTGTTTTGCGGCAGCGTTCCCGCTTGTAGCAGAGTTCATAAGGTGTGCTCCATTCATCTAAAAAGTTAATGAATGGGCGCCGTTGAAACTTTGATCACACTACCGAGCCTGGCCGAACTGTGTCGGTCGCAGCGCCCCTCGATAGCGGTGAATCTTGTAGGGTGGGTCAGGCGAAGCCGTAACCCACCGATGCAAATGTTAATCAATGGCGGGTTACGCGAACCCACCCCGCATGTTTTACAAACCTGCGTCAGCGCGCAGGGCAGCAGCTTTATCAGTATTTTGGCTACGACCGCCGCTACGCGGCTTAACATCGCTTGCGATGTTAGTCTTCGCCGAAATACAGATAAGCGCACTTTGCGCGAGATCTTATAGACCTGCATCTGCACGGAGTGCAGATGCCTTATCAGTATTTTCCCAAGTGAAGTCCGGTTCTTCGCGGCCGAAGTGGCCGTAGGCAGCGGTTTTCTGATAGATCGGACGCAGCAGATCGAGCATCTGCACGATGCCCTTCGGGCGCAGGTCGAAGTGTTTTTTCACCAGTTCCGCGATCTTCTCGTCCGAGACTTTGCCGGTGCCATAGGTGGTGACCCAGACGCTGGTAGGATGCGCCACACCGATCGCATAGGAAATCTGGATCAGGCACTTGCTGGCCAAGCCGGCTGCGACGATATTCTTGGCGACGTAACGGCCGGCGTAAGCTGCGGAACGATCCACCTTGGACGGATCCTTGCCGGAGAATGCGCCGCCGCCATGCGGAGCTGCGCCGCCGTAGGTATCCACGATGATCTTGCGCCCGGTCAGGCCGCAGTCGCCCTGCGGGCCGCCGACGACGAAGCGTCCGGTCGGGTTGACCAGGTATTTGATGTTGCCCTTGATCAGCTCATTCGGCAGGATCGGCTTGATGATCTCCTCAATCACGGCATCGATCGCAGACTGCTTCATCTTCGGGCCGTCGGACATTTCCGGCGCATGCTGGGTGGACAGCACCACGGTGTCGATGGAGTGCGGCTTGCCATCCACATAGCGGACAGTTACCTGAGATTTGGCATCCGGGCGCAGCCAGTTCAGGCGGCCATCGCGGCGCAGTTGCGATTGGCGCTCAACCATGCGGTGTGCCAGATGAATCGGCAGCGGCATCAAAACGTCGGTCTCGTCGCAGGCATAGCCGAACATCAGCCCCTGATCGCCCGCGCCTTGACCCAACTCGTCGTCATAAGCCTTGTTCACGCCCTGCGCAATATCCGGGCTCTGCTTGTCGTAGGCGACCAGCACCGCGCAGCCCTTGTAGTCGATGCCGTATTCGGTGTTGTCGTAACCGATGCGCTTGAGCGTTTCGCGCGCCACGTGGATGTAATCGACATTTGCGCCGGTGGTGATCTCTCCGGCCAGCACGACGAGGCCGGTGTTGCACAGTGTCTCGGCGGCAATGCGTGAATGCTTGTCCTGCGCTAGAATGGCGTCAACAATGGCATCAGAAATTTGATCCGCCACCTTGTCGGGATGGCCTTCGGATACAGATTCGGACGTAAACAAAAATTCGCTCATGGTTCCCCGCTCGATCGCTCAATAAGTTAAAAGTCGCGCATTATACCAAATACCCCATCTCTGCTGAATGACTCATTCGAATCACGGTGATACGCGACTTATTCCAGGGTTCTCGGTAACATCTCACCTTATGACCGGCTTCCTCTTTATACATAGCGACATAAATCTACTGCGCGACTCCGGGGCGGGGTCGGGCGGTGCTCGCGCTCCTCACATACTGATGTGTATGCTCCGGGCGCTGTGCTCCGGCCTCCCCCACCCCAAAGCCGCTCGCTACGATTTCTGTCGCTATGTATAAAACCGTCTTTCGCCTGCTCGCCTTGCTGCCGTTGCGTACTCTGCACACTCTGGGCACATTGTTGGGACGCATCACTTTCCGGACATCCGATCAATACGCGCGGCGTACCAGGGAAAATTTGCGCCAGTCTCGATTGTTTGCCGATGAACAACACTATGCCGCCTTGCTCGACGCGTCCATCAGCGAGGCGGGCAAAAGCATTGCCGAGCTGCCCTGGATATGGTGCAGGCCGCTGGAACGAGTCTGTGCCACGGTACTAAGCTGTCAGGGCTGGGAACATGTGGCGGCCGCCCACGCCCGCGGCAAAGGCATTATCCTTCTCACGCCACACTGGGGATGCTTCGAAGTGGTCGGGTTATACATCGGACAGCATCTGCCGCTGACCTGTTTGTACCGCTCGCCCAAACAGGCTTGGCTGGAAAAAGTGATGCGTGGCGGCCGTGAACGCGGGTTGGCGCGCCTGGCATCGGCAGATGTGAGCGGCGTGCGCTTACTCTACAAAGCGCTCAAGCGCGGCGAGGCGATCGGTTTGCTGCCCGACCAGGTGCCCAGCCAAGGCGAGGGTGAATGGGTGGATTTCTTCCAGCGTCCGGCTTACACCATGACCTTGAGTGGCCGTCTGGCCGAGTCCAGCGGTGCGACGGTATTGTTAGCCTATGCCGAACGTCTGCCGCGCGGGCAAGGCTATGTGATACGCATAGAGCCCTTGGCACTGGACTTCGCCAGGTCCGTGCCACTGCAAATCAATCAGGCGTTGGAGCGCGTGATCGCAATCTCTCCGGCCCAGTATCTATGGAGCTATAACCGCTACAAGATCCCGCGCGGCGTGGTGCCGCCGGATGTGGTCAGGGAGCAGTGATGCCGGCACGCCTGGGTGTTTTCATTTTGTGGTTGATTCATTTTCTGCCGTTCCGCGTCATCGTGGCGATAGGTAACGGTATCGGGTCGTTGCTTTATCTGCTGGCTGCCGAGCGCCGCAAAGTAGGCGCCATCAACTTGAAACTGTGCTTCCCCGGCTTGAGCGAGGAGGCGCGAAGGAAACTGTTGCGCGGTCACTTCAAGATGTTCGGTCGCGGCCTCATCGAGCGCAGCATATTGTGGTGGTCGAGTGCCGAGCGCATCAGCCGTTTGGTCCGTGTCGAAGGTATCGAACATTTCGATGCAGTCAGGGGTAAACCCGCCATTCTGCTGACGCCGCACTTCGTCGGCATGGATGCCGGCGGTCAGTGGGTTGCGCAGCACACCGGCACGGTGTGCATGTATGCGAACCAGAAGAACCGTTACCTGACCGAATTGCTCTTGAAGAAGCGAGCCCGCTTCGGCAACCAGCGGCTTTATTCGCGCCAGCAGGGCTTGCGCCCCATCCTCAAGGGGATGCGCGAAGGCTGCCCATTCATCTATCCGCCGGATCAGGACCAAGGTATAAAGGACGGTGCGTTCATCCCTTTCTTCGGCGTGCCCGCCGCGACGATGACATCGGTGCCGCGCATTGCACAGATGACCGGCGCGAAAGTCCTGCCCGGCATCACGCGCCTGCTGCCGGGCGGTGAAGGGTATGAGCTGACCTTTTATCCGGCGTGGGAGAATTATCCGACCGGGGATGACATCGCCGATACGCGCCGCATGAATGAGTTCATCGAACAGCGCGTGCTGGAGATGCCGGAGCAATATTTCTGGCTGCACAAGCGGTTCAAGACAAGGCCCGAAGGCGAGAAGAAATTTTATTAAACCCCCTCAATCCCCCTTGTCAGGGGGAAGCGATCTCCTCCCCTGACAAGGGGAGGCCGGGAGGGGTTGGAGGGTAATCAATGAAATACCATGACCTGCGCGACTTCATCGCACAACTGGAAAGAATCGGCGAGCTCAAACGCGTGAGCGCACCCGTTTCGCCGAATCTGGAGATAACCGAGATCTGCGACCGCGTGTTGCGCGCGCAAGGGCCCGCAGTGCTGTTCGAGAACGTCACGGGACACGACATGCCGGTGCTGGCCAACCTGTTCGGCACACCGCGCCGCGTGGCATTGGGCATGGGCGAGGAGAACACTGCTGCGCTGCGCGAAGTGGGCAAATTGCTGGCTTACCTTAAGGAACCCGAACCGCCCAAGGGTTTGAAAGATGCTTGGGAGAAATGGCCGGTGTTGAAGCAGGTACTCACCATGTCGCCCAAGGTGCTGTCTTCTGCGCCGTGTCAGGAGATCGTTTGGGAAGGCAATGATGTGGACTTGAGCAAGCTGCCGATCCAAACCTGCTGGCCCGGCGATGTCGCGCCGCTGATCACCTGGGGGTTGGTGGTTACCAGAGGTCCGAACAAATCGCGCCAGAATCTCGGCATCTACCGCCAGCAGGTGATCGCGCCGGACAAGGTCATCATGCGCTGGCTGGCGCATCGCGGCGGCGCGCTGGATTTTCAGGACTGGCGCAAAGCGCATCCCGGTGTGCCGTTCCCTGTCGCGGTGGTGATCGGCGCCGATCCGGCCACGATACTTGGCGCAGTCACGCCCGTGCCGGACTCGCTATCGGAGTATCAGTTCGCCGGATTGTTGCGCGGCAGCAAGACCGAACTGGTCAAATGTCTGGGCAGCGATCTGCAAGTGCCGGCCAGCGCCGAGATCGTGCTGGAAGGCGTGATCCATCCCGAAGAGATGGCGCTGGAAGGGCCATATGGCGACCACACCGGCTACTACAACGAGCAGGAAAGATTCCCGGTGTTCACGATACAGCGCATCACGATGCGCCGCGATGCCATCTATCACTCCACCTATACCGGGAAGCCTCCCGATGAACCGTCCATGCTGGGCGTGGCGCTCAACGAAGTGTTCGTGCCGTTGCTGCAAAAACAGTTTCCCGAGATCGCGGATTTCTATTTGCCGCCGGAAGGCTGCTCGTACCGAATGGCGGTCGTGAGCATCAGGAAGCAGTATGCCGGGCATGCCAAGCGCGTGATGTTCGGCATCTGGTCCTATTTGCGCCAGTTCATGTACACCAAGTTCATCATCGTGGTGGACGACGACATCGACATCCGCGACTGGAAGGAAGTGATCTGGGCGATCACCACCCGCGTCGACCCGGTGCGCGACACATTGCTGGTGGACAATACGCCGATCGATTATCTGGATTTCGCCAGCCCGGTGTCCGGCCTGGGCGGCAAGATGGGCCTGGATGCGACCAACAAATGGCCGGGCGAGACGCAGCGCGCGTGGGGTACGCCTATCGTGATGGACGAGGCGGTGAAACGGCGAGTGGACGAAATGTGGGCCGAGTTGGGCCTGTAGTTTCACTGACAACTGACCGGAGCAAGCTCCGAATTTTGCCTAGGGAAACGCCGATTTAATCCGTTCGTGGTGAGCCTGTCGAACCATGATCGGATTAAATCTATAACAATCAATTGGTACTGCTAACCCTTCGACAGGTTCAGGGCGAACGGATGATTTATTGAGCTTTACATAATTCATGACTGTTAAGTGATTTACCGTAGGGCGGGCTTTGCCCGCCGCGTCGGGCCGCTTCGACAGGCTCAGGACAGGCGTAGCCCGACCTACGAGATGCGGAGACTCTGTCTTCAAATATGTA
>DATBWQ010000143.1:0-3525 GCA_036514695.1 Gallionella sp. | reverse complement strand
GCATTGGCAGTGACCGGCATTGCCGGACCGGATGGCGGTACGGCAGACAAGCCGGTCGGTACGGTATGGTTCGCCTGGGGAATCAAAGGCGGCGCGACGCATTCGCAACGGCATCAGATAGGCGGAGATCGTGCTGAAGTGCGCGCACAGGCGGTGCAAATCGCCTTGCAAGGTGTGGTTAACTTATTGAATAAACGTACGGAAATGGCATAGAGCAGAAAAAGAACGAACGTTCTGTTCAAATGCCATTTGTTGTGCCATAATCCTCGCACCAATTTTTCAAGGGGAAAACAAAATGGACGACAACAAGACCAAAGCACTCGCCGCAGCACTGGGGCAAATCGAGAAACAATTCGGCAAAGGCTCGATCATGCGCCTCGGCGAACATGATGTGGCGCGCGACATACAAGTCGTTTCCACCGGATCGTTGGGCCTGGACATCGCGCTCGGCGTGGGCGGCTTGCCGCGTGGCCGCGTGGTGGAAATCTACGGCCCGGAATCGTCCGGCAAGACCACGCTGGCCTTGCAGGTCATCGCCGAGATGCAGAAGCTCGGCGGCACGGCGGCCTTCATAGACGCGGAACACGCGCTCGATCCGCAGTACGCGCAAAAGTTGGGTGTGAAAGTTGAGGATTTACTGATCTCGCAGCCGGACAACGGCGAACAGGCGCTGGAGATCACCGACATGCTGGTGCGTTCCGCCTCGGTGGATGTCGTGGTGATCGACTCGGTCGCCGCACTGACGCCGAAGGCCGAGATCGAAGGCGAGATGGGCGATGCGCAAATGGGTCTGCATGCGCGCCTGATGTCGCAAGCCTTGCGCAAGCTGACCGGCAACATCAATCGTTCCAACACGCTGGTGATCTTCATCAACCAGATACGCATGAAGATCGGCGTGATGTTCGGCAATCCTGAAACCACCACCGGCGGCAACGCGCTCAAGTTCTACGCCTCAGTACGCCTCGATATCCGCCGCATCGGCGCGATCAAGAAAGGCGACGAAGTGATCGGCAACGAGACGCGCGTCAAGGTGGTGAAGAACAAGGTCGCCCCACCGTTCCGCGAAGCGCTGTTCGATATCCTGTACGGTGAGGGCATCTCGCGCGAAGGCGAGATCATCGATCTCGGCGTGCAGCACAAACTGGTGGAAAAAGCCGGCGCCTGGTATGCCTACAAGGGCGAAAAGATCGGCCAGGGCAAGGACAACGCACGCGAGTATCTGCGCGAGCATCCAGCGGTTGCGCGTGAGATCGAAAACAAAGTGCGCGAAGCGGTCGGCGTAGCGCTGCTCGAAACCGGTGAAAAACCAGTCTTGAAAGTCGTTGAGAAGAAAGCCTGAAATAAGCCTGCGCGCGCGCGCCTTGCAGTACTTGGCGCGCCGCGAATACAGCCGTGCCGAGTTGCGCGGCAAGTTGCTGCCGCATGTGCAAGCGGACGAAGATTTCGAGCAGGTATCACCTGTAAATCTGGATGCGCTGTTGGATGATTTAGCCGCGCGCGGATGGCTATCCGATGAGCGCGCTGCCGCTCAATTGGTACACGCCAAGCGCAGCCGTTTCGGCACTCAGCGTATCACCCACGAGTTGCGCCAGAAAGGTATCGCCGAGGAACTGATCAGCGCTGTGTTGCCGGAATTAAATGACAGCGAGCTGGCAGCGGCGCGCGAGGTGTGGAAGAAGAAATTCGGCGTTATGCCGCAGGATGCCAAGGAAAAAGCCAAACAAGTCCGCTTTCTGCAATCGAGGGGGTTTTCGATGACTGTGATCTTCAAGGTGATGCAAACTTCTGACCCTGAGGGTTGACTATGCCTGTTATATTGCGCTACAAAGGCTACACGTTTTTCTTTTTCTCGAACGAGGGCAACCCAAGAGAGCCGTTGCACGTGCATGTGAGAAAGGCGGAAGCGACAGCGAAATTTTGGGTCGAGCCGCAAGTCGGGGTGGCGGAAAATTATGGCTTAAGCAGCCAGGAATTGAATGAGCTAGCGAAGGTGGTTACCGACAACCGCCCATTGATAGAAAGGACATGGCATGAGTTCTTTGGCTAAAACAGTGAGTTTCGATGCAAATACAATGTGGGTGGATCTTGCCGATGGCCGCAAATTGGGCGTGCCATTGGCTTACTTTCCACGCCTGTTGAATGCCACGCCCACACAACGCGAACATTATGAAATCAGCGGTGGTGGTAGCGGATTGCATTGGGATGAGATTAACGAAGACATTAGCGTTGAAAACTTATTACTCGGCATAGGTGACAGAACCAGAAGCCCTTTGATGGTCGCCTGAATTTATTGCAAGCCCCCTTTCATTCCTGCGAATTTAATGATGGATTTGAATCTCGATAAATCATGTGTTGATAGGTATAAAAGTAGCTCACAAATCGCCAGAGTTCTTACGGAAAGTTGGGTGAAATAGATTAGCTATTGTCCTTCTTGTGGTAATAAATATTAAACCGATCAAGACCAAGGCGGATTACCGCGCGGCTCTCAAGGAGATCGAGGGATTGATGACGGCGCGCGCCAATACACCGGAAGGAGAGCGGCTGGATGTGCTGGCCACACTGGTGGAGGCTTACGAACGCAAACATTACCCGATGGCGTTGCCTGACCCGATCGAGGCGATCAAGTTCCGCATGGAAAGCCAGGGCTTGAAGCCGAAAGACTTGCAGCCGATGATCGGCGGGCTGAACCGCGTGTATGAAGTGCTGAATCACACGCGTCCGCTGACGCTTTCGATGATTCGCCGTTTGCACGAAGGGCTGGGCATTCCGGCTGAATGTTTGATCAAACCTTCCGCGCATCAGCGGCAGGCGACTTGAGTTCGCGTAGGGCGGATGCCTCTAGGCGATCCGCCGCATGAATCTTCGAATTTGAATCCGTGTAAATACTCTTCCACCTATGGAGTAATTATGGTATTTTCAAAGCCGTTATTTTCGTTTTTAGTGGAATAGGAATCTATGAGAATCGCACTACTGTTTGTCTCCTTATTAATTTCCGGTTATTGCTTTGCAGAAGTTCAGGACAAGACTTCACTATGCATGGAAGGGTTGAAGAATGACGGCAGGTTCTCTTCAATCGCAAACAATCTGGTGCTCGATGGACAGGATACGGCCAGCCCCAAAATGCTGGCTGACGAGACACGCCCGGATATACGGCAGCTAAGCGCCATAGCCGAATTGATAGACGCCAGATCGGAGTGCGTCAATCTCAGTCCAAGCCAGGTTTCGATCAGCCTGCATTTCGCTTTTTTGGGTCTTGTGCAGGACTTGTATAACGGCAAGATGACTTTTGGTGAATTCAACAAAAAATGGCATGTGCTGTTTGAGGAAGTCACAAAAGATCCCGAAAAAATACTCGACCAGCCGTCTACTCATCAAAACCACCATTAACAGTTTGTTGAATTTATCCCCCAAACACGTCTACCGAAATAAGGGTAAAGCGTTAATGGTGGAGGCGAATTAAAACGAAAGCGAGATGCGGTATGCGAGGAGCAGATATAACTCAGGAAAGCTTGTTTGTGATGAAAC
>DATBWQ010000142.1:0-53183 GCA_036514695.1 Gallionella sp. | reverse complement strand
CTTTGTCGTCTTAAAAGAACCGCAAAAAATGCACTTGCGACCATTCAAAAAGTTGGTCGCACAACTAAAAACTGTATGAACCCCAGTAACCATAAGTATCTCCTAGGATACTCTGGTTACGAAACGCCCTAATTACCTAATATAAAGTGCTATTTAAAGCTTAGATACGCTCAGAAAGCTGGTAATCCACATTAATAAAAGCGCCAATATCGGCGAGAAAACGAATCGTTCTGGCACCGAATCCGACATCGGGCACCGATTCATTTTTATCAATAGATAAAACCAGTACTACGCCGATTCTGGGCGACAAGTTGTGGCTTTTAATTACTTGCAGGATTTTTTCCTTGGCCGGTTCTATTTTTTTTATGATGATCTCCGCCATTTTATAAACGTCAATATTGTCCGTCATCGTTTCCGTTGATAACTCCCATGAACTGATCACGGGTTTATCGAGGGCACTGCGCGCGCCGGATGCATCAACTGAGGTAGGTTCGATGCCAAGCAGACGCGTAATGTCATCAGGATTGAAATGATAACCACTGAGTGTGAAGTGGGCGTATGCTTTATTCGATGCCAAGTTATTACCCTGATCAATTGATTGTAAATAGGACGAGAGATTATAGCGTATAGCGAAAAGGGGTCAAATGCGCTGTCCCCCATTAGCTTTCGGTGACCGCCCGGTTATCGGTGCCTAAGCGGTCATTCCCGATAGATATGATTCAGTTAGAAGTGTACGTCTGCTTACTGAAATACCGAACTTCAAGCAAGAGCTTCGAAATCTTGCGTAGTGCATGGGGAAAAATTTGCGGGCCACGGGCTGGTCAGCTTGCAAAGCACCCGATATTGGACGGGTGCATCGAGGTTAACCTGTTCTACTGTGACCTTTACCTGGTCAGGGGCTGTGGATTTAATCAGTTGCGTAAACTCCGCCGAATAGTAGCGGGGCGCATAACCGACAAGCGTGATTGGCTCTACAGTGCGCATCAGCAACGCCATGGGGTCATGGGGATTCTGTAAATCCTGCATGAGATACAAACGCTCACCCGGTTTCAACTGCTGGGCGCGTTCCTGATTTTCCGCATGCAGGTGACGCAGCCCCCGGCAGAAAAAATAAACCTCATAGTTTTTACCCGCGGTCGGTTCTGGGCAGGGAAAAAGTTCAAGAGAATCGGTCGCGCGCAAACCGCCAGTTCTCGCGAGTTCTTCCAACTCGTCATACCGAGCCTCGTTCAATCCCAGCCATTTCAGGTAGTCGCTGTATTCGGGACGATTCTTCGCCAGAATCCGATTTGCGAAGAGGGGAAATAATTTCTCCGACTTGTATGCCGAATGCAAATCCTGCATAACTCCAAACGGCCTGAAATCCGGCATAGCCTCAGCACCGCGCGTGTAAACAAAGCGATAAACGCCGTCTTCATGCGTAAGCCGCCCCACCGGTGCCCAGCTACGGCTTTTCATATCCTGCCATGCGACAAACAACGCTTTCATTGCAACCACACTCCCATATTAACCACCCGAATGTTTCAGAATTCTTTGCCTGTTGATCTCCAGCATCCTACACGCAAAATCACGCGCAGGTGCTGAAATATCCGTATCGGGAACTTCCTCCAATATACCCCTGAATTCCTCAAGATTGATATTGGCCAGCCTGCCCATCCAGTAAGCGGCTGCGTCGGGACGAATTTTAGCTGCTTCCGCAAATGCTTCCAAGGTGCCCAATGGCTTGGGGCCGGGTGGTGTTGCATACAATGCCGATATGGCGCGCTCGACGTAGGCTTCCACGCTGCGCCCCCTGTCACGGGTAGCCAGCATCTCGGTACGGACTGTGTCGGTCTCGTTCCGCCCCAGGCTAGAGGCATGGTCGAATGTGGGCGCAAAGAAAACACCCTTGTCAGGCACAAAAACAAGCCCCCAGTTCTCATGATGACGATCCTGATTGCTGACCAGTGCATCAAGCATAAGATAACCCGCAAAAAGATCGGCAGCATCCTTGATTTCAGCAGGTGCGCTCCACCCCAAAGGAAGACCGACGTCTTTAAACGACGCAACCGCCATCACTGTACGCACCGTGTGTTGGCGTACTCGATAACGTTTACCTTCTTCATAGTCGTTGAAGATTTTGGCAAGCAGCTCATTCCCAAACACCAAGCGTGCACCTACCGGAACAAAACTCGGGGTCACTACACCTTTGCTCTCCTTCCAGATCGCAAGGTCGTAGTCTGCATGGGGCATATCAATGAGCCCGCAAATTTCACAACAGACCTTCTCCGCCCAATTTTCGCCTGTGCCCGGCCTACCCTCCTTGAACAGCATACTTTGTCCATTCTGATCGCGAAACCAGAACTTGGTTTTGGTACCCAATTGTTCAAGTTGGGTAGGCGCATCGTCGGGAAGTTGAATGATCGGGTAACTCATGCTGCCACCACATCCCACTTCCTGAAATACGTCTTGAGCCGTTCCACGGTATGCCGCCACTTCGGTGTCGATGGCTGGCAGACGGTGTTCTGGTTGCCGAACAAACCCACCTCGTTGATGGCTTTTGCATCAGGCACCGTTTCAATCCAGTCCACCCGCACGAAGTATTCCGCCTTTTCGGGATCATCGGCATTCTTTTTGTAGCGCTCACCAAACTTGAGCACGTCCAGCACCGGTTTTTCGCCATCCGGCGTCTGCACGGTAAATTCCTTGCCGGGGCGCACCGCTTCGGTCACGCGGCCCACGCCGACATAGCCGACGCCGGGGATTTTCACCCACACCCGGTCGCCGGGCGACAGCATCTTCAGGGTCTGGCTGTACCAGCTCCCGCCGCCTGCGCTGATGAAGCCATACTGGCGCGCATCTTCCCAGCTCCGCGAGTTCATGTCGCCGAACGAAACGTAATACTCCCCGTTCCACGGCTCTTTCTCGCCTTTGCCTTTCGTTGTCATCGCCACGTTGGCCTGCGTCTCGCCGGGGTCGATCAACCATGCGCGGCTCAACAGTTGCTCGTCGCCGTGCTGAAACACCTGGAAGAACACCGCATTGATCGCGATGTCGCGCGCGTTCAGGTAGCCGATGATGCGCTCGGTGGCCGCATCCAGTTCTGCCGCGACGATGATGATCTGGTGCGACTGGTTGAGCGCATCTTCATCGAGCGCCGTGCCGAAATGCTGCCGGAACGCCTCATCCAGTTTGCCGCCGCTGGAGAAGCGCTGGTAAATCTGCGCGATCTTTTCCGAAGTTAGTTGCTCCACCCACGAGGCATAGTCCAATGCCTGCGCGATGATCTCGCGCGGCGTGCGGTCGCGCTTGAGCTCGATCAGCACCAGCGAACCGTCAGGCGCAATCGCCAGCAGGTCGATGCGCCCGCCGTAGCTGGTGATCTCCTGCCGCCCGATCAGCATCCACTCGCCGGAAAGAATGCGCGGGTCGCGCACGATCATCTCTTCCAGCTTCTGCTCGCTGGCGAGCTGGCCTGCGGATAAGGGTTGCGGGGTGTCTCCGACTTTCCAGATGGCGTGTTGGATAGGCATGGCTTCTCCTGTATTACTCGTACGCGAAATGCTGCAAATGACTGCGACTAATACTTCTCCAATTCCCTTTGGAACAACTGCCTGGCTTTCACACTGAAATCTGTGCCCATACCCGTATCCATCAATCCCTGCTCCTCCAGATCAAGCCACAGATTCAAAGCAGATTTGATGCCAAAGTTATCGATCTCTGGATCAACATCTTTCAGGAAGGCGCCCGGCTCTAATGCCATATCTTCCGGGTGCCAAGTCACACTTCCAAATTCCCAGATACCCTCGCCCTTCCAACCCAACAATGTCATTCCTTCAGCCAGCTTTTCGATTTCCTTTTTGGGTAGTCGTACCCCATGAATGTGAGCCTTTCCCTTCCAGGCAATCGCGACACAGGCAGTCAAATACGCACGAGCCTTCCAGTAAGTGAACAGCCAGTTGTGGCAGAGATGGTAACGGTAAATCGGCTTATCACCGACAAACCCTATTGACTCCTGCAAGATCAATAGCGCATCGGCTTCGCCAAGCTCTTCGGGCGCGATCAGCACCCCCTGAATATGAGCATCGAAATTTTCATTCATCAGCTTTATTAAGAAAGCGCCGAACTTTTCTGGATATTTATAGAAATCGTGACAGGGATGCACTTGCAACTCCGCACCATCCAGCCATTCACGGCGCACGGCAAACATTTCGCATGCAGCCTCAAGTAATGGTTCATCGAGCTTCGCAAGCAAAGAGGCATCATCCTGCACATCCTTCAACGTAAGGCCGTGCCCTATAAAACGTGGTATCTGGTTACGGTGTACGCCGTGGCTCTCGAACAAGCGGATAAACCGCGTAACGATGGTTTCAGCCGGTACGCTTTTCCTGCCGCGCATCCGATCCCAAAGTTTCCCGAGCTTCTCAATCAAATTCCATCCAGCCAATAGTTCACCGGGGCCGATCATGCCTTTACCTCGCTTCCTGCACAGTCAGCTCGGCGACAACGGCTTCCATGAGTTTTTCGGCTGTGGCGTGGGAGGTGGCGAGCTGGGTTTCCAGTTGATCCACCAGGGCCATGAGTTGATCCACCTTGGCGACGATGCGGCGTTGTTCGGCGAGAGGTGGAAGAGGTATTGGCAAATTGCACATGACTTCTCGCCCTATGTTCTTCATTGAACTACTGGTGCCTGATGCATTGTGAGCGTAGTAGTCACGAGCAGGCTCAGACGAATTAGCCAGGTTGATAAAGGCCTTCTCAATTTCATCCGGAAACGTGAATCTGACTATCTTGTCGCTCATCATCAGCCCTGGCGGCGGTTGATCGACGACTACACTGCGCGCAACAAGTTCTTCGGTGTTAGCCCGCGAGAGCAGGAAGTCTCCGGCCTTCACTTCGCAATCTGGACGCGCGGTCATTCCCGGTGGAAGTGCTTTATTTTCCTCAGGCTTGAAGACACCCCATGATACGGCACTAACTTTTAAAACCCCCCAATCCTTTCCAGAACGGGCTTCTGGAAGACATTGTGGGCTCCACCCGGAATCACTAGTGAGGGAGATATTTCCTAGTCGAACCCAAGACCATGAGAATGGAACCTCGTAGGGCGCTTCTTCCATTGCGACAGGCTCATACACCTTAGCTTTCTTTGCGCGCCGATATTCTGCGATGCGAGTAATCAATTCGTCCGCTGGCTCATCATTCGGGTCTTGCGGAACGAGCTTGCCTTGTACCGCGAGGGTGAGAATGGATTTGCGCAGGTCGGCGGGGGTGATGGTGTAGGACGGATGGAACAGGAAGTCGAGGTTGGTCGGGGCGGGGGCTTCGGCGAAGCGGGCGAGGGAGGCGCGGGCGAGCGCGGCGTGGCGGGTGTCGCGTTCCTGCTGCTGCGCCTCCAGCCGGTCACACAATGCCATCAACTCATCCACCTTCGCCACGATGCGTTTTTGCTCGGGAAGTGGGGGAATCTGAGCTGGGATGGCGAGCAAACGCGGGATATTTAGGTGGGGGATCGCCGCCCCTTTCTTGGCACCATTAAGATCGTCATAAAGTGATCGCAGGAAATACTTCAGATAGTTTCGATCAAACCCGGAGTGTCCTACCTTTGATACTGTGGAGCCGAGCACTCCGTCTATGCCATCCAGAACTAAGCCACTGCGTGACCCATCGCAGACGATGATGAGGTCACCTGTAGTTGCACGCGGACACTTAGAATCTTCTGTGAATTGACGCAATTCCCCTCGCTCTAATGCTGCAATGTCCAAATATGGAAGGCCTATCTTCTCAACATTGAGGCTGGCTGGCTTCTTTCCTTTTTGCAGTGCAATCAAGTCTCCAAGGGCAACACAGGCCCAGTTGGAAGGCAGACTCCCAAAATCTATCAATAATGGTGGACGCCCAGTCAGGCGATGCAGCATCTCGCTAGCGGGCTCGTCCTCGTCGGATTGTTCGACCAATTTTCCCCGCACCGCCAATTGCAGCACCAACTCCCGCATCTTCGCCACTGCATCCGGCGCATCGGCGAACAGTTCGAACTTCTCGAAAAACCTCTCCAGCTTCATGCGGCACTTCCTGCGCTGAGCGCGTGGTGCAATTCTTTCTTCAGCGTGGCGCGCGTCTCGGCGATCTGCGCCAGCAGTTTTTCGTATTCCGGCAGCAGGTGGTCCACGTCGCCGGGGCCTTCGTCGCTCCTGTGCGGATTCTTGAGGTCGAGGTTGTAGTTGCCTGCCTTGATGGTTTCAATCGAGACGCGCCAAGCTTGTTCGTTCTCCACGCGGTTGCCCCACCACTCCCGCTCCGGATCGAATTCCTCAATGCGGATCGGTTTGCCCTTGTTGTAGCTCTTCGCGCCAGCCGGGTACGGGTGCTCGTAGTACCAGACTTCGGTGGTGGGCTGGCCCTTGGTGAAGAACAGCAGGTTGGTGCGGATGCCGGTGTAGGGGTTGAACACGCCGTTGGGCAGACGCACGATGGTGTGCAGGTTGCATTCGGTGAGCAGCGCTTCCTTGATGCGCGTCTTCACGCCTTCGCCGAACAGCGTGCCGTCCGGCAACACCAGCCCGGCGCGACCACCCGGCTTGAGGATTTTCATCAGCAGCACGAGGAACAAGTCGGCGGTTTCGCGGGTACGGAATTCGGCGGGGAAGTTTGCTTCGATGCCGTCTTCTTCCATGCCGCCGAACGGCGGGTTGGTGACGATCACATCCACGCGCTCCTTGGGCGACCAGTCGCGCAATGGCCGGGCCAGGGTGTTGTCGTGGCGCACGTTGGCGGGCACGTCGATGCCGTGCAGCATCAGGTTGGTCATGCACAGCACATGCGGCAGGTGCTTTTTCTCGATGCCGGAAAAACAGTCCTGAATGGTCTGCTCGTCGGCCTCGGTCTTGACCTGTTTGCGCAGGTGTTCGATGGCGCAGGTGAGGAAGCCGCCGGTGCCGCAAGCCGGGTCCATCAGGGTTTCGCCGAGTTGCGGGTTGACCTGTTCGACGATGAACTGGGTTACGGCGCGCGGGGTGTAGAACTCGCCCGCGTTGCCCGCGCTCTGCAAGTCCTTGAGGATTTTTTCGTAGATGTCGCCGAACATGTGGCGGTCGTCGGAGGCATTGAAGTCGATGCCATTGATCTTGTTGATGACCTGCCGCATCAGCGTGCCGTTCTTCATGTAGTTGTTGGCATCCTCGAACGACATGCGGATCAGCCCGGCGATCTTGTCGGCGCCGCCCGGCATCGCCTTGAGTTTGGGCAGCAGGGTGTTGTTGACGAAATCGAGCAATGCCTCGCCGGTGATGCCCTCTTCGTCCGTGGCCCAGGCCGACCAGCGCAGGTGTTTGGGTAGCGGAGACTTGTAGTTGTCGCGGATGAGATCGAGTTCTTTTTCGCGGTCGTCGAAGATTTTCAGGAAGAACATCCAGCCGAGTTGTTCGAGACGCTGCGCGTCGCCGTAGGTGCCGGCGTCCTTGCGCATGATGTCCTGGATGGATTTGACGATGTTTGAGACGTTGGGCATGGCTTTCGATTCTGGTTATTGATCTTTCCGCAATTCATTACACAAATTTTGTGGTAACCGTCATTCCGGCGAAGGCCGGAATCCAGCGTAGTTATTCAAAATGCAGTTGGGTTTTGTCCCGCTATGCGGAGCTTGTTGGATTGACTGGATTCCGGCCTTCGCCGGAATGACGTGGTAACAGGGTTCGTGCGTTGTCATGAATTTTTGAAAGCTCAACAATTGGGTATCTGGAATCGTGTGTTGAAACTCAATAATGGTAACGACACTGGGCAACCAGAATGGTGTCGTCTTGAACTGCGTAAACCAGCCGATGCTCTTCGTCGATGCGCCGGGACCAAAAGCCAGCAAGGTTATGCTTGAGCGGTTCCGGCTTGCCGATACCATCGAATGGGGAACGCTGGATGTCTTTTAAAAGCGTGTTGATTCGCTTGAGCGTGGATCGATCCTTCGCCTGCCAGAACAGGTAGTCTTCCCAGGCTTGATCAGAGAATTTAATCGGCATCTGGCAACAGCTCTCTTTGCTGTCCGCCTTGCGCGGCTAACTGCTCAATTGATTCCATGAGCCGCTTCGCATTCTTTGGGCTGCGCATCAGGTAGGCCGTTTCCTCCAGCGCATTGAAGTCTTGAAGCGACATCATTACGACAGGATTCCCGGCCTGACGGGTAATCAGCACCGGAGCGCGGTCATCCGCAACCTTGTTCATGATCTCCGCCAGATGCTGGCGGGTGTGGCTGTATGTAATTGCTTCCATGTTTATCTCCTTTTCAGTTGTACAAATAATAGTACAATTGACCGGTGAATTCAACACCGAATTCTAATTGTGGCGAATTCGCCATAATTAAGAAGAAGCTGCCATGCCCGTTAGGCCTGAATCAGGCAGCCTCCAGATAAAGCTCGGTTTCCAATTCGTGGATCGCCGCAAGGTAGTTGTCCTTGCCACCGAAGAGCTTGACGATTTCGACCGGTGTGCCGAAGGCGGTGAGCGGATCGACCTTGAGGATGTCGAGCGATTCGACGCTCTTCACGCCGCCATCGGCAAACTTGTCGAGCAGGGCATCGAGCACGGCACGGGTCTGGCCGCCGTATTTGGCGAAGACGTTGCGCTTTTTCACTTTCTCGGCGCGTTCGCGGCGGGTGAGCGGCGGCTGATCAAAGGCGACATGGCAGACCAGGTCGAAGGCATCGTAATCGCGCCCGACCTGCTCGGCGAGTTCTTCGAGGAACACGCCGTGATTGGCCAACTCCTCGACGATGGCCTGTTTGCGCCCGGCATCGTTCCATGCATTGAGGAAGGCGTTGAGCGAGGTATAGGCCTGGCGCACGGTTTTGCGCGTGTAGTCCTTGAGCGATTCGGTGATGAGCTTGCCGTGTTCATCGAGGTATTGCACGCGCTCGGTGGCAACGGTGACTTCGACATCGTCGACGTAGTATTTGCGGGGCGGCTCGTGGGCACCGAACGAATCCGAAATACCGGGCGGCTGGTACACCACTTCACCCTGAGCCTCTTCATCGCTGAGCGGTTCGTCCGGCGGCACGGGTGAATCTCCTGCTCCCGGCTCATAAATCTGCACCGGCTCGCCATCGAAATCGGGATCGGCAAACAGCGCGGTGGCGCGCTTGAAATCGATGATGGTGAAGAAGAACTTGTTGTAGTCCTCGTTTATGCGCGTGCCGCGCCCGATGATCTGCTTGAATTCGGTCATCGAGTTGATGCGCTTGTCGAGCACTATGAGATGGCAGGTTTGCGCATCCACGCCGGTGGACATGAGCTGCGAGGTGGTGGCAATGACCGGGAAGGTGGATTCCGGGTCGATGAAGTTGTCGAGCTGCGCCTTGCCTTCGTCGTTGTCGCCGGTGATACGCATCACATAGCGCTTGTTGGCGGCGGCGAGGTCGGCGTTGGCGTTGACCAATGCCTGGCGCATGCGCTCGGCGTGGTCGATGTTCTCGCAGAAAACGATGGTCTTGGCAAAGCGGTCGGTGGCCTTGAGGAATTCGGTAATCTTGGCGGCCACGACTGCGGTGCGTTTTTCCAGTATCAGGTTGCGGTCGAAATCGCGTTCGTTGTATTCGCGGTCTTCGATTTCATTACCGTATTTATCCAGCTTGCCCTTCTCGGGCCGCCAGCCGTCCAGGTCTTTGTCGAGGCCGATGCGCACCACCTTGTAAGGGGCGAGGAAACCATCGGAGATGCCCTGCTTGAGCGAATAGGTGTAGATCGGTTCGCCGAAGTAATGGATGTTGGAAACTTCTTTGGTTTCTTTCGGCGTGGCAGTCATGCCGATCTGTGTGGCGGAAGAAAAATAGCTGAGTACCTCGTGCCAGGCCGCATCCTGCGCGGCGCTGCCGCGATGGCACTCGTCCACGATAATCAGATCAAAGAAATCTGGCGAAAATTGTTTGTAGATGTTGCTGTCTTCCTCGGTGCCGGTGACCGCCTGATACAGCGACAGGTAGATTTCGTAGGACTTGTCCACCGTGCGGTTGGTAATCTTGGTCATCGCCTGACCGAACGGTTTGAAGTCGTTGGTCTTGGTCTGGTCGGCGAGAATGTTGCGGTCAACCAGGAACAGGATGCGTTTCTTCGCACCGGATTTCCATAGCCGCCAGATGATCTGGAATGCGGTGTAGGTCTTGCCGGTGCCGGTTGCCATGACCAGCAAAATGCGTTTTTCGCCGTGTGCGATGGCATCTACCGTGCGGTTGACGGCAACCAGTTGGTAGTAGCGCGGCATCCTGCCCGATCCGTCGTCAAAGTAATCCTGCGTGGCGATGGATTCCTGCTCATCGCTGTAACCCTTGGCGGTGCAGTAGCGCGCCCATAGCTCGCGGGGAGTGGGAAACTGGTCGAGCGGGATTTCGCGTTCGACGACACCGCTCTTGCCGGTGCGGTCGTGCTCCAGGAAGGCATCGCCGTTCGAGCTGTAAGCGAAGGGTACGTCGAGAATCTCCGCGTATTCGAGCGCCTGCTGCATGCCTGCGCCTACCGAGTAATTGTTGTCCTTGGCCTCGACGACCGCGATGGGTATGTTTGGTTTGAAGAACAGCAGATAGTCGGCCTTCTTGGCCGCGCCGCGCTTCACTGTCTTGCCGCGCACGATGACGCGGCCCTTGGTAAAGTAGATTTCCTCACGAAGCTGCGTCATCACGTCCCACTTATCGGCATTGGTTCCGACGATGGCGGGCGTAATGAACTTGGTGCGGATATCTGTTTCGGTGAGTTCTTTTTTATTCATTAGGTGACCGTCAGCGCGATAGGTCTTTAAAATCGGTCAGATAATAGCGTGCGCGGTCGGGATGGGCAATGAATGAAATATATGGGCCGTTTGAAAAACCACCTCTTTCGATAGCTTCTGAGTGTTGTTCCAAGCGGACGCTCAGATAGGACACTCCTTGATGAGTTACCATAGTCCGCTTAGGCCGAGAATATGACGGTCAGGCTCAAAACATATATCCCCTCAATTGTGGATAGTTGCCAACTTAGCGCAATGCTTTTTCATTCCACTGAAAATCGCCTCTGCGAGATCCATAGGAAAGTTGTCAGGCAACAATTTGCTTACTTCGTTAATCACAGCATCTGTTGACTCAATGATTTTCTCAATCAATTGCTCTGCCGCTTCTGCCCCGAGTCCGACTTGTTGGGCTTGGGCAATCCAGTGCCGTCGCTGGATTTTCTCGATCAAGTAGTAATTAGTACTTCCCCGCACCGCCATTGCGAGTTTGGCTTTCTGCGGCGAAATTTTATTCTTTCCTTTTCCTATTACGGGATGAGCAGAAAGTACGTCATAGATTGGTGTTGCGTGGTAGCGGCCCCTTGCCAGATGAGTAATGCTGAAGTTTTTTCCGTGGCCATCAGTGGCGGCAAGCACCCAAAAAATGAGCTGCGTCTTGAAAAAGTTCCTCCTGTCCTGTTCGGCATTGTCTGACCCGAGAAGCAGCTCCATGATTTGAGCGATACCAGGTCCACCGTCTGACTGATATTTGCGTAGTGGTGACGTACCCGTTGCTTGACACATGTCTTCCTGAGGAAGACGGATGATCCAACTTCCATCGCTTGAAGGTGCTCGGTCGAATCGTTCGACAATGAGAGTTTTCTCGTCTTCGAAGTGTTCGATTTCGCAACTTGCTATTGGGATTTTGTAAGCATTCACAATTTTCGAGGACAACCATTCGTTTTCAACCGAGGTGCGCATATCGGCTTGCATATGGCCGACCAAGCCTAAGGGTAGTTTGAAAATGTGAGTTGTCGGAGTGCTCCCATGGGGCAGGAGCCATCGACCATTATGGTGCAACAAAGCAGTTTTTTCTTGAGCGCCCGCAATAGAAAGTCTTAAATCCTCAGCGTGATCATGTTGCCACAATGCTTGAGCTGACGTGGTGTTGCGTAGTAGTTGGGCGATCTCAGCTACGCTCAATATTTCGCCCCTGATTTCATACAGATCCGACGGAGCTTCATTTTCTGGAAGAAGTTGTATTGCACCAGCGCAGTCGCGGCCTAGCTTCGCCAGCAGTTGAAAGGCATCAATCCCCCCTGTTTGGTGACGCTGAGCCAGGCGACGGCGAATGGCATCGCTGTCGGGTAAGAGATTGTCGAAATAGTCAGTAACGATCTGCCCTTGGTAGGGCGCGTTGCCCGGCAAGAAGGGGAGTGATAAAGATAAAGGGCGGGCTTGTTCATCTGTGAGCCACTCATCGAAGTAGCCAAGTCGTTCGCCTTGTCGGGTGTTCTCCCAGTATCCTACCGGGATGCCGTTCATCCAGATGTTCAACTTTCGTGTCTTTGAGCGACGCCCCATGATTACCAACTTTCCCTCTTCTGCGTGGTGGAAATAATGCGGCCCGGTTTTATAACCGCTGACGATTTCTTTTTCTTAATAGTTTCTGCACTGGCTGTTTTGCGGATCTTCAGATTTGAAGTTTTGACAACAGCGACGTTCTTGCCCGTAGCAGAGGAGATGCGACTCATGCTTGAGACGGAAACGGCTTGGTTCAGAGAGATTTCAACACCCAATATACGCAGCACCATGAAAAGCCTATCAAGCGTGGTTGTCGCTGGATTGGCTTCAAAGTAGGCATAACTTTGCTGAGTGATTCCCAACTTTTCGGCCATGGCTGCCTGAGTTAGTCCGCGCTCCTTGCGAAACCCCTTGAGAATTAAAGGCAGCTGGCTGAGGGTCTTAATGGGATAGTTCACTTTTTCCTCCGTTATAAACTTTGTGTTAATACAAATTACGGACTGTAAAGTAAATTTACAGCCCCATGTTTGTATATTACATTTACATGGCATGGTTTGTAAATAGCATTTACAGCTAATGCTTTGTATTTTTGGGTATCAGTTTTTGTGATTTATTAACTGCTTGTTACTGCGTAGCGTTGGAGCGTGTCTTAAAATTATGTGTAAGCGTCAACTATGAATGACTTTTAACGGGGAAATCGAAGTTCCGATATGAGTCGAAAGTGACGATCCGAAAAAATTCGAAGCGGACTTTCCCGCCGGCTGAGCCGACTGGCTTTTCAGAAAACCGCCAAGGTCTGATATGGCCGAGGAGCCGACAATCGACAAAACATCGTCGACCGACTGCTCAGTATCGAAAGCAGCAAACCAATAATTGCTTGCCCAATGAACCTTCAAATATCTATTGCCATCACGCAATATTATCTGGACTAGCGCAGTGACAGCAGAAAGATGTTTTCCTGCAAGCGGCTCAGGCCGCGTTCCTGGAAGCGCGGGTTTTCCGACAGCACGTCCAGTTGCGCCAGCAAGCGCACTTCGGCGTGCTCGCGGTAAAGCGCTTTAACTTCTTCCGATATAACCGAAAAAGGCGGACCCTGCATTTCCGGCTGGGGGTAATCCAGAAATACTAGGGTTCTCAAGCTCATCCCGGCCTACCACACTGAACGAGGGTTGGTGTAATATGCAGACGCATGGCGATATGATAGTCGCTGTGGATGTTTTTCAGGAAGACAGGGGGCAGAAAATGAGTGACCGCATTACAGTTGATCCTTCAGTTTGCCACGGCAAGCCTTGCATTCGCGGCTTGCGCTATCCGGTTGAAAACGTGCTGGAGTGGCTGGCCAGCGGCATGACCACTGAAGAGATTCTGGCCGATTACGAAGACCTGGAGCGCGAAGATATTTTGGCGGCGCTGTCCTATGCCGCGCGTATTACGCACATTAAACGGTTGGAACGTTTGGCTGCATGAAATTCCTGGTCAATGCGCAACTCCCTCGGCGCTTCGCCATCTGGCTGAACGAAGCGGGACACGATGCATTGCACACACTCGATCTACCCCGCAAGAACCTCACCCCAGACCATGAAGTCATCGCCAGTGCCAGACAGGATGGGCGCATCGTGGTCAGCAAAGATGCAGATTTTGTGCAGTCCTTCTTGATCAATGGCGAGCCACTGCTGTTATTGTGATTTCCACTGGCAACATCAACAACGCAGAACTGGAAAAGCTGCTTCGCGCGAATCTGTCCGGCATCGAAGCCGCCTTTGCATCCAGCCGGTTTGTCGAAATCACCTGCGATGCATTGGTGGTGCATGAATGAAAATATTCAGAGTCCGCGCATCCCTCTGTAAATTTCAAGCGATTTTTTGAACTGCATGGGGACGGAACCCCATTCATTTCACCATCCGTGGTTCGCTCGCCATCATTTTGCCCGGTAGCTATTAGCTTCGGATAATTCCATTTACCGATCAATAGTGAAATATTGCAGGGTGCATTTCACGCACTATGATCGTTGGTGCGTGGAACGCACCCTACACAATTCTGGTTTATTTAACCAGGCAATATTATCTGAGCTAACGCAGTGACAGCAGGAAGATATTCTCCTGCAACCGGCTCAAGCCGCGTTCCTGGAAGCGCGGGTTTTTCGACAGCACGTCCAGTTGCGCCAGCAGACGTACCTCGGCGTGCTCGCGGTAGAGCGCTTCAACTTCTTCCGATGTAACCGAAAAAGGCGGACCCTGCATTTCCGGCTGGGGATAATCCAGAGTGATCAGCAGGATCTGCGTTGCGGGCGGCAGGATGCTCACCAGGTGGCGGACATAGCGTTCGCGCATTTCCGGCGGCAGCGCGATCAGCGATGCGCGGTCGTACACCGCGCTCACTTTCGCCAGGTCATCCCTGCCCAGATCGAAAAAATCGCCGCACAGGATGCGGAAGCTATTCGCTTCGCAGCGGTCGAACTTGCCACGAGTGGTGTGCTGCGGGGTGTAGCCGTTCTCCATGAAGAAGGCCTGCACCGCGAGGGCGCTCAGTTCCACTCCCAGTACCTGGTGCCCCTGCTCGCGCAGCCACAGCATGTCGCTGCTTTTTCCGCACAGCGGCACGAACACCACGCTGCCGCGGGCAAGGTGCAATTCCTGCCAGTATTGACGCAGATACGGATTGACTTCGTCCTGGTGAAAACCGATCTCCTCCCGCTCCCAACGTTCCAGCCAGAAGTCCTTTTCCATGTTTCTACCCCGGTCAGATACACGCATGGGCAATTCTACCCCACTCTTTTATATACTCTATAGTTATTTGAATGTAACAAATAAGTATTTCACAGGCATATGCAATATCTCTAGACTGCGTCTCAACAAGTTGTGATGAATCATTTTATCAACCTATTTTTGGGATACAGAAAGGAAGGCAGTATATGTCCAAGCTGATCAAGAATGGCCGCATCGTGTCTGATGCATGGAAGACCCTGACCCTCGCCGAGGGCGATACTCCGCAAAGCGTCAGGTTGCCGGTGGGGCCGGTGCTGGTGCCGCTGTCGGTATGGCGTGCGCGCCGTGCCGAACTGATACACCGCGAATATGAACATGGCTGGCCGCTCGGCGTCTGGCTGGCTGCCGAAGAAGGTCCGGAGGCGATCGAGCACGATATCGACGACTTCACCGTGATCGCCATCGAATTCGACAAGTTCTCGGACGGCAAGAGCTATTCCACTGCAAGCCAGTTGCGCGGGCATTACGGATACAAGGGCGAGTTGCGCGCTATCGGCGATGTGCCTGGCGACAGATTGGGCTATCGGTATCAGGTTGGCTTTGACGCCTTTGTTGTGAGTGACTACAAGAACGCCAACAGGAATGCTGGAACTGTCCTGTCAGGCTGGTTCGGTTCGGCAATCCATTCCGGGGAACTCGCTGCGGCCGCTGGTTAAATAAAACGAAAATCGTAGGGTGCGTTCTACGCACCATCGTTGTATCAAAGGTGGTGCGTGGAACGCACCCTACAAAACCCAGGTACTTTGATTCCTTTGCTGTGAATGACCGCAAGAACGCCAACAGGAATGATGGAACTGTCCTGTCAGGCTGGTTCGGTTCAGCAATCCATTCCGGGGAACTCGCTGCGGCCGCTGGTTAAATAAAACGAAGATCGTAGGGTGCGTTCCACGCACCATCGCTGTATCAAAGGTGGTGCGTGGAACGCACCCTACAAAATTTGGGGCGCGATTTATCGCGCCCTTTCTTATATCTTAATAGATCAGGGCGAGATGAATCGCGCCCCTACGGTACTTCCCTATTGATCTTTAAATGGAATCAGATCATCGCCGGGCCGTGGTATTCATCATCGATATCGGCCCGAGTGGCACTGGAGGAGATATTCGCCAGTTGCCGTTCGTGGTCTGATTGAACCTGGAGCAAGGTCACGACACAGTCCCCGAGACTGTTGTACTCGTCGTGGCCAGTGCCATATTGCTCTGTCTCGGAATAGAAGAATTGACACCGGTAGCGATCAGCGGCCACTTTGCACACCACGAATTGCGCGCCGCGCTCAGCCCAATATATCGTAGGACACAAGGTCAATTCTTCGGAAGCTGCATCAAGCTTGCAGTTCGCTGTCCGCCAACTGGAATGGAACCAGCTTGCCATAGCGCTCAAACAGTGTGGCTGAGACAAGTTTTGTTCGGCGTCGGTGAAGTCGGGGATGGTGGTGGTCATGAGGAATTTTCAGGTTTTTGATATGGAGTGCGCAAACATGTTTGCGCTTTTATAAGGCGGCGACACGTCGCCGCACTCCAAAATTGAACCGTTCCCAATTCGGGGATGGTTATCATGGTGAAGTCCGTTCGGTCACCCTCTCCCTTCGAGGGAGAGGGAATGGAAAGGTAGAGTGCGTATCAGGTTTGTGTCCAGGGCAGGCCTTCGAAGCGCCAGCCGTTGTGGGAATTCCGGTGATGCCCTTCATCCAGATCGCCCTCAAAGCCGTGCAATACGTTGTACACCTCCGTGAGCCCGGCTTTTTCCAGCTCCAAAGCTGCATCCACTGAACGGCGGCCGGAGCGGCAGATCAGCACGACAGGGCGATTCGCGCTCGCTGCTTTCTTTACGTGCGAAACGAAATGGGGGTTGATTTCCCATTCCGGCCCGTCGACCCATGGGATCAGGATAGAGCCTTTGGGGTGGCCGACAAACATGTGTTCCATCTCGCTGCGCACATCGATGAATACCGCCTCGGGATTGGCCTGCAGGAATTCAAAGGTTTGCTGGGGTGTCAGATGTTGCATGGTGTGCTCCAAAACTGGATTTGTTCGAATCATTCAGGGTGTGATGATAGACCCGGCACAGTTGCCAGTCTAGCGGAGTGTAAGATCGGTCAGCGGCGCATCACCCGCATCATGAAACGCGAGAAACGTGCCGGCTATTTTTTCCGTTCAGCGATTTTCTGCAGCCTTTCCGGCTGAATGACATGCCCGTCCAAACCGGCCTGTTTCAAGCTGCCGCCTGCTTGCCGCATTCGGCGGCTTCCAGTGCCGCCGTCATGCCGCCTATCCCGCCGCCTACGACCAGGATGGTCTGGTTGGTTGCAATTGAAGTCGTCACGCGAACCTCCGCTGGATATATTTGCTGTAGCAATGAAGCTGAGTTGTACAGGCTGAGGACATGGTCAATGCTTCAGCGTGTGGATCTCAAAAGCCATGCTGGTCAAGTCGCCCAATATCCAGGTGTAAGCCTCCTCCGCATCGGGCGCGCCTATGCCGGAAACCGAACCCGGGTTGACCAGCAAAGTCTGCCCGCCCTTGATGTTGGGTTGCCGGATGATCTCCGCGACATGACTGTGACCGCAGCAAACCAGATCATAGTCTCCGGTACAGGCCATGCCCCGGCCATAGTGCGGGAAATGGGTTGCGAAGATGCGCCGGCCACCGAGTTCCAGCTCGGCATCCTGCCCATGATAGATGAGCATTCCACCGGACTTCGCCATCATTTTATGCATCGCCATCACATCGCCGAGGTTGTTGCCATGTACCACGTGCAGCGTTACACCGAGTTTGATGGATGCCCGCAGCGTGTTCGAACCGATCAGGTCGCCGCAATGGATGACGGCTTGCGCCCCGGCCGCCTGCGCTTGCTTCACTGCTGCCGCGAGCGGCTCTGCGCGATCATGGCTGTCGGAAACGATGCAGATTTTCATGGTGTGTGGTCGTGATCTGGGAGCATCCGGTATTGGCCATTACGGCCAATATTTTAATGCTTTCATTAAGCACAATTGGCAGTTTTAGTGTCTATACCTATCATGGGGGAGCGACAATATAACCCGAATGAGGGGTATACTCTTCAATGTGTTGGTTTGAAGGAAAACATCGGTTGCCAGCTTTAGGGCACCTCTAAAAATTCAGAGTTCGCCCAAATGCAAGGCACGGAAAAAATTTCGTAGCGCCGCATATGTATGATATGTAAGCAAGAAATTTTTTACGCAACGTAGCAGTTGGGATGAAATGTGGATTTTTAGAGGTGCCCTTTATTGATATGTTGCAGATTCGGCATACCACAGCGGATTATTTAGCGGCCCGTCCGCTTGGGTAAGCCCTTCATCTAAAGCGGAATTTATAAAAACATCTTTCTTGTTGAGTCACTTATGAGTAAGAAAACAAGTTCCGCAAGGAACTCCTCCCATCCGGATTTTTCGTGGGCAAGAGATTCCGGCTTTACTCCCCCCAAACAAGACGGGAGGGCGATACCGCACCTGACACTCGCGCCTGTCACCCCTCAAGTGAACGATCTTAATCCGCTGCTGGAAGAATTGCTCGAGACCCTCCTGGTTGCCGTGAAGGCAAGCGCCGGAATAATACGGATACTCCCGCCCCACGGCCAGGCACTGCAACCGGTCAGCTCCGTCGGCCTGCCCGCCGAACTGCTTGAAGCTGAAAGCCCCTTCGATCTATCCTGTGAAACATGTGGAAAAGCAGCCATCGGACGCGGCATTTACACAGCGGACATCAGCTCATGCGAGTCCAGGCTGGATTGCCGTTATGCCGGCTGCCAGTTCCAATCAATTATCGCCGCACCGCTGGCAAACGATAACGCACCAGTAAACCCTGCCGGAATACTCACTCTGTTTTTCAATAACCCGCAACAACCGGATGATCACATCTCAAAAATCGTTCTGTCATTCGCTCGGCTGATCAGCGCCATTGTCGAACATAACAAATCGAATCAGGATGCCAAACGTGTTGACCTGATGGCCGAAAGGCAGGCGATCGCCAACGAGATCCATGATTCCCTGGCACAGACCCTGGTCTATACGCGAATGCGCACAAGTTTGCTGCTGGAGTCCATACGCACCGGCAACGAACTGATGTCCGCCAAATACGCGCACGATATTGATGATGCTTTGGAAAGCAGTCAAAAAACCGTTCGTGAACTGATCACTGATTTTCGTTGCGCGATGGATCCATCAGGCCTGCTCAATGCACTGCAAACCCTCACCGAGCAGTTTTGCCATCGCAATGAGATCGCGCTCGAATACATCAACCGCGTTGCCCATCTGGAATTGCCGCTCGAATATGAAATCCAGGTGTTCCATATCGTGCAGGAGGCGCTGGCCAATATCGCCACCCATTCAGGGGCGACCCATGCACGCTTGATCGTGGATTTTTCCGACAACTACTATATCTTCACCATCAAGGATAACGGCAGCGGCGGATGCACGTTCACACCTGTCGAGGGACACTATGGCGTGATGATCATGCGCGAGCGCGCACAACGCATCGGCGGCGAAATAAAAGTGGAAAGTTCAAAGGGGTTCGGCACGCGCGTGCAATTATTTTTCCCCAAGCCGGGGTCAGATTGGAGAACGGTCAATGAGTGAGCATTTGAAAGTAGTTCTGGTTGACGATCAAAATCTATGCAGAAGCGGACTAAGCGAACTGCTTTCCAACTGTTACGGTTTTGCAGTGCTTGGCGCAACCGGCAGTGTCGAAGGGCTGCGCGAATTATTGCTTGAACAACCCGATCTGTTAGTCATGGATTTGCGCATGAAGCCGCTGGATGGCCTGGCTATGCTCGAACAAATTCGCAAGGAGGGCTGCTCGACACCTGCCGTTATTTTGACCATGAGTGATTCCGAAATCGACCTGGCCAACGCGATACGTGCGGGCGTACGCGGCTATCTGCTCAAAGACATGGCGCCGGAGGAAGTCGTTGATGCCATCCGGCGAGTTGCGGCAGGCGAACTGGTGGTCGCTCCCACCATGACGGTCAAAATGATCGAGATGCTGCGCGGCGACCAACCGGGAGATGAACCGAAAAATTCACTCAAGTTACTCACCGAACGTGAACGTGAAATACTGCAACTGCTATCACGAGGTGAAAGCAACAAAGCCATCGCTCAAACTTTGTCGATCAGCTATGACACGGTAAAACAGCATGTCCGTCATATTCTGACCAAACTCAATTTGTCCTCAAGGGTCAAGGCAGCCGTGTTGTTTACCGTTGAACAGCAGACGCAGAATAGCGATGACAAGTCTCTGCGCTTTTAACCCAGATTGTCCATTAGGCAGAAATTCCACCCCAACCCCTCCCAACCTCCCCTTGTCAGGGGAGGGGCAGACCGGGCACTCCCCCTGACAAGGGGGAGCTGGAGGGGGTTTCGAGGCTAATGGATTATTTGGGTTTAAAGCAGCCCTGCCTTGGGAACTTCACCATGCTGATGTTCAGATATTCATCTCTGCTGTGGCTTTGCATTATTCTCGCATCGCTCATGTCCATCATCAGCGCCTGCACCGCTCACATGAGCGGCAAGGCAAAAGACGGCAGCACATGGTGGGGTGAAACCCGGCAGCTGGAAGGCGCAGGCGCAGCTTATACCGGCCCGCAATACACCATCGGTATCGTCCGGTTCGACAACAAGGCACCGGCCACAGTATCCGGAGCAGGCGAAGCGGCGGCGGCCATACTCGGAACGCAATTGGAAGCAGCCGGACTTGAAGCCATACTGCTCGATGAAAATGCGCTCAGGGAAGCGGAAAAGTTCAAAGCGCTGCAACGTACCGGCGTCGTCAATACCGGAAATAAGGATACCGGCAGCGGCTTTGATGCGCTCGATTACCGTTTGTCCGGCGCGATCGCCGCATACTCGGAAGTCGAAGAGCAGATAGATACCACCTTTTCCCGGAAAAAATACATCGTTGCGCGTGTCACGGTGGATTATGCTTTCTCAGACATCACTACAGGCAGGTCGCTTATGGTCGCGTCTGGCGCGGGTGAATACCGCAAGATTGCCACCGGTGCCCTGGGATTGGATACAAAGTCCTCCTTCGATCCCGACCTGCGCGACGGCGCGTTGCATGATGCTCTCGCCAAGGTCACCGGGAAGGTTATCCGCAAACTGGGCAGCATGCCCTTTCAAGGCAAACTCCTTGCTGTTGACGGGACATCCCTGGTCCTGAAAGCCGGGCGCCGTTCCTGGTTGAAGGAGGGTACCCAACTGGCCGTCTACCGCGTGAATAAAGTCCTCGTCGACCCGGATAACGGCCAGGTTCTCGGATACAAGGAAAGCAAGGTCGGCGTCATCCAGATCAGCGATCACCGGGATGAAAACCTCTCCTCAGCCACAATCGTGTCCGGAAACGGCTTCAAGGCCGGAGACGTGGTCAAGCCCATACCTTGAGACTTCACCAGGCATAGCCCGAGGGTCTGTCGCGCTGCAGGGTCTGGAAAGACCGTGGGAGTTCTATCGAAGGCTGATCGATGCCGGAGGAACCGGACATGACGCCTCGTTTGATGTATTTCTTGTGCCGAGTGTTACACGCTTAGCGATGCGATGATATCCTTGATCTCGTGGCGTAGCCCGGGGACATTCATCGTTTCCGCAGGCATGACGGTGCGGCTTTCAGGCTGATTGGCATCTTCCAGCCGGTGGCGTGCACCACTGATGGTGAAACCCTCTCCGTACAGCAACTCGCGTATGCGGCGTATCAGCAGCACCTCATGGTGCTGATAGTAACGGCGATTACCGCTGCGCTTGACCGGTTTGAGCTGGGTGAATTCCTGCTCCCAATAGCGCAGCACATGAGCCTTGACCCCGCACAACTCGCTGACTTCACCGATCGTGAAATAGCGCTTTGCGGGAATCGGCGGGAGTTCGGAATTAGGCTTGTGGTTTTCCATGATAGGACTTTTCCACCATGGTTTTCAGTTTTTGGCTGGGATGGAACGTCACCACGCGCCGCGCGGTGATCGGGATTTCTTCGCCGGTTTTGGGATTCCGCCCGGGACGCTGCGGTTTGTCGCGCAACTGAAAATTTCCGAAGCCCGACAGCTTCACGCTCTCGCCCTGCTCCAGTTGTGCGCGTATTTCCTCAAAAAAGGTTTCCACCATATCCTTGGCTTCACGCTTATTGAGCCCCACCTTGTCAAAAAGCAAATCGGCCAATTCGGCCTTGGTCAATGTTGTTGTCATTTTTCTCCCTTACATACGCAACTGCGCACCGTGCATTTTCATAACTGCCACTAACGATTCAACCCTGGATTCGATTTCTGCATCCGTGAGCGTTTTTTGAGTATCTTGCAATAACACACGGAATGCAAGGCTTTTTTTACCTTGCTCCATCCCTTTGCCACGGTATAGGTCAAATAGCCCGACTTCCACCACATTGGGTACGGACTGCATGGCAACAAGCAGGGTCTGCACCTCGACCTTCTCGTCCACCACCACTGCAAGGTCGCGGCGCACCGGCAAAAACCTGGAGATTTCGGCCATGCGCGGCACATGTGCCTCGGCAACTGCGTCGAGGGTGACCTCGAACCATACCGCCGCTTGCGGTATATCGTATTTTTGCTGCCACTGCGGGTGCAATTCACCGATCCAGCCGACCGCCTGCCCGGCGCAATGAATCCGGGCCGAACGACCGGGATGCAAGGCCGGATGTGGCGCGGATACAAAATTCAACTGCTGTGGAGCGAACAAAGCATCGACATCCGCCTTCACGTCATAGAAGTCGACAGGCTTGGCGGCTGCGCCCCATTGCTCGGGCTGGGCTGCACCGTAGGCGATACCCGACAGACGCTGGGTTTGCGCGTATTTGTTGTCTATTTTGGCAAAGCACGCGCCGATCTCGAACAGGCGCACCCGCGACTGCTTGCGGTTCAGGTTGAAGCGCAACGCGCCGGTCAACCCGCCGATCAGGCTGCTGCGCATCACCGCCAGGTTGCTGGCGATGGGATTCTGCAATGCGACCGGGTCATCGTTTCCGCACAGCTCGCGCTCGACCTGTGCTTCGAGGAAAGCGTAGCTGATTATCTCCTGGTAGTCACGCGCCACCAGCATTTGCTGGATGCGCGCCAACGGCCGTTGTAACTCGCTGTAAGGCAGCATCGTCAGCGCGGCCTGCGGCGCCTGCGCGGGAATGTTGTCGTAGCCATACAGACGAGCCAGTTCCTCGATCAGATCGGCCTCGATGGACAGATCGAAACGGAAGCTCGACGATGTCACGCGATAATCGTCGCCATTCGCCACGAAGTCGAATTGCAAACGCTTGAACAAGGTTGCGATCTGCAGGTTGTCCAATTCGATACCGAGCACTCTCGCCACACGCGAACGGCGCAGCGAAATTGGTTCACGCTTGGGCAACTTCCCGCGCACTTCACTGACCAAACCGGCCCTGCCGCCGCAGATCTCCAGCAACAGTTGGGTGGCGCGTTCCAGCGCCAGACGCGTTGCGGCATAATCCACGCCTCGCTCGAAGCGGAACGAGGAATCGGTCGCCAATCCGAAACGGCGCGCCTTGCCTGCTATCGCATCGGGATGGAAAAATGCGCTTTCCAGGAATACCTCCCAGGTAGTGTTTCCCACGCCGCTGCCCTGCCCGCCCATGATACCGGCCAGCGCCAGCACGCGTGCATCATCGGCGATGACCAGCACTTCCTCGTCCAGCACCACCACCTGCTCATTGAGCAAGGTCAGCCCTTCGCCGTTGCGTGCCCTGCGCACCGTGATGCCGCCGGACAGTTGCGCCGCATCGAAAGCGTGCAGCGGCTGCCCCATTTCCAGCATCACGTAGTTGGTGATATCCACCACTGCGCTGATACCTCGCAAGCCGCTGCGTTCCAGGCGGCGCAGCATCCATGCCGGAGTGGCTGCAGCCGCATTCACGCCATGCACCAGACGGCCGCAATACAACGGGCAGCCAAGTGCATCGTCCACCTTGACCGGCAATTGCTCGGCCAGAGTGGCAGGCTGAGCTTGTATGTCCAGCGGCTTGAGCACACTGCCTGTCAATGCCGCGACTTCGCGTGCCACCCCTGCGATGCTGGAACAATCGCTGCGGTTCGGCGTCAGCTTCAGCGTAAACAGTTTGTCATCCAGATCCAGATACTCGCGCAGCGATATTCCCACCGGTGCATCGTTGGGCAGCAACCACAGGCCATGGCTTTCTTCTGCCAGACCCAGCTCCTTGTCCGAGCACAGCATGCCGAAAGACTCGACGCTGCGCACCTTGGCCTGCTTGATAACGAAACCCTTTTCATTATCACTACTTGGGGGCAGCACCGCACCGATTCGCGCGCAAGGAACTTTTGCGCCCACTGCCACATTGGCTGCGCCGCACACGATGGTCAACGGATGAGCCTCACCGACGTTGACCTGACAAACGTTCAACCTGTCCGCATTGGGATGCTTGGCCACTTCCAGCACTTCGGCGATCACCACGTTATCGAATGCGGGCGCGACGGATTCCAGCGCCTCGACTTCCAGTCCGGCCATCGTCAGCGTATGCGCCAAGGCCTCGCTAGACAGGTCAGGATCGACCCAGGTTCTTAACCAATTCTCGGAAAATTTCATATCAACCTAAATGTAGGTCGGGCTACGCCCGACATGGTGGGCAGAGCCCACCCTACGACTTCTATATTTGTACTTTGCATGTTCATTTCATGCCGCCGTTTTTATATCAGTTGAATTGCTTCAGGAAACGCAGATCGCTCTCAAAGAACAGGCGCAGATCGTTCACGCCGTAGCGCAACATCGCCAAGCGTTCCACGCCCAAGCCAAAGGCAAAACCGAGATATTTTTCGCTGTCGATGTTGACATGCTTCAGCACATTGGGATGCACCATGCCGCAGCCGCCGATCTCCAGCCAGCCGCCGTTCCAGCTCATGTCCATTTCAGCCGACGGCTCGGTGAACGGAAAGAACGAAGGCCGGAATCTCACTTGCAGATCATCACGCTCGAAAAAGCGCTGCAAGAAGTCCTGCACCACGCCCTTGAGATTGGCGAAACTGATCTCTTCATCGACCCACAAACCTTCGACCTGATGGAACATCGGCGAATGTGTGGCATCGGAATCGACACGGTAGACACGCCCGGAAGAAATGATCTTCAGCGGCGGCTGATGGGATTCCATATAGCGCACCTGCACCGGCGAGGTATGGGTGCGCAACACATGCTGCGGATCTATATAGAAGGTATCGTGCATCGCGCGCGCCGGATGGTTTTCCGGAATGTTCAGCGCGGTGAAGTTGTAGAAGTCGCGCTCGATCTCCGGACCGGATGCGGTGGCAAAGCCGAGAGAATGGAACAACTGCTCGATGCGCTCCAGAGTGCGTGTGACCGGATGCAATCCCCCTGTGCCCATGCCGCGTCCTGGCAAGGTCACATCCAGCGATTCCGCCGCCAGCTGGTGCGCCAGTTTATTTTGCTGCATTGCTTCGCGGCGCTGCTGCAAAGCCGCCTCGATACCCTGTTTGACTTGATTGATCCTTGCGCCGGCAGCGGGACGCTGTTCTGCAGACAGCTTGCCCAGGCCTTTGAGCAAGACGGTCAGGCTGCCTTCTTTGCCAAGATAACGCGCCTTGACCCGCTCCAGTTCGGCTTCGTCGTCAATCTCGGCAAACTGCTTGAGAGCCTGATCGAGAATTTGTTGGAGTTGTTCCATCTATCATTCCATTTCGCAATAAAAGCGAAATTATCGTAGGGTGCGTTCCACGCACCAGCTTTGATACAACAATGGTGCGTGGAACGCACCCTACAAAACTGTGATCTCTGTGGCTCGAATTGTATTGTTGGTTTTTTTACTCTGGCACCAGAAACAAAAAAGGAGGCGTAGCGCCTCCTTTGACATCCATAGGTTGGGCTACTGCTGTAATTGCGAACCCAACGTTCCCATGTTGGGTTACGGCGCAAAAACGCGCCTAACCCAACCTACATACCGAGGCTGGCTTTGGCCTGCACAACGAACTGTGCAAACGCGGCCTTGTCGAACACGGCGATGTCCGACAACACCTTGCGGTCGACCTGGATCGATGCTTTCTTCAGGCCGTTCATGAATACGCTGTAACTCAGGCCCTGCTCGCGCGCAGCCGCATTGATACGCGCGATCCACAAGGTGCGGAACTGACGCTTCTTTTGACGGCGATCGCGATAGGCATATTGCCCGGCTTTCATCACCGCCTGCTTGGCGATACGGTAGACGTTTTTGCGGCGGCCGCGATAACCCTTGGCCAGGTCGAGGATCTTCTTGTGACTGGCGCGTGCTGTTACTCCACGTTTAACTCTTGGCATGATCCGCTCCTTATGCGTAAGGCATCATGGCGCGCACTGATGCTGTATTGGTTGAGTGGACCTCGATCGTGCCGCGCAACTGGCGTTTGTTCTTGGTGGTCTTCTTGGTCAGGATATGACGTTTGAACGCTTGTGAGCGCTTGATGCTGCCGCCGGCGCGGATCTTGAAACGCTTGGCCGCTCCGCTCTTGGTTTTCATTTTAGGCATGACTACTCCTCAAGTTATGGTGGTAGGTGTTTTCCTGTGGAAAAACTTGACGACCCATACACCACTTTTTATCGGGACTGTTTGCTACATCACTTCGACCATCCCCTTGCTGTCGAAGCAACTGCTGCTTATTCTTCCTTGACTTCCTTAACTTCCTTGACCGTCTTGACCGCCTTAACTTCCTTGACCGTCTTGACCGCCTTTACTTCCTTGTCTGCCTTGACTTCCTTCTTCTTGGCTTTAGGCGACAATACCATCACCATCTGGCGGCCTTCCATCTTGGGAAACTGTTCGACCACACCATGCTCTTCCAGGTCCCCCCTGACGCGCTCGATCAAGCGCATGCCGATCTCCTGGTGAGCCATTTCACGACCGCGAAAACGCAACGTGACTTTAGTCTTGTCGCCCTCTCCCAGAAACTTGATCAAGTTGCGTAGCTTGATGTTGTAATCGCCTTCATCCGTATTCGGACGGAACTTGATTTCCTTGATCTGCACCTGCTTTTGCTTGAGCTTGGCTTCATGCAGCTTTTTGCTCTCGGCATATTTGAATTTGCCGATGTCCATGATGCGGCATACCGGCGGATCCGCCAACGGCGAGATCTCCACCAAATCCAACTCCGCTTCATCCGCCATACGCAATGCTTCTGCGATGGCGACTATCCCGAGGGGCTCTTTTTCGACACCAATGAGTCGCACTTGCGGTGCGGTGATCATCTCATTCATGCGCTGCGATTTTTCTTGTGCTATTGCAATATCTCCCTTTAAACAATACGCAAGCCGTGCTACCCGTTCCTGATTTCGGTTTGCAGGCGCTGAAGCAAGGCTTCCAGCGTCATCTGTCCGAGATCTTCGCCACTGCGGGTACGCACGGCCACCAAACTTCCAGCCACTTCCTTGTCGCCGATGATCAGCTGATAAGGTAATTTCTGCAAGCTATGTTCGCGTATTTTATAGGTAATCTTCTCATTGCGCAAATCCAGTTGTATTCGCAGCCCGGCGGCCCGCATCTGCTGCGCCACTTGTGTCACATATTCTTCCTGCGCCTGGGAGATATTCATCAGTACAACCTGGATAGGCGACAACCACAACGGGAAGGCTCCTGCATGGTGCTCGATCAAAATCCCGATGAAGCGTTCCATCGAACCCAGAATGGCGCGATGCAGCATCACCGGGGGTTTGCGGCTGTTGTCTTCATCCACGAACTCGGCGCCCAAACGCACCGGCAAATTGAAATCGAGCTGTATCGTGCCGCACTGCCACAGGCGGCCCAGGCTGTCCTTCAGCGTGAACTCTACCTTGGGGCCGTAGAAGGCGCCCTCGCCCGGCTGGACATCATAAGCCAGGCCGTTTTGCTTCAGGGCTGATGCCAGGCCGGCTTCGGCCTTGTCCCAGGTTTCATCGGAGCCGACCCGTTTTTCCGGGCGCGTGGACAGCTTGACCAGAACGTCATCGAAACCAAAATCGCGATACACCTCGTTCAACATCACGATGAACTGCGACACCTCGGATTGCACCTGCTCTTCGGTACAGAAAATATGCGCATCGTCCTGGGTGAAACCGCGCACCCGCATCAAGCCGTGCAGCGAACCGGACGTCTCGTTGCGGTGGCAGGAACCGAACTCCGCCAGTCGCAGCGGCAGATCGCGATAGCTGTGCAAACCATGATTGAATATCTGCACATGGCCGGGACAATTCATCGGCTTCACCGCGTAGTCGCGATTCTCCGATGCGGTGGTGAACATGTTGTCGTGATAGTTTTCCCAGTGGCCGGACTTTTCCCATAGGGTTCTGTCCATGATGGTCGGGGTGCGCACTTCCTGGTAGTCGTGCTCGCGGAATTTGCGCCGCATATATTGCTCGACTTCCTGCCACAACGTCCAGCCCTTGGGATGCCAGAACACCATGCCGGGCGACGAATCCTGCATGTGAAACAATTCCAGATGCTTGCCCAGCTTGCGGTGGTCGCGCTTCTCGGCTTCCTCGAGTTGATGCAGATAGGCATCCAGCTCCTCCTTCTTCGCCCATGCCGTGCCATAGATGCGCTGCAACATCTCGTTCTTCGAATCGCCGCGCCAGTATGCACCCGCCAGCTTCATCAGCTTGAATGCCTTCAGCTTGCCGGTTGATGGGACGTGCGGACCGCGGCACAGATCGGTAAAGTCGCCCTCGGTGTACAGCGACACATCTTCATTCGCCGGAATGGATTCGATGATCTCCGCTTTGTAATGCTCATTGATGCCCTTGAAGTAGCTTACCGCTTCGTCGCGAGGCAGCACTTTGCGCGTCACCGGGATATCCCGCTTGGCGAGTTCAGCCATACGCTTCTCGATCGCCGCGAGGTCTTCCGGCGTGAACGGGCGCTGATAGGAAAAGTCGTAGAAAAAACCGTTCTCGATGATCGGGCCTATCGTCACCTGCGCATCGGGAAATAACTCTTTCACCGCGTGAGCCAGCAAGTGCGCGGTGGAATGGCGGATGATCTCCACGCCTTCCGCATCCTTGCCGGTGATGATGGCCAGCGCGGCATCGTGCGCGATCAGATGCGAGGTATCCACCAACTGGCCGTCCACCTTGCCGGCCAGCGCGGCACGCGCCAGACCTGCGCCTATGCTCAACGCGACGTCGGCAACGGTCACTGGCTGGGCAAAGCTGCGTTGCGAACCATCCGGTAAAGTGATAACTGGCATATTTTCTCTTCTAAAAACACAAAATGCGGCGATGCCGCACTTGAAGCACTACAAGGCGTGATCCAACCTTCGACGGATGCCGCCCGAGACCGCGCATTATAGTGTCCCCGGCAGAATTTACAATTCATTGCATGCATTCGGCATATCATGAAACCATGAATAACGTCCGTCCGGCACCGGATTGAAATTCCATCAACTCGATGACAGTGTAGAAACCTGACTTCGGACTTATACTGACGATTCATTCATTACATCTTAAAATTCTCGACTTATGCGCAACGTATTTATGCTTTCATCTCGCAGCCCTTGCACCGCACGCGGCTTCACCCTGATCGAAATCATGGTGGTGGTGGTCATCATGGGCATTCTGGCCGCACTGGTCGTGCCCAAGTTGTTGGGGCGCACCGACGATGCGCGCATCATCGCGGCCAGGCAGGATATCGCCACCGTGATGCAGGCGCTCAAGCTGTACAAACTCGACAACCAGCGTTATCCGACTACCGGGCAGGGCTTGCAGGCACTGATCACCAAGCCGGCCACAGGCCCTGCCTCTGATGGCTGGAAGACCGGGGGGTATCTCGATAAACTGCCGAAAGATCCATGGGGCAATCCCTATCAATATCTGTCTCCCGGCATCAGGGGCGAGATCGATGTAGTTTCGCTGGGCGGGGACGGTCAGCCGGGCGGGGTCGGCAACGATGCCGATATCGGTTCGTGGAACCTGTAATTACATCTGCTTGAATGATTATTAGGCATCGCAAAATTGAGTACAGCGCTTGCCTCTACAGTTGAAATCCCCCCTAGCCCCCCTTTTCACCCGCAAGGGGTACGCCGGTGGGTGCCCTGCTGCTACGCAGCGACCCTCCCGCAGCCAAAGGGGGGGATAAAAACCATTGTCGGAGCACATTCCCCACTTTGGAAAAGGGGGGCTAGGGGGGATTTAACAAGGCCATCACGCGGATTCACCCTGCTCGAATTGCTGGTGGTGATGGTGATCGTAGGCATCACGCTCGGCATGGTGTCCTTCAATGCGATGCCGGATGAGCGTCAGGTATTGCAGAACGACGCGCAACGGATCGCGCTGCTGTTGCAACTGGCGCGCGACGAGGCGATCGTGCGCAACCGTCCGATCGCATTCGAAGCAGAGGCTGACCGTTATCGCTTCCTGCTGCGCGACGGGAAAACCTGGCAAACTCTCCAGCAGGATGACATGCTGCGTGAACGTGAATTCAAACGCTTCCCGGTCACCTTGTTGATCAACCCGCCTTCACCCGAGCAATCAATTCCATTGCGCATCGTGTTCGGCCGCGAACCGGTCGGCATGCCATTTGTCTTGACGCTTGCAACAGGCGATGCGCAGGTCGCCATCCGTGCAGACGGGATCGGACACTTTGCGGTGGAATAACATGAGGCCACCTTTACATCACAGCGCAGGTTTCACTCTGCTCGAAGTGCTGGTGGCGCTGGCCATCGTCGGCACCGCGTTGGGCGCCAGTCTGCGTGCGGTGGGCAGCCTGACGCAAAACAGCAGCGACTTGCGCGGTTCGGTGATGGCGACCTGGTCGGCTGAAAACCGGCTGGCGCAGATCCGCCTGGCGCATGAATGGCCTGCATTGGGTCAACGCAGATTCGATTGCCCGCAAGGCGAGTTGCTTCTGATCTGCGAAGAGAACGTGTTCGCCACACCCAACCCCTTCTTCCGCCGCGTCGAGGTCAGTGTCCTGGATACACAAAATACCAGGGATTCACGAAACACAGGGGGCACGCAAAATTCCGGTCGACGCATCATCAAGCTGGCCCAGGTGGTGCCGAATGCGCCATAGTCCGATCGAAAATGACGGCATGCAGACCTCATTGCCGAAGTTCAAGCACCGGGGCTTGACCCTGGTCGAACTGCTGGTCGCCATCAGTGTGCTCGGATTCGTCGCAATACTCGGCTGGCGCGGACTCGATGGCATCGTGCGGGCGCGCATCGCGCTCACCAGCGATCTTGAACAGACACGCGGGATGCAACTCGCCTTCGCCCAGTTGCAAAGCGATTGTGCGCATCTGGCCAACAACTCGATACTGCCGGACCGGCTGCCGCTCGCCCTCGAGCAAGGGCGGCTGATACTTGTGCGCATGGTATTTGCCGACAACCAGCCATCGCGGCTGCAAGTCATCACCTATAGCGTCAGTGACGGTATGCTGACAAGGCGCGAATCGGCTGCGACGCGCGACCTGAGGGAACTGGATATGCTATGGCGATCTGCCGCAAATGATACCGATACAACTCAGGCGGTCACACTGCAATCGGATGTGACCGCCATGGAGATGCGGCTATGGTTCAGTGGCGGCTGGCGCTCTGACGCCGACACGCTGATGCCGGCTTCGACTGGCGGCCCGGCAAAGAGTCCTTTGCAGCCGACCGGACTGGAAGTCACGCTGCGATTGCGAGGGCAGGATACAGGCCTGCTCAAGATATTCCTGCTGGGGGCGGTGTGATTACAATTCTATTTCAAAACAACAATAATTATGTAGGGTGCGTTCCACGCACCATTATCATTGGCGCGCATGGCGCATCCTACGATAGTTTACTTTTGATTTAAAAATGGGATGAGGAAGAGCCCTGTCTTATTCAATCGGCAACGCGGAGTAGCGGTGATCACGGCGCTGCTGCTGACCACGCTGGCGATCACGATAGTCGCCAGCCTTTTCTGGCAGCAGCAGGTGCAGGTGCGATCGATCGAGAACCAGCGCCTGCAATTGCAGAAGCAATGGATCCTGCGCGGCGCGCTGGATTGGGCCGGCCTGATCCTGCGCGAGGATGCGAAACACTCGAGCATCGACAATCTGGATGAGCCATGGGCGGTTCCGCTTGCTGAAACGCGGCTCGATCAATATATCGAAAGCGGTCATGCCGATACCGATATTGCCGATGCAACCCTATCGGGCGGCATCAGCGATGCCCAGGCGCGTTACAACCTGACTAATCTGTGCCCCGATGGAATCATCGATCCCGCTGAAGTCACTGTTTTCGCGCGACTGCTCGACCATGCCAAGCTGGATCCGGCTTTGGCGCAAGCGACCGCCGATGCGATGGCGGCGACACACAACAAGCCGGAAACCACCGCTGCCATGCGTCGCTCCGGCCCACAGCCGATGAAACTTTCACAACTGGAAGACATGCTCGCGGTACCGGGCTTTACCGTGGAGATGCTCGACAGACTGAAGGATTTAGTGATTTTCCTGCCGCGCGCCACGCCGGTCAATGTCAATACCGCACCCGCCGAAGTGCTGGCCGCAATGATAGACACGCTATCACCAGCAGATGCAGCCGCGCTGGTGACTAACCGCAACACCGCCAGCTTTCGCGACCTCGCCGATTTCAGAAGCCGCTTGCCGGGCAAGCCTGTTTCCACTTCGCCCGGGGATGCATCGGTCACGACCAATTACTTTCTGGTCAATGGCAAAGTACGCATGACCCGGGCCGGCCTGGAGATGCAGGCGTTGCTCGAGCGCAATGGCACGTTCACCAAGCTGATCTGGATTCGGGAATATTAAAGAAATGCATTTTGTAGGGTGCGCTTGCGCACCATTTGGCGATGATGGTGCGTAAACGCACCCTACATAATTTTGCTCATTGAGAATTGGAATATAGTTTGTAGGGTGCGCTTGCGCACCAAGCGCTTCTGGCTAAAATGCCCACATGCCAGAATACCGACGCGCCGACATTCCTGGTGCCACCTATTTTTTCACCGTCATCACATACCGTCGTCAGGCGCTTTTGACTGACCCACGCTGCCGCGATTCTTTGCGTAACGCTATCGACAAGGTGCGTTTGGAAATGCCTTTTGAGATTGTTGCATGGGTGTTAATGCCCGATCACCTGCATACAGTCTGGCGGCTTCCGCAAAACGATAATGATTTTTCGCTGCGCTGGTCTATTATCAAGCAACACGTCACACGCGATTGTGCACCGTGGCTTCCACGGCAACACCTCTCAGCTTCGCGCAATAAGCGGGGTGAAGGCAGCTTATGGCAACGACGATTCTGGGAACATCTCATTCGCGATGAAATGGATTTAGTACGGCATCTGGATTACATACATTACAACCCAGTCAAGCATGGTTACGTCGCTAATGTGGTCGATTGGCCTTACTCCACGTTTCATCGCTATGTAGAAGAAGGAAAGTATCCAGAAAATTGGGGCGGTATTGTGGAAACGAATGATGGCAAGGGTTTTGGAGAGTGATCTGGTGCGCAAGCGCACCCTACAAATCCGGTAGTCCGGTAGGGTGCGCTTGCGCACCGGTTGGCGAGTTTCACCAGAGTCTCACAATGGTTTCATCAGAACTTACGGGCGATGCCAAGGTTGTACGCGGTGGAATCCCAGTTCACGGCATTGAGGCGCGCGTAACCCACCGTGCCGTCAGCAAGATAAACCCAGTCACTACCGGCGCGCGTAGTCCATTGCTGGTGTTCCAGTGTGAAATTTACTTTCCAGTTTTTACCAACCGGATATGAAGCTCCCAGAGACATTACGAAGCCCTCACCGGTGGCCGCATGCCTGAAACTGACAGGATGGGCTAAATCGGATCGTAGATTCCAGTTCGCGCTGGCTGAATAATCGGCCAGATGGTATTCCGCATTCACTATCACCGCCCAGCCACGCTCCGTTTCGACCAGCGCCTCCGCGCCCAGCCAAGGACCCATCCATTGCGCGTCATAGCTGCTGGCCAGGCCGGGAAGTGGTCCCAATGGGGGTGTGGATGCAGAAGATATAGTTTGCACGCCATCAGTCATCGTCAGGTTCTGCCGGTGCATGGACAGGCCGACAAAAGGCGTCACATAGAAAGGCCTCCCCGCGCCAAGGTCGCGCATCCGCAGCTTTTTCCCGAAGCCTATGCTGGCATCGAGCACATCCCCGCCGGCTTTATTGTTCGAACGGGAATATTCCAGGGTACGGTTATTGCCGTCATAGTCCGAATCCTGATTGTTGCCGGAATCAATCACGCCATAACCCAGCCTGGCGCGTAACCTCAGGTCATTTTTAAGATGGAATTCAGCGGCAGCCTGAAGCTGGGTTATCGCCAGACTTTCCCATTTGAGCTCCGACAAAACGTTAACTCCGTTGCCCGCGATGCTCCAGTTCAGATTATCTTTGCGCTGACCGGCGCTGACAGAAAGTGTCATAGGTACATAAGTGGCGGCACTCACTGCTTGCGGAACAGCCAGCAGTAATATCAACGCAACGCAGCTTGGCATGCAGACGATAATAGAGTGTCGTTTCTTCAGTTTCATTCAGCACAGTCCGTGGTGATTGTCTGCCACAAGCATATCTTATTTATCAATGTCCCCTGTAAAAACTCCCTGCTCGCCATTCCGTAAAACCCTGGTGCCAAAATCACTTCGCTTTATCAATTCTCAATGGGAAGAGCGATTGGCTCCTTACATCTCGCGGAGAGAATGTTAAGATTGGAAGCATGAATGACAAACATTGGTTTTCCAGACATCCCCATCAGTAAAACTAACGAGAAGCCTTGAGCACACTCTATATCCGCTTACCTTCCAAAGCCGTCGCCGACCGCACGCCGCAATGGCTTGCCCTGGCTTGTCCGTTTGCGCTGGTGTCGGATGGTGGCGCGATCGAGCGCGAAGGCGTAGCGCCATTGACGGATCTGTCCGATACCATAGGCAGGATGCAACGCGTGGTGCTGTTGCTGGCCGGCAGCGACGTCACCATGCTGCGCGTGCAGGTTCCGCCGCTCTCGGCCGCCAGGCTGAAGGCCGCATTACCAAACCTGGTGGAAGAGCAGTTGCTTTGCGATCCGGCAGACTGCGTGATCATCGCGGGCGGCCTGTCCGACGGGATGCGCACGATCGCGGTGGCACAGCGCGCATGGCTCGACCTTCTGGCCAGTACATTCACCGCGCTCGGCGCGCGCGATATCGCGGCGTTGCCCGCACAATCCTGCTTGTCCTGTCCGGCAGGACAAGCTGGTCAACCAGGCATCGTGACTGCCGCCATCTGCCAGCAGGGCGCCGACATGGACTTGACGCTGCGCCTATCGGAGCAGGATGGCATCGGTGTCGCGATCGATGGCGGATCTGATGAAGCGGCAGCGCACGGGGTCATCCAGACACTGTGCGCGATCGTGCCCGCAGCACCGGTCACACTTTACGTGCCCCAATCGGCGCTGCGCGTATACCAGGAAGCGGTCAACGGTGTGCCCGCACTGAAGGAACGCATCGGCATTTCTGCAGACAACTGGACGCGCTGGATAGCCGGAGCCCGCGGCACGGCACTCGACCTGATGGCGGGACTGGGCACGAACACCGGCACAAGGTTCGATTGGCATGCCTGGCGCTGGCCGCTGGCGCTGACCGCTGCGGTTCTGCTGATCAATGTCAGCGCATTGAATATCGAATGGTGGCGCATGAAGAGTGAAGCCGATACCTTGCGCTCATCGATGATCCAGATCTACAAATCGGCTTACCCGAACGAGTCCGTGATCATTGACCCCCTTGCGCAGATGCAGCAAAAGATCGCGGCTGCCAAACGCGATTCAGGGATGGCCGCGCCGGATGACTTTACCGCGATGACAGCCGCCTTCGGCGAGGCCTGGGCTGTCGTCACGGCAACGCTGCCGTCGCCGCCCTCCATCGCCGCGCTCGGATATCGCGACCGCAGCCTGTCGGTGCGCTTGAGGGATCGCGAAGCACCGACACAACAGATGAAAGCCGCGCTGGCTCAGCGCGGCCTGTCGCTGAAGCTTGCGCCTGAACAATCCGGCACGATCGTCTGGCAAATCAGGGGCGCGAAATGAATCTGACTGGCCTGCTGGCTCGATCCAGACTATCGCTCTCGGGATTCTGGGCGATGCGCGATGCGCGCGAGCGCGCGATGCTCTCTGCCGCCGCCGCAGTGGTGATATTCGGCCTGATCTACGCATTGCTGATAGCCCCTGCCCTGACCGGACGTGAATTGCTGAACCAGGGTCTGCCACTGCTGCGCCAGCAAGTCGCGCAACTGCAGGCATTGGCGAAACAAGCCGAAGCGCTTTCCGGGAAGGCCGCGCCTGCAGTGGCCGCGATATCCAGGGAGGACATCGAAGCTGCGCTTGCGCGCAGCGGTCTGAAGCCGCAAAGCGTGATATCGACCGGCGACTATGCAAAGGTGCAACTCGCCGCGGTATCTTTTGCCGGCACACTGACATGGCTGGAAGATATGCAGAAGACCGCGCTGCTTTACGTGGTCGATGCCGATATCGTCGCGCTGGCCCAGGCAGACATGGTCGATGCAACATTGACGTTGCGCCAGGCAAGGAACGATTAATGGGAACCTCTGAAAATTCAGAGTTCGCCCAAATGCAAGGCGCGCGAAAAATTTCGCCGCGCCGCATATGGGTTATATGTAAGCAAGAAAACGAAGTTTCAGTGAAGGGTAATTTTTAAGTTGGCCGGAACTAAATTTTTTACGCAACGCAGTAGGGGCGATTCATGAATCGCCCGTACGGGATGAAGCGGGGTAAGCAGGCAATCCGCGCAGCGGATGCTCGCAAATCTGGATTTTTAATGCGCCGCCTTTTGATATGGTCGCTGGCAGGGATGATCAGTGCCGCGCTCACCGCGCTGATGTTATTTCCGGCGAACTGGCTGGCTTCCCTGGTAGAGACGCAGACCGCGGGCCGCTTGACACTGGGGGATGCGCAGGGCACATTGTGGCGCGGCTCGGCCTTCATCGGCGGCGCAGCGGGTGGCAGCGATCCGGTGACGCCGCTGTTTCCCGGGCGCTTCGCATGGCGGCTGTCGCCGACGGTGTTGCTGGGCAGTGTCGATGCCGAACTGGAAAACGCTGCGGCGTTGTCGCAACCGGTCAGCGTGACAGGCGACTGGCATCAATGGCAAGTGAGTCCTGCGGCGATCACGTTGCCGGCGGAGCGGTTGGCCGCACTGGGTGCGCCGCTGAACACGGTGCAGCCGTCCGGCCAGATGCGGCTGTCATGGCAACCGCTGCAATTGACACGGCAGGATGGGAGGATCGAAGTGACCGGAACCATGAACCTGGAACTGAGTGATATCGCTTCGCGGCTGTCGCCGGTAAAACCGCTGGGCGCCTATGATCTGGCGCTGGCCTGGCGCGGATCACAGGCGACAGTGACATTGAAGACGGTCAAGGGACCGATGTTGTTGAACGGCTCGGGGATGTTCAGCAATGGACGTTTGCAGTTCTCTGGCACGGCGCAATCCGAGGCGGGACAGGAAGAGAAGCTGGCGAACCTGCTTAATCTGCTGGGCCAACGCCGCAAGCAGGAAGATCGTGAAGTCATCGCGCTGGAATTCAAATGAATCCAAATAATCCATTAACCGTAATATCCTGCCCCATCGCTACGTTCTCCCCATTGTATGAGGAAGCCGCAACATCCCCTCCCCCTTGCAGGGGGAGGGCTAGGGAGGGGGTAGAAACGCTACCTTTACACTGCTCTACCCCCATCCTAATTGCCCCCTCGCCCCGCTCTCCCCCTCTGCAAGGGGGAAGGAATCGGCTCGGTTCTACTGGACAATGCGAAATGAAAAAGATCAAATCAACAAAGACGGGGCTAAAACCGTCAAGATGGCCATATCTGAATATCATGGTTATGTTGCTGTGTGCAATGGCGGCCATGCAGACGGCGCAGGCACAGCAACCGGGCACGAATGACACCACCGGCACGAGTGTACCGGCAGGACCCGACAATGGCACACTCAATTTCGTCGATGCCGATATCGACTCGGTGATCGCGGCGATTGGCGATTACACCAATACCACGTTCATCATCGATCCGCGCGTCAAGGGCAAGGTCAACCTGGTATCGGAGAAACCGCTCAGCAAGGCCCAGGCTTTCCAGTTGCTGACCTCGGTATTGCGCTTGCACGGTTACACGGTGGTGACCGGCAACGGCTATACCAAAGTGGTGCCGGAAGCGGACGCCAAGTTGCAGGCCGGACCTTTCCAATCCAGTTCCGGCCAGGCCGGCGCCACGCGCGGCGACCAGATTGCGACGCAGGTCTTTCGCTTGAATTACGAATCGGCGGCCAATCTGGTGACGGTATTGCGCCCGCTGATCTCGCCCAACAACACCATCAATGCCAACCCGGGAAACAATTCGCTGATCATCACCGATTACGCCGACAACCTGCTGCGGCTGGGCAAGATCATCACGGCGCTGGATAGTCCGGCCAGCAGCGAACTTGACGTGGTTCCTATCCGTCATGCGATCGCCAGCGATATCGCGGTGATGGTCAATCGCTTGCTCGAGCCGGGAGCCGCCGTTGCTGGCGGCGATGCCGGTCGCATCAGCCTGCTGGCGGACTCGCGCAGCAACACCGTCATCGTGCGCGCGCCATCCGAGGCACGCGCCAACCTGGCCAAATCGCTGATCGCGAAACTCGATCAGCCCACCTCGCAACCGGGCAATGTGCATGTCGTGTATCTGAAGAATGCGGAGGCGGCCAAGCTCGCGCTAACCTTGCGTGCCGTGGTGGCTGCGGACACATCGGCGACAACTCCGGCAGCACCCTCTTCGCCAGCGTCGCCCGTGTCAGTGCAGGGACCGTTGCCCACCGGCGGTGCGGCCGGATTCATCCAGGCCGACCCGGCGACCAACACCCTGATCATCACGGCCAGCGAAGCGGTCTACCGCAATCTGCGCAGCGTCATCGACCAGCTCGATGCGCGCCGCGCCCAGGTCTATATCGAGTCGCTGATCGTCGAAGTGAGCGCCACGCGAGCCGCAGAATTCGGCGTGCAATGGGCCGGACTGTCGGGGAATGCCAACAGCAACTATCGGGTCGGTGGCGTGACCGGATTCGGCACCGGCGGCGACAACCTGATCAACCAGGCTGCCGCTGGTCCGCTGCCGCCGGGCAACGGCTTGTCCCTCGGCATCTTCCGCCAGACCGCCGGTCAGCTCGGCCTGGGTGCGCTGGCGCGCGCGCTGGCATCTGACGACGATGCCAACATCCTGTCGATGCCCAACCTGATCACGCTCGACAATGAGGAAGCAAAGATCATCGTCGGCCAGAACGTGCCATTCATTACCGGCCAATACACGACCACGGCGTCGGGCGGCGGCGCGGGCGTCAATCCGTTCCAGACGATAGAGCGCAAGGATATCGGCCTGTCGCTGCGCGTGCGTCCGCAGATCTCCGAAGGCGGCACGGTCAAGATGGCGATATATCAGGAGACCTCGAGCGTGCAGGATGCGACCGGTTCCGCCGGCATCATCACCAACAAGCGCTCCATCGAGACCAACGTGCTGGTGGACGATGGACAGATCATCGTGCTGGGCGGGCTGATCGACGACAGCATGCGCGAAGGCGTTGTCAAGGTGCCGGGCCTGGGCGACATCCCTATCCTCGGCAACCTGTTCAAATACCAGAAACGCTCACGCGTCAAAACAAATCTGATGGTGTTCCTGCGGCCGACCGTGATACGCAGCAGCGAGCAGAGCGTGAACCTGACAAACAATCGTTATGATTTCATCCGTAATGCCGAGATCGCCGGTCAGCCGGAAAAATCCCTGGTGCTGCCTGACATGGGTGCGCCGCTGTTGCCGCCGCTGCAGGACGGGCGCATGGTCGGTGGCCCGTTGTCCAATCAGGCCGAGTCCGGCGTGCCAGAAATCGATCCACTTGTTTCACAGCCTGCTGCGCAAGATCCAGCGGCACAGTAACGATACACAACGAATGATGCCGTAATGGATGCCCGCCTGCTCCCCTACTCGTTCGCCCGCGACTTCGGGCTGCTGGCACAGCGCAGCGGCAGCGCCATTGAAGTCTGGATATCGGATGCGACCATGCCTGGCGCGATTGCGGAAGTGAGCCGCAATTTCGGGCGCATCAGGTTGAAAACGATGCCGCATAAAGAGCTCGAAGCGGCAATCGCCAAAGCCTATGCCGATTCGGGCGGCGACGCGGCGCAGGTCATCGACGAATACGAGTCCGATCTAGACCTGGCGAAGCTGATGCAGGACATGCCCGCAATCGAGGACTTGCTGGAATCGGCCGACGACGCGCCGGTGATCCGCATGATCAACGCGCTGCTGACACAGGCGTTGCGCGAAGGCGCCTCGGATATCCATATCGAACCGTTCGAGCAGATCTCGGTGGTGCGCTTTCGTATCGACGGGACCTTGCGCGATGTGGTGCGGCCAAAGAAGGCGATCCACGCATCGCTGATCTCGCGCATCAAGATCATGGCGCAGCTCGACATCGCCGAAAAACGCCTGCCGCAGGATGGCCGCATCACGCTGCGCATCGGCGGCAAGCCGGTCGATGTGCGGGTTTCCACGCTGCCGACCGGACATGGCGAACGCGCGGTGTTGCGCCTGCTCGACAAGGAAGCCGGCAGGCTCGACTTGCAGCATCTGGGCATGAGCGCGGAGGTGCTGGCGCAATTCGACAAGCTGATCGCGCAGCCGCATGGCATCGTGCTGGTCACCGGACCGACCGGTTCCGGCAAGACCACTACGTTGTATGCTGCGCTGTCGCGATTGAATGCGACCAGCACCAATATCCTGACGGTGGAAGACCCGATCGAATACGAATTGAACGGGGTCGGACAGACCCAGGTCAATCCGCGCATCGACATGACGTTTGCCAAGGCGCTGCGTGCGATTCTGCGCCAGGACCCGGACATCATCATGATCGGCGAGATCCGCGACCTGGAGACCGCGCAGATCGCGGTGCAGGCATCCCTGACCGGCCACCTGGTGCTGGCGACCCTGCACACCAATGATGCGGCGGCGGCGGTGACGCGTTTGCTCGACATGGGCATCGAGCCGTTTCTGCTCTCGTCATCATTGCTGGGCGTGGTCGCGCAGCGCCTGGTGCGCAAGTTATGCCCGCACTGCAAACGGCAGGAGGGGCAATATTGGCATGAAGCCGGTTGCGACAAATGCGGCCACACCGGCTATCAGGGCCGGGTCGGCGTGTATGAGTTGTTGCTGACCACCGAACAGATCCGCGCGCAGATCCATGACCGCGCATCGGAAGCCGACATCCGAGCCACCGCGCAGCACGACGGGATGCGCACGATGCGCGAAGATGGCGAGCGTTGGCTGGCCGATGGCACGACGACGCAGGCGGAATTAATGCGCGTTACCAAGGATTAATTTCGATTTGCGTTAAAAGCAACGATGGTTTTGTAGGGTGCGTCCCACGCACCATCTTTGATACAGCAATGGTGCGTGGGACGCACCCTACGATATTTCGCTTTTTAAATACGAAATGAAATAAGGACACACCGTGCCAGCATTCCGTTATGAAGCCGTCGATGCGGCAGGTTCCGCCAAATACGGCGTAGTCAACGCCGACAGCGCGCGTGCGGCACGCGCCGAGCTGCGCAGCCAGAACCTGGTGCCGATCAAGGTCGAAGCGATCGAGGCCCAGCTCGACGAATCCGGCCATGCCAGAAACCGCGCATTCGGCGATCATCTATCAACTGTGGAACTGGCGCTGTTCACCCGGCAACTGTCCAGCCTGCTGGAGGCCAGCCTGCCGCTGGATCAGGCGTTCTCCGCGTTGCAGGAACAAGCCGAACGCAGCTATGTGCGTGATCTGGTCGCCTCGATCCGTTCGGAAGTGATGGGCGGCGCCTCGCTGTCCGATGCGCTGGCGAAGCATCCACGCGATTTCGCCGACATCTATCGCGCGCTGGTCGCATCCGGTGAGCAGATCGGCCAATTGGCGCGCGTGCTGTCGCGGCTGGCCGACTATATCGAGCGGCGCAACGCGCTGGTGCAGAAGGTCAGGCTCGCGTTCACGTATCCGGCGATCGTCACCGTGGTGGCATTCCTGATCGTGATCTTTTTGCTGACCTATGTGGTGCCGCAGATCGTCTCGGTATTCGCCAACACCAAACAGAAACTGCCGTTCCTGACCGTGGTGATGTTGAGCGTCTCGGATTTCGTGCGGCATTACGGCTGGATCGTTTTGCTGGCCGTCATCGCGCTGGCTTTCGCCTGGTGGCGTGCACTGAAAGATCCCGCCATCAAGATGCGCTGGCACGCATGGCTGTTGACCGCGCCGCTGTATGGAAGATTCGAGCGCAGTCTCAACACGGCGCGCTTCGCCAGCACGCTGGCGATCACGACCGGTTCCGGCGTGCCGATCTTGCGCGCGCTGCAAACCAGCCGCGACACCCTGACCAATGTCGCGATGCGCGCGCAGGTCGAGGAGGCAACCAACAGTGTTCGCGAAGGCGTCAGCCTTGCACGCGCGCTGTCGGCACACAAACATTTCCCGGCGATGCTGATCCACATGATCCGCGCCGGCGAAGTCACCGGTGAATTGCCGGCGATGCTGGAACGCGCCTCCAACGCACAGGAGCAGGATCTGGAACGGCGCGCGATGACGATTGCCGGATTGCTCGAACCGGCACTGATCCTGGCGATGGGCGTGGTGGTACTGCTGATCGTGCTGGCCGTGCTGATGCCGATCATCGAGATCAACCAACTGGTGCGCTAACGGTATGGAAACCTCTATAGAAATACAAAAAACTCCGTCATTCCCGCGCAGGCGGGAATCCAGCGAAATAAACCCAGATTGTCCATTAGGCAGAAATTCCACCCCAACCCCTCCCAACCTCCCCTTGTCAGGGGAGGGGCAGACCGAGCACTCCCCCTGACAAGGGGGAGCTGGAGGGGGTTTCGCGGCTAATGGATTATTTGGGATAAATACTACGCAAAGCGGACAAAACCACAATTTTGTCGCGCAAGGCGCGGATTATTCAATCAACTGGATTCCCGCCTGCGCGGGAATGTCGAACTATTTGGATGTCCCCTTAAGAGGAACGCAATGAAACGCTGGCCCCTGATTACTACTTTCGTATTGTTCATCGCCCTATGCGTATCGGCTGCATATTGGGCAATGCAACTGCTCAAGCCGCCACTGCGCGCGGTCGCATCGCCTCCTCCATCCTCACAGCCTGCCCCCAGGCTGGAAGCGGCGGCAGGCTTGATGGGCGGACGTTCGTCTTTTGCAGTGGCCGGCAATTTTCAATTAAAGGGGGTAGTGGTCGCCAGCGATCCGGCTGAGAGTGTCGCGATCCTGGCGGCTAGCGGCAAGCCGCCACGAGCGTTCAGTACCAATGCGGAAGTGGTGCCCGGCGTCACAGTCAAAGAAGTGCATAACAGCTATGTGTTGCTGTCGGAGAGCGGCGTGATCAAACGGGTCGAGTTGCCCGAAAACGCACAGCGCAGGTGAAAGCATGGCCTATCAACCCATGCACCTGAACTGCTATGTGATTCCATTTTCATTTCAAAGGTAAAACAATCCGTAGGTCGGGCTACGCCCGACAACCCTTCGACAAGGCCTGCTACTGTCAGGCGGCGGTGATCTTATTCAAGCGAACGGGAAAGTCCAGTGAGTTCCTCTACTTGTTCTATCCGCAGGAATTCACGGTTAGAACTGCCTACTGTTGCCGTGATTTTCACAGGCTCGACTGGTTTTGTGATTTCCGGGTTTTCGCTTACCAAATCTGGGGGTATCAATTCAGCTTCAGGAAATTTTTTGGGCCTTAGCTTTTTTTATTTGACGACTCCGCCTTCTGGGATTTTGTGTCAAATGAAAGATTCTGAATATCCTTCGTTAATACGAATAATTGAGACTTCTTAATCACGACTGGATCATCGAGCTCAATATGACGTTCTTGCCCTGTTTCTGGATTAGGGAGATGCCATGTATGTTCAACTGTAACTTCTTCTGCACCCTCTTCAAAACGTTGCAACGTTTTTGGGAATAACCAAACAAAATCAGGCAATCGCACCCACTCCACGGGAGTAGCGTAAAAAAAACCGTTCACATTTGTTAGATCGAAGATCGTGCCACCCCAATGCTTCGACATGACACAGATGGGGAGATGCCCTAGAGCACCTTTGTGCAACAAATAACCTGGCTCATGTCCTAACAACTCTTCGGCCTTAGAAATCAGGTAATATTCACGGTAAATTTCTTCATGCTGCCATGCTTTCACTGTCATTGGTTTTATCGGCTGCCTGATAGCTTAACTTCGCCTTATCGAGAAGCAAGCAATTTTATGGTTTACCCATGTGTTTACCCATGATGGCATAAAAAGAAAAATGGGCTAGACCATTTCTGATCTAACCCATTGATTTTTTTGGTAGGCACGATTGGACTCGAACCAACGACCCCTTGGATGTCGACCAAGTGCTCTAACCAGCTGAGCTACGCGCCTGTTTTTACGAGCGCGCATTGTATCCGAAAGCCCTGCGCGCTTCAAACGAAAATCGCGCTCAGTTTTAACACAAATTATCCATTAGCGCCGTCATTTCCGCGAAGCGGGAATCCAGTTTTTGTAGGGTGGATAAGCACAGCGCATCCACATATCGCTCGGTGGATGCGCTGTGCTTATCCACCCTACCTTGTTCAAGCCTGCCAAACCCCATACCCTGCTTCACGCAAACCGATCGCCAACTCCACTTCCATGTCGCGTGCGCCGTCATAGGGCATCGGATTATAGACCTCATAGAGCTCGGGCAATAACCGCAATCCAAATTCCTGTACATAGCGATTGGACTGGATACCCGCCTTGTGCTTGTCGAAGCGCACGTCGGGATCCAATCCCGTCATGCCGACGTAAACGCACGGCTTGCCCGTGACGTAATCGGGGTTGGCTTTCTTGAATCGGCCTTTGTAAAGAACGTCTTTCGACAGTTCGATCACATAGACGTGGTAGTGGTGGCGTCCCATGGTTGCGTTTAAATGAAACAATCCAATAGAGCCAAAACGCCGTTGTAGGAGTCCGATTCATCGGGCGATTCTGCGGACAGGCTATCGCGCAATAAATTGCGCTCCTACGGGTGGCCGGCCAAAAGCCAAGCAGGGTGGGCACGATTTTGTGCCCATGCGGATGACAAACCGCGCGAGCAGACGTAAACCCTGTCTGCCCACCCTACCTGCCTCAATAACTGCCAGAGGCCAGATTATCGAAGCGCGTGTATTCGCCGCGGAACGCCAGTTCGACTTTTCCGATCGGGCCATTGCGCTGTTTGCCGATGATGATTTCGGCCTTGCCTTTGTCGGGCGAATCGCTGTTGTAGACTTCATCGCGGTAGATGAACAGGATCAAATCGGCATCCTGTTCTATCGCTCCACTTTCACGCAGGTCTGACATAATCGGCCGCTTGTTGGGACGTTGCTCAAGACCGCGATTCAACTGCGACAGCGCGATCACCGGCAGATGCAGTTCCTTGGCCAGTGCCTTCAGGGAGCGGGAGATTTCCGAGATTTCCGTGGCGCGATTTTCACTGGCTCTGCCCGCATTCGAGCTCATCAACTGCAAATAGTCCACTACGATCAGTCCGAGCCCACCACTCTGACGATGCAGGCGGCGCGCCCGCGCGCGCACGTCCATTGCAGACAGCGCGGCACTTTCGTCGATGTGGATCGGTGCGTCGTGGAGTTTTCCCAGCGCGTGCGTCAGCCGTCCCCAATCATCGTCCTGCAAACGTCCGGTGCGCAGATCATGCTGATTGAGCTTGCCCACCGAGCCGAGCATGCGCAACGCCAATTGCGTGGCGCCCATTTCCATGCTGAAGATCGCCACCGGCAGTTTGCTGTCCAGCGCGACGTTCTCGGCGATGTTGATCGAGAAGGCGGTCTTGCCCATACTCGGGCGACCCGCCACGATGACCAGTTCACCGGGCTGCAAGCCGGATGTCATGCGATCGAGATCGGTAAAGCCGGTCGCGGTTCCGGTGACATCGCTGGGATTATCGCGCGCATACAGGGTCTCGATGCGTTCCACCACCTGCGTCAGCAGCGGCGGCATGGGAATAAAGCCCTGCTTGCCGTGCGACCCCGCCTCGGCGATCTCGAACACTTTGCTTTCCGCCTCGTCCAGCAATTGCGCGGCATCGCGCCCGGTCGGATTGTAGGCGCTGCTGGCGATATCGGTGCCGACTTCCGCCAGCTTGCGCATGATGGAGCGCTCGCGCACGATCTCGGCATAGCGGCGGATGTTGGCGGCAGACGGCACGTTCTGCGCCAGGCTGCCCAGATAAGGCAGGCCACCCACTTTATCCAGTTCACCGGCGATCTCCAGCGCCTCGGCCACCGTGATCACGTCCACCGGCTTGGCCATTTCACTCAGACGCACGATCTGGTTGAAGATCAACCTATGCTCATGGCGATAGAAATCGTCGGCAGTCATCAGGTCGGCAACCCGGTCCAGCGCGCTGGCCTCAAGCAGCAAACCGCCCAATACCGATTGCTCGGCCTCGACCGAATGGGGCGGCAGTTTGATCTGGTCGAGTTGCGCGTCAGGTGTGGAAAAGTTTTGCATTTATTTGAACCGGATATTTACCGTTGAGCAATAGACATTTTACCCCGCCGGAAGAAAACGTAGGGGCGCGATTTAACCAGCCACTTACCCATCGTTTATTGATGGGTAAGTGGAATGGCTATGCAACGCTATTGCGCCCTGTGTTTATCCCAGATTGTTCGTTAAACCAAAAAATCGTCATTCCCGCGAAGGCGGGAATCCAGCGAGAACAATACTCCGCGTAGCGGACAAAACGAGCTGCTTTCGGCGAGTTTCGAGGAACGGCCAAACCTCAATGTTGACCCGCTACTCGGGAATTGTTCAATCATCTGGATTCCCCGCCTTCGCGGGAATGACGGAGCTATTGGATAATCCGGGCTTATAAAAGGGGCGCGATAGCGTTGCATAGCCATTCGACTAAGCTGGCAAAAGCCGCCAGCCTAGTCGCTGGTTAAATCGCGCCCCTACAAAAGCAAAAAGGACTGTCGCCAGTCCTTTTTGTGTTGCCTTGATGCAAAGAATTATTCCGGTTTCATTTCGAAGGTGAGACAAGGCGGCAAGGAACGCACGACGCTGACAGTGCACATAGCACGGCTATAACCAGCGACTTGGCTATCGTCTTTTGATAGCCTAGTCGAATGGCTAGTTGTTTCATCCAGGAGTGCGTGACGCAGCCAACGCCGTATCACCGATGAAATGGAAGCGGAATCAGTGTTCGCCGAGCACCGAAACGGTGATACCCACGACCACATCGGTATGCAGCGCGATGTTGAGGTGATGGTCGCCGATCTGCTTGAGGTGGCCTTCCGGCATGCGCACTTGCGATTTTTCAACGTCAAAACCCTGCGCAGCCAGCGCGGTCACGATGTCGGCATTGGTGACTGAGCCGAACAGCTTGCCATCCACACCGGCCTTTTGCACGATCTGCACGGTCAGCCCGGCCAGCTTTTCGCCGCGTGCTTGCGCTTCGGCCAGCTTGGCCTTGTCAGCCGCCTCGAACTCCGCACGACGCACTGCAAATTCAGCCATGTTGGAGGCGGTCGCGCGCTTCGCCTTGCCTTGCGGGATCAAAAAATTGCGCGCGAAGCCGTTCTTGACCTTGACCACTTCACCCAATTGGCCGACGTTGGTCACTTTTTCCATCAATATTATCTGCATGACCGGGCTCCTTAGTGCAAATCAGTGTAAGGCATCAATGCCAGGAAGCGCGCGCGTTTCACGGCGGTGCTCAGTTGGCGCTGGTAGCGTGTTCTGGTGCCGGTGATGCGTGCCGGGATCAGCTTGCCGTTCTCGGAAATGAATTCCTTGAGGATGTTCACATCCTTGTAATCCACTTCAGCGATCTTTTCGACTGTGAAGCGGCAGAACTTGCGGCGCTTGAACAGATTGTTGCGGGAAGAACGCTTGTTCTTGTCATCTTTCTTTTTGTCTGATGGACGAGCCATGATATTTCCTTATTCCAAAATTATGTCGTTTATATGCAAAACCAGTTGCCGGCTGCGGATACTTTGCTGAGCTAAGAACCCGCGCACTTTAACGTTCTGTCCTACCGCAAACCGGGCAACCTTATCGGCCACCTCGGCAAACGCCAGCGCATTCACTTCACACTGCACCTGCCGTAAACCATTTGCTTCGGACTGCTGCGAGCTGTGTCTTAACGTCAGTGCCACTCTCGCCACCCCTGCCGGGGTATAACGCAAACTTTCTAGTGCGATCAACTCGCCGCTGATGACAACCTGATTACGCGCCAATTCCAATGAAAAAATTAAATAGTCGCTGCTGCCACGCCCTCTTCAGCCGGTACCGGAGCAGCACTAAAGCCACCTTCAGTCGGCACGGAGCGGGATTTCTCTTCCTTCATCATTGCGGACGGTTCGATGACGGCAGCCTTGGTCTTGACAGTCAGATGACGCAATACCGCGTCATTGAAGCGGAACGCGTGCTCCAGTTCGTCCAGCGTTTCCTGGTTGCATTGGATGTTCATCAGCACATAATGTGCCTTGTGGATCTTTTGGATAGGGTAAGCCAACTGGCGGCGGCCCCAGTCTTCCAGACGGTGGATAAAACCGCCCTTGGACGTGACCAGCGTGCGGTATCGCTCGATCATCGCGGGCACTTGCTCGCTTTGATCGGGATGCACGATAAAAACGATCTCGTAATGTCGCATTACATCTCCTTATGGTTAAAGCCCCCCGCTTGCGGTGCGGTGGAGCAAGGTATGTGATAAACCGAACATCAGTCTCACAGGGGCGCGCATTATAGCGAAACGGGCTTGCAGGTCAAGGAGTTTGATGCGCCACTCATGCGTTGCCGCACCGCCTCGAACAGGCAGATCGCCGTCGCCGCAGCGGCATTCAGCGACTCGACCTTGCCGGGCATCGGAATAATGATCTGCCGTGTGGCGAGATTCAGCAAATTATCGGACAGCCCCGCCCCTTCGTTGCCGATCAGAAACGCGACCGTGCCGCGCAGGTCGCAGTCATACAGGCTGTTCGTGGCTTGCAGGCTGGCTGCCAGCAGCATGCCGGGGAATGCCTTGGCCACACTCGATAAATCCTGCCGCTCGTGGATATCCAGCGCAAAATGTCCGCCCATCGCGGCGCGCAGTACTTTGGGCGACCACGCATCGGCGCAGCCCGCGGAAAGAAACACCGCATCGCATCCCGCCGCTGCGGCAGAACGCAGCATCGAGCCGAGATTGCCCGGGTCCTGGATGTCCTCAAGCAATAATGCGAAGCGGGCAGCAGCAACAGGTACGGCGGGCTGTGCAATTTCAATCAGCGCGAGGATGCCGGTTGGCGTCTTCAGTTCGCTGAGTTCCGCGAACAACTTGTCATCCAGTTGCGTGACCTGCACATCGCCTGCACGTTCGAGCAACGAAGCGATCTCGTCGTCACGCGATGCAGATTCATTCAGCAGAATGCGTTGCGGCATCATTCCGGCATCCAGATACGCTGCCAGCAGATGCGCGCCATCCAGCAGGGTCAGATTCTCCTTGCTGCGTTGCCGGGCCGAACCGGCGAGTTTGACGAGTTCCTTGAAGAAAGGATTATCGCGGGATTGGATCAGTTTCATGCCTGAGCAGGCTTCACTCCGCCACAGATGCGACAATGGAAAGCCGCGGCGCCGCTGCATCTGCCTCCGGTGCAGCCGTGTCCTGTTCCAGCAATGCGCCGATCTCATCCAGCGGCGGCAGTTCCTGCAAGGAGCGCAGATTGAGGTCGTCGAGCATTTGTCTGGTGGTGGCGAACAGCTCCGGCTTGCCGGGTGCATCGCGGGTGCCGACCACCTCCACCCAGCCGCGTGTTTCCAGTGTTTTGAGGATTTGCGAAGAAACTGCGACACCGCGTATTTCCTCGATGTCGCCGCGCGTGACCGGTTGGTGATAGGCGATGATGGCGATCGTTTCCAGCACCGCACGCGAGTAACGCGGCGGTTTTTGCGGGTTGAGCCTGTCCAGATAGCGCTGCATCTCCGGCTTGGCGCGGAACCGCCATCCGCTCGCCACGCGAGTCAATTCCACGCCGCGTTGCTGCCAGTCCTGTGCAATCTCCTCGATCAACGCCTCCAGCCGGCGATTGTCGAGCGGGGCATCGCTTAGTTTTTTCAGCTCGGCCAGCGACAACGGTTCGGCACTGGTCAATAGAGCGGCTTCGAGCACGCGCTTGAGTTGCTGCATGTCGATGGTCTGCAATGCGTGCGCATCCCCCTCTCCCTCCTTCGGCAAGCTCAGGACAGGCCAAGCCTCTCCCACCGGGGGAGAGGGAGTTGCCGGTACTTCACTCAGCGGTAATGGCTCGACTTGTTCGGACATAGATATTCCCCATTGTTTCATTTTGCTGGATCTCCACCAGATATTCCTTGGCCAGTTCGAGGACGGCGATGAAGGTGACCACCAGTTTCGCCACGCCGCCCTGCACATCGAACAGCCGGTCGAATACAACATATTCGCCGCCTTGCAAACAGCGCAGGATGTGCGACATCTGTTCGCGCACCGAGAGCTGTTCGCGGCGCACCTTGTGGTGCGTATTCAACTTGGCGCGCGCCAGCAGACCCAGCCACGCCTGGCGCAAATCCTCCACGCTGACATCCGGCAGGCGCTCATGTACTGAGCGTTCGATCAGCACTTGCACGATCTCGAAATCGCGTCCGGCCTGCGGCAGTTCATTGAGCTTTTGCGCGGCCAGTTTCATTTGCTCGTATTCGAGCAAACGGCGCATCAGCTCGGCGCGCGGATCTTCTCCGCCCTCTTCGTTGACTTTGGTCGGGCGCGGCAACAGCATGCGCGACTTGATCTCGATCAGCACAGCCGCCATCAGCAGATACTCCGCCGCCAACTCCAGACGATGCTGTTGCATCAGCTCGATGTAGCCCATGTATTGCTGCGTCAATTGCGCCATCGAGATGTCCAGCACGTCGAGGTTGTGCTTGCGGATCAGATACAGCAGCAGATCCAGCGGACCCTGGAAGGTCTCCAGCACCAGTTCCAGCGCGTCCGGCGGGATGTACAGATCCAGCGGCATCTCCAGCAGCGGTTCACCGTGGATGCGGGCCAGCGGCGCGGAAGATAGAATATTGGCTTGGGTCATATCGAGTTAATGTGAACAGCAATCCCGTTGCAATTGGACCGGCGGGCACGGCATGGTACCAAACGAACAGAACACGCAGCAATCGCCTGGTTTTGGGCGCAGCACGGCATGACACGCAGTGCATTCGTAAAAAAACTGGCAAGCATCGGTCGGCATGGTTTCTTCTTTTACCGCGCCGCAGTGCGGACAAGTGATCACCGATTGCAGAATGGCTTCCATAGTATCTAGCTGTAGCTCAGCCCCATCGCCTCGCGCACGTCGCGCATGGTCTCGGCGGCGAGTTTGCGCGCCTTTTCGCAGCCGTCGGCGATGATGTTGCGCACCAGCGCCGGGTCGTCCAGATACATCTGCGCGCGCTCGCGCATCGGGCGTTGTTCTTCGAGCACCGCGTCGATCACCGGCTGTTTGCACTCGATGCAGCCGATACCCGCGCTCTTGCAGCCCTTCATCACCCATTGTTTCGTATCCTCGCCGGAATATACCTGGTGCAACGGCCACACCGGGCACTTGGCAGGGTCGCCGGGATCGCTGCGGCGGATGCGCGCCGGGTCGGTCGGCATGGTGCGTATCTTCTTGCTGACGCTGGCCTCGTCCTCGCGCAGGGTGATGGTGTTATTGTAGGACTTGGACATTTTCTGACCGTCCAGTCCGGGCATTTTCGAGGCGGCAGTGAGCATCGCCCGCGGCTCGGACAGTATCATCTTGCCGCTGCCTTCCAGATAGCCGAACAAACGCTCGCGGTCGCCGTGACTCAGGCTCTGCTGCTCGTCCAGCAGGGATTTGGCGGACTCGAGTGCCGCGTCGTCGCCCTGCTCCTGATAGCGGGTACGCAATTCGAAATACAGCTTGGCTTTTTTGCTGCCGAGTTTTCTTACCGCGGCTTCGGCCTTTTCCTCAAAACCCGGTTCGCGTCCATAGATATGATTGAAGCGGCGCGCGATCTCGCGTGTGAATTCGATATGCGGCACCTGGTCTTCACCGACCGGCACCTGGGTGGCGCGGTAGATCAGGATATCCGCGCTTTGCAGCAACGGATAGCCGAGAAAGCCGTAAGTGCTCAGGTCTTTTTCAGTGAGCTTTTCCTGCTGATCCTTATAGGTCGGCACGCGCTCCAGCCAGCCCAGCGGGGTGATCATCGACAGCAGTAGATGCAGCTCGGCGTGTTCCGGCACTCTGGATTGAATGAACAGCGTGGCGCGTGCCGGATTGATGCCGGCAGCCAGCCAGTCCACCACCATGTCCCACACATTCTGTTCGATGATTTGCGGCGTGTCATAGTGCGTGGTCAGCGCGTGCCAGTCCGCCACGAAGAACAGGCATTCGTATTCGTTCTGCATCTGCACCCAATTTTTCAACACACCGTGGTAATGGCCCAGGTGCAAACTTCCGGTGGGACGCATACCCGATAACACGCGATCAGCGAACATATTTAAATTCCAAATAACAACGAAAGCAATTGATACATCAAACTCACCAGCGGCATCAGTATCCAGCCCAGCACCGGCGTGATCGCCAGAAAGATCAGGATGAACATGCCATAGGGCTCGATCCTGGACAGTTGGTATGCCTGGCGATGCGGCAGCATGCTGACCGCGACGCGCCCGCCATCCAGCGGCGGCAGCGGCAACAGGTTCAGCACCATCAGCACGATGTTGATTTTAATCCCGATGCCCGCCATACCCAACAAGGGTTCGGCAAAATAATTGTCCGGATTCAACCATGCCATTTTATAGAGTAATGCCCAACCCAGCGCCATGACCAGATTCGATGCCGGTCCGGCGACTGCCACCCAGAGCATATCCTGCTTGGGACGGCGCAACGCGGAGAAATTGACCGGCACCGGCTTGGCCCAGCCGAACAGGATGCCCCCCAGCATCAGGGTCAGCAGCGGCAGCAATATAGTACCAACCGGATCGATGTGGCGCAGCGGATTCAGGCTGATGCGCCCCTGCTGATAAGCGGTCATGTCGCCGAAATGCCGCGCCACATAGCCATGCGCCGCTTCATGCAGCGTGATCGCGAACAGCACGGGTATCGCCGCGAGGGCTATGGTTTGTATCAGTTGGTCAATTTGCATTTGATTTTCGATTCCAAAATATTGTAGGTCGGGCTTTGCCCGACACGGCGGG